>NZ_JBGCAQ010000021.1:0-203022 GCF_041261405.1 Streptacidiphilus sp. EB103A | reverse complement strand
TTCGGCTTCGGCTTCGGCTTCGGCTTCGGCTTCGGCTTCGGCTTCGGCTTCGGCTTCGGCTTCGGCTTCGGCTTCGGCTTCGGCTTCGGCTTCGGCTTCGGGTCAGGCTGCCGCGCCCCAGGCCCGGGTCGCCGCGCAGCCGGCTTCGTCGGTGCGGCCGAGCAAGAGCGCCGTCGCGGCGGAGCACAGCGCCGCGAGTGTGGTCGGCGCTCACCGCGCCAAGGTGAAGATCTCCTACAGTCGTGGCCAACAGCACCTGGCCCTGGACAAGGCGCTGCTGACCGCCAAGACCACCGAGTACCCGGTCTTCGTGGACCCGGACTGGTCCGGGTCGCCGGGACGCAGTCAGCTGAACTGGGCGCGGCTCTCCGACAACGGCGACAACGTCTACAACTCCACGGCCACCAGCGGGGATGCGAACGCACGCGTGGGCTGGGACAACAACACTCCCGGCAACGGCGAGCGGGCGCGCACCTACTACCAGATGAACACCAGCGGGGTGAAGGGCACCGTCATCCTGGACGCCAACCTGTACGTGTCCCAGGTGTCGGTGGCCTCGTGCAGCAGCACGCCCTCGGTGGTCTACGGCACCGGTGCACCTTCGCAGTGGAACTCTTCGTCCCTGTCGTGGGGTCATGAGCCCGCGATCCAGACCGGGGTCTTGAGCACGTACTCCAGTAAGGAGGGCGGGATCTGCCCGCGTACCTCGTCCTCGGATCCCAGCCAGTCCTACCCCAGTCCCCCGGATCTGGATTTCGACATCAAGGGCCGGATCGCCGACACCGCGGCGGCGGGCTACAACAACGCGACGCTGATGGTGGAGTCGGCCGACATGAACGACGCCACCCAGTGGAAGCAGTTGGGCTACGGCGGCGGCGCGTCACTGACGATCACATTCACCACCCGGCCGAAGATGAGCGCCGGGGCCACGATGACTCCCCCGGCGGTGGCCTACCAGGGCACGAGCTACTTCACCACCCACACCCCCACGCTGCACGCCCAGGCTACCGACAACGACCCGGCCGCCGGCTCGGAGAACCTGCACCTGATCTACACGGTCTACAAGTCCAACGGCACCCAGGTCGCCACCGGTGACGAGCCGTCAGCGAGCACCTACAACCGCTACGGCAACGCCTGGACCACGCCGTCGTTGGCGGACGGCTCCTACTACTGGAACGCCACCGCGCAGAACAGTTCGGGGTACTGGGCCGGCTACTGGTCCGGCAGCACCTGGCACGGTTCGACCACGGCCAACCAGTCCTTCACCATCGACACCAGCCGCCCGCACGCCCCCACGGTCTCCTCGACGCAGTTCCCGCGCGGCGAGATCGGTGACGCCTACGGTGACAGCGGCCGGTTCGTGTTCAACAACGACAAGTTCACCAGCATCAAGGGCTACGTCTTCACCCTGGACGGCAGCCTGAACACCTACCAGTACACCAGCTCCACCCCAGCGTGGACCGCCTCCACCAAGATCGCCGCAGGCTCGATCTACTACGCCGGCGCTGACAACAACAACGGCACCGGCACCTCCGTCACCAACGGCACGGCCGCTCCCACCTTCGCGCCGGGCACCAACGGGCCGCACACCCTGTCGGTGATGGCGATCGGGGTGGCCAACACCAACTCCCTTCCGGCCGCGTACCAGTTCAGCGCTGGCACGGTCACCCCGACCTGGGTGTACGGCGACAAGATGGTCACTGGCTACAGCGCCACCAACACCGACCAGAGCACCACGGTGGTACCCGCGGCGACGAAGTCCAGCACCGGCGGGGCCCTGATCACGCAGCCGAGCTACAGCAGCAGCTACGTCTTCGCCGACGGCAACCAGGGCATGTTCGCCAACGCCAGCAGCACCGCGAAAATCGCCAATGGCGACAGCGCCACCTTCTCCTTCGACATCCCCGCCACCGGCCTGTGGGACATCGGGGCGAACCTGACCAAGGGCGTCGACTACGGCACCTACACACTGACCCTGGACACCGGCAAGTCCACCCAGTGGACGATGATCAAGAACTTTGACGGCTACAGCCCCGCCACCAGCACCCAGTTCGAGGACTTCGGCTACGCCACGGACGCGACCGGGAACAAGATGAGCCTCAACGCGGGCCTGCACACGGTCACCCTGCAACTGGTCGACAAGAACTCCGCCGCCACCGGCTACCAGGCCGGCATCGACGTCCTGCGCCTGGGCCTCGGGCTGACCTGCACCATCACCGACACCACGCACTGCCTGAACAACACCGCGATCAGCGCCAACACCAACGGCACCAACGGCACCACCACGGCCAAAGCCGACAACTACGGCAACTCCCTGTACGCCGGGGACCTGACCGCGGCCGGCTGGACCAGCAAGGGCACGGTCACCGTCGACGGCGCGACCATCGCCCTGCCCGCCTTCGGCACCAGCAGCGACACCGCGGACAACATGGTCGCCTACGGCCAGTTCGTCACCCTCCCAGCCACCGGCACCGTCAACCACGGCAGCGCCCTGGTCCTCCTCGCCTTCGCCAGCGACGGCCAAGCCGTCGACGACACCGGCACGATCACCTACGCCAGCCCCTGCAACCACAGCCTTACCCAGCGGTACACCCTGGACACCGTCCCGGACTGGGTAGCCGGCGCCGGCGGCGCCTATGCCGCCGTCGTGCTGGCGCACCGGGACAGCCCCGCCGGACAGACCTCCCCCACAGGAGGCGCCAAGATCTACGCGATCAGCGTGCCGTTGAAGTGCCCCGGGGCCACCATCACCGGCATCCAGCTGCCGCAGGCCAACGCCGTCGGCTCCGGCGGCCCCTCCGCCCACATCCTGGGACTGGGGCTGCGCCCGGTCTCCTTCACCCCCACCCAGCACTGGGTCGGCACCTGGTCAGCCGCCCAGGACACCGCCACTGCCAGCGCCGGCGGAACCAGCCCGGCCCTGACCAAGCAGACCCTGCGGATTCCCGTGCAGGTCAGCACCGGCACCGACAGCAGCAACCAGGTCCGCATCCACCTGTCCAACGCCCAGGGAACCACCCCCGTCACCTTCGACGCCGCCTCCGTGGCCGTGCAGAGCACCACCGCCCTGGGCGCCACCCCTGCCACTGCCCCGCTGGCCCTGACCTTCGGCACCGCCAGCAGCCACAGCGTCACCATCCCCGTCGGCGGCGACACCGTCAGCAACCCCGTGACCCTGACCGTGGCCTCCGCGGCCACCGTGCTGGTGAGCCTGCAGGTCGACGGCACCGTCGCCACCCTGTCCGGGCACGCCGACGCCCTCAACCCCGTCTACACCTCCACCAGCGGCGACGGACTGGACCACACCACCGACACCGCCGCAACCGCCTTCACCGCCAGCACCATGACCGGGCTGCCCTACCTGTCCGCCATCGACGTCAGCACCCCGGTCGCCAGCCCGGTCGGCTCCGTGGTGTTCTACGGCGACGGCAACATCAACTCCGACCACGCCGCTAGCAACGGCCGGAGTCACCTCACCGATGACATCGGTGCCGGTCTGGTGAAAGAGAACGGCACCGTCCCCTACGGCCTCCTCGCGCAGGGCACCAACGGCACCACGGGCCCCAACAACCAACTGCCCGACGTCACCAACTCTCTCACCCCCTTCAGTGCCTACGGCCCCCTGGACCGCGGCGCGCTGCAGGCCACCAACGTCCGCTCCGTGGTCATCGCCGAGGGCAGCAGCGACCTGCAAGCCTGCACCGATACCGTCACCAACTGCACCAGCAGCATCGTCAAGAAACTCACCGCCCTGGCCTCCGAAACCAGAGTCTTCTACAGCGACGACCTGGACAGCGACCACAACCAACCACTGCTGGCCGTCTACGTCGCCACCATCCCTCCCTCGGCCGCCTTCACCACGGACCAGGAAACCGCCCGGGAAGCCATCAACGCGATCATCAACCCACTCGGCGGCACCTACCTCAACAGCAACGCCGACGGGGCGATCGACTTCGCAGCAGCGGTATCCACCCCCGCCGGCTCCGGCACCGACAGCTCTCCCACGGTCGCCGCCGGCTTCCTCACCAACGGAATCCCGAACGACGCCTACTACCAGGCACTCGCCACCGAGTTCACCAACGACTTCAACGCGAACACCGTGGCCCCGGGCATGGCACCCTTCAGCCAGGAGCACTGGCCGCTGGCCACCGACGGCAGTGACGTGGCCATGGGCAACAACGCCACCAACCCCACCACCGACACCCTCTCCTACAGCACCAGCGGCAGCCCCAGCACGGCACCCGGCAGCGGATCCGCCACGTTCGACGGAACCAACTACCTCACCGCCCCCAACACCGCCATCGACACCGGCTCGGACTACAGCATCGCCGCCTGGGTCAAACTCCCCACCGGCTACAACACCACCGGCTACGACACCGCCGTGTGCCAGCTTGACGACACCGGCCAACGCTGCGGCGCCTACCTGCAGTACTCCGGCTCGCAGCAAACCTGGGCCTTCGTCGCCCCCAGCTCCGACACCCGCTACCCGGGCAGCTACGCCTTCGCCCACGCCACCGGCACCCCGACAGCCAGTGCATGGACCCACCTGGTCGCCACCTACAACTCCGCCACCCACGCCATGGCCCTCTACGTCAACGGGACCCTCGCCGGATCCGGCACCAACGACAGCCCCTGGAGCGCCAGCGGACCCCTGCTCATCGGGGGCGCCGACGGCGCAGGTGTCGGCCTCACCACTCTGAGCACCGGCAGCTTCACCGGCAGCATCTCCGCCGTCACCACCTACCCCTACGCCCTGACCAGCGGACAAGTAGTCGCCCAGTACCACGCCGACCTTGGCGCCCAGGTCTTCGCCCCCGACAGCACCACCCACCCCGGCAACGACCCCACCACCACCTGGTCTGTCCCCAGCACCACCGCAGGCGCCACCAACACGATGACCTTCACCAACGGCGTCCTCACCGTCACCAACGGCGCCACCAACAAGACCTTCACCGCCAGCAGCACTCCCAGCACCGGAACCCCCCAACTGGTCTTCCAAGCCGACGGCAACCTCGTCATCTACCCCGACCCCGCCACCGCCTCCATCGCCAACGGCCACGAGCTCTGGTCCAGCGTCACCGGAGGCCACTACGACGCAACCCTCGCCCTGCAACCCGATGGCCAACTCGTCATCTACAACACCCAAGGCACCGCCGTCTGGACCTCCGCCACCTAGGAAGCTCCTGCAACGACCGCGGCCCCGCACCCAGCAGGTGCGGGGCCGTCCACTCATCCCCGTGTGGTGGTGCGGCCAAGCCCCGACCTGGCCGCACCACCGCACACTTCGCCAAGGAACCCCGACCATGAGCAGCACGCCGGGCCGTCATGCCCGTCCTCGTACCCCGTTGATGCGCTGGTCTGCGGCCGCCTCGACCACGGCCGTGACCTTGGGTGCGTTCGCGGCCGCGACCCTGCTGTCCACCGGCACCGCCCAGGCCGCCACCCACGACACGGCCCACACCGTCACGGCCGGTGACACCCTGTCAGGGATCGCCGCCCTGGAACACACTCCCGGCGGCTGGCCCGCGATCGCCCGGCTCAACCACCTCACCGCGCCCTACCTCATCCACCCGGGCCAGAGCCTGCTTCTGCCCCCCGGCGCCGTGGCCGGCAACGGCGGCATGTCCTTCCCCGTCCCCGTCACCCTCGGCAACGCCCTCCAAGTGATCACCGTCAAAGCCACCGGCAGCTACGCCACCGTCACCGCCTGGCAGCACCAGGGCCACAGCTGGATCCCGCGGTACACCACCACCCAGGCCCGCGTCGGCGCCAACGGCATCACCGACGGCACCACCCGCCACCAGGGAACCGACACCACCCCCACCGGCACCTACACCATCACCCAGGGCTTCGGCGTCGGCGCCAACCCCGGCACCAAAATGCCCTACCACCAGGTCACCAGCGCCGACTGGTGGGTCGAGGACCCCCAGTCCCCCTACTACAACCAGATGCGCACCGCCGCCCAAGGCGGCTTCCCCCTGACCGAAACCGGCGACCTCGGCAGCGAACACCTCATCAACTACCCCACCCAGTACCACAACGCCCTGGTCATCAACTACAACATGAACCCCGCCGTCCCCGGCCGCGGCGCCGGCATCTTCCTCCACGACCTCGGCCCCCAGGCCGGCCCCACCGCAGGCTGCGTCGCCCTCCCCACCACCGTCATCACCCAGATCATGCAATGGATCAACCCCGCCCAACACCCCATCATCGCCATCGGCTGACAGCACTGGGGACGGACCGCACCAGCTGGGTCGGAGCCTTTTAGGTAGTCAGAGCCAGCAGATCTACAGGACACCCACTCGGCCCCTCAAACACCGTCACTGACCTGCGGGGCGATGGCCCAGCAGCTCCTCGAGCTCCTCGCGCGACAGATCGAACGTACACACGTACCCCATGGCGCGCGGCCTCCCCTCGACACGAACGCCTGTGCGTCCGCAAGTCGAGGGGAGGCTACCAGCGGGTCCGCAACGGACGCGGCGTCAAGCCTGCAGACCGTATGAGCTGGGTCGGAGGGTGCGAGGAGGACGGGGCGGTGTGGGCGGGGTGCCGCAGCTGTTACAAGGTGGCTGTGCGTCCGTGAAGAAGGATTCGCTCCGAGGCGAAGTACGGGTGTGACCACTTTTCCGTACCAACTGCCCAGGGATCCCTGTGACGCCACACGTTGATCTGCACGACCCCACGTGGACGGCGGCTGACGCGTCCGTGCAAGCAGCAGTCGAGGCCTCGTTGGGTGCGCCGGAGCGCTTCGCGCTGGTGTATGACGCCCACTATCGGAGTGTCCACCGCTATCTGGCCGCCCGGCTCGGGGCGGATGCGGCCGAGGACGTGGCGGCGGAGGTGTTCCTGACCGCCTTTCGGAAGCGCGGGAGTTTCGACCCGGCCCGGGGGCAGGTCCGGGCCTGGCTGTTCGGCATCGCCACCAACCTTGTCGGCCGCCACCGCCGCACCGAACGGCGGCACTTCATGAACCTGCGTGCGGGAGAAACCGATGCCGAGACCGGTTTCGAGGACACCGTCGCCGACCAGGTCGCCGCACAGCTGCTGCGTCCCCAGCTCGGCCAGGCGCTGGCCACGCTCGCCCGGGACGACCGCGATGTCCTGCTGCTGATCGCGGTGGCCGGGCTCAGCTACGCCGAGGTCGCCCAGGCCCTCAGCATCCCCTCGGGCACCGTCGGCTCCCGGATGAACCGGGCCCGCACGAAGATGCGGCGGCTGCTGGAACCCGCGCTCGCCCAGCACACAACCACCAACTAGCGGAACAGAGAACCACCATGGATGAACTTACCTTGATCGGGAACGCACTGTCCGGACCCGAGACCGAACCGAGCCAGGAAGCCGTTGAGCGCGGCCGCGCCGCTCTGCTGAGCGCGGCGCGCACCCAGCCACGGCGCCGCCGTTGGACACTTCGGCTGGCACTGACCGGAGTCACCGCAGCCACGGCCGCCGTCGCGGTGGCCGTGACCGTCGCCCAGCCCGCCACCGCCCCCAGCCACCAGTCCCCGGCCACGGCCGCCAACGCCTCGACGTTCCTGAGCCAGATCTCCTACGTCCAGTCGATGCAGAGCGCCGACTGGGGCAACGCGCCCTACTGGCAGATCAGTACCGTCGCGGTGGAGGCGGACGGTTCGCGGGTCGCAGTACAGAAGCTCCTGGCCCACCACGCCGGACAGCTCTCGCACCTGCGCGTCACCTCACCCGTGCACGAGGACAAGACGTCACCGGGCCCGGGCCGGTTCAGCATCGGCACTCGCAACCTGACCTGGGAGCAGCTCGACGCGCTGCCCACCGATACCGCCGCGCTGCGCTCCGTGCTGGAGAAATGCGCCAACCCCGGGCAGGACAGGTCCGAGGAGGTCTTCACCGTCATCGGCGACCTGCTCGACTCCCCCGCCTCACCGAAACTGCGCAGCGCGCTGTACCAGGTGGCCGCGGACCTGCCCGGCGTCCGTCTAGTGGGCAAGGCCACCGACGCCACCGGCAGGTCCGGCACGGAGGTGGAACGGGCCGACGGCAAGATCGTCGTCCACTACATCATCGACCCGGCCAACGGCCAGCTGCTCGAAACCCTCGTCACGGCCGCCGAGGCCCTCCCAGCGCTGCCCGCCTCCCCCAAGCCGTCGACGTCCGGACTGGACGGCGTCGTCCAGGGACGCAACCAGTCCGGTGGCCGGCCCGCCCTCCGGGCCGGAGCGGTCGTGGAGCGGCTGACGTTCCTCACGGTCGGCCCCGCCGACAGCGCCACCGGCTGAGCGCGCGCCACCCAGCACCCACCACAACCCCGCATCCTCAGGACAGGAGCACATCACGTGTCCCGCACCAAGATATTGACCGCCGCCATCGCAATATCCATCGCTGCTGGGGCTCTGACCCCAGCCGTCCCGGCCTCGGCCGCTCCGGCCCCGCCGCGTACACCGGGTTGGACCGCCTCCGCCGTGCCGACCAAGGACACCATCCTCACCAGCGCCGCCCAGCCGGATGCGCACACCACCTGGGCCGCAGGGTTCCAGATCATCCGGATCGGCCCGAAAATCACTCAGCACCTGCCGGTCCTGCTGACCCGAAGGGACGGGGACCCACGTGGTTGGACGGCCACGGCAACCGCGCCCCTGCCCTCCGGCAGCCACACCCGGATCAACGCCGTCACCGCGGTCTCGGGCCGCGACGGCTGGCTGGTCGGCGACGACGCCCCGACCGTGGGCGGCATCGTCACCGAGCACTGGAACGGCGCGGTCTGGAAGCTGGCGAAGGCTCCCGTTCCAGCGGCGACCGTTCTGACCAGTGCCGGATTCCTGGGAGTGTCCGGAGCCGACAGCCGTGACGCGTGGGCGGTGGGCTGGGCCCAGGTCCGCAGTGCGACCGATGGGCCGAACGGACATCTGGAGGGACTGGTCGAGCACTGGAACGGCGTCGGCTGGAAGCCCGTCCCGCTCCCGAAGCTGGCCGGGGACTGGGCACTCAACGCCGTGACCGAGATCAACCCCCACGACCTGTGGGCAGTCGGCATGACCATGGACGATGACCAGCCGGTGCTGCTGCACTCCGACGGCCACGCCTGGACTCACGTCGCCACCCCGCGGTACCGCGGGGTCTTCGGCGAGTTCAACGCGGTCGCAGCCCGCGGGCCGAACGACGTGTGGGCGGTGGGCCGGGCGATGCTCGACCCGGCGGACACGGGTGTGGGGCACGCCCTGGTCGAGCACTGGAACGGCCACACCTGGCAGCAGGTCGCCACACCGAACGCGGCAGGCCGCATCGCATCCGTCGCCCTGACCCCCCAGGGCGTCACCGTGGTCGGGCGAACCACCCTGGCCCCGTACCCCGGTCCCGGCTCGGACGGCTACGCCATCCGGTTCTCCGGCGCGACATGGCAGCCCCTGGACCTGCCTGCGGGCACGCTGTTCGACCCCAGCAGCGTCGTGGCATCGCCCCAGCACCGGACCACGATCGTGGGTGAAATCGCCGATCCCACCCAGACCATGACGCAGTCGATGACCCTCACCAGCCACGGCTGAGCCACCGCTCGACGACGTGCAGGTCAGCACCGGCGGGCATGGCCCGGGCGGATCCCGCGCAGGACTCGCGGGCACTTCCGGCCACACCCGGGCCTTACCCGGCGCTGGGATGCTCCGGGGATGCGTCGAACTCTCGCGTTCACCGGTGCCGGCCTGCTGCTCACACCGACCGGCTGCTGCCATCGGGTCACTGGGAAGGCCAACACCGCCGAGGGTTCGCCGGCCGAACTGTCCGAACACCGGGCAGGTGTCCGATGAGTCTCCCTGCCCAAGGGTTCCTGCGGTACATCCGGCTCGACCCGCAAGCCGGCGCGGAGGGCTACCCGTTCGACCTGCCGGTGGTCGCCCGCCTCGCACGGCTCGGCAGACTCGATCTCGACCCCGGTACGACGTTCCTGGTCGGCGACAACGGCTCGGGGAAGTCCACCCTGATCGAGGCGCTGGCCACCGCTGCCGGGTTCAACGCCGAAGGCGGTTCGAAGTCGTTCCGCTTCGCCACCCGGTCCAGTGAGTCCAGCCTGGGCGACCATCTCGTCCTCTGCTGGAACCGCAGGCCGCGCACCGGTTACTTCCTGCGCGCCGAGAGCTTCTACAACGTGGCCACCGAGATCGACCGGCTGGACCGCGAACCGGGACCCTCCCTGCTGGCGGCCTACGGCGGCCGATCCCTGCACGAGCGCTCCCACGGCCAGTCGTTCCTCGATCTGGCGAACCACCGCTTCGGCCCGGGCGGTCTCTACATCCTGGACGAGCCGGAAGCCGCGCTGTCCGTGCAGGGCTGTCTGGCGCTGATGGTCCGGATGCGGGAGCTCCTGGCCCAGGGCAGCCAGTTCGTGGTGGCCACCCACTCGCCGATCCTGCTCGCCATGCCGGGCGCCCGGATCCTGCAGATCGAAACCGACGGCACGATCGAGCAGGTCGACTACGAGCAGGCCGAGCCCGTGGCACTGACCCGGGCGTTCGTCAACCACCCCCACAGGTTTCTGCGCACCATGTTCGACGACGTCGCCGCCGCGCCCGCGCCCGCGCCCGCACCCAGCGACGATAGATGGGCATAACAGTCGCACAACCGGTACACAGCAGATCTTCCTGAGGGCGCACTCACCTGCGACACTCTCGTCCCATGCGCACCATCCCCGCCGTCATAGGCCTGCTCATCCTCGCCGGCGTGAGCGGATGTTCCAGTGCTCCGCAAGGGCGTCCCGCAGTCGGTGCGACCGTCTCCTCGTCCAGGACCGCGCCACACGATTTCGACAGGCCGGGCGACCCGCACTGTGCCATTACCTACCACAGCGCAGGCGCCGACATGACCACCTGGACCGCCACCACCACCGTCCGCGGCGAACTCGTCACTCAGGCCTCGCACCCCGGCAAACCCGACCGCAACGACGACGTCATACCTGCCGGGAAGCACACGTACATCGCCTGGGCCGCACTGGCCAAGGTCACCGCCCTGAGCGGTGTGCTCCACGTCGACGGTGCCCAGTACCCCTGCTCGGTTGCGCCGGCACCCTGACCACCGCCCCGCCGCTACTCGGACTCCTCGTCGGGACACCACTCGCCCGGCCCGAACTTCCCTCCCGGAACGGCCTCGGCATACCTGAGCGGCAGCGCGCTGTCGCGGGCGGCGAGACGGACCTCCCAGGTGTCCTCCTGCGGCCAGGCGATGGCGAGCAGCCCCTCGCCGGCGTACTGCTCGGTGAACAGGTCCGGGCCGGGCAACCGGCGCAGCGGGGCGAGGAGCCGGTCCCGCTGCTCGGGTGTCAGCCCGTCGGCTGCCGCGCCGTACGGGGCGCCCTGGACTGTCTCGTGCAGCAGCAGCGCGGGCAGGAACTGCGACAGCCGCAGGGCGTCGTGCGGCTCCCAGCCGGCGTCGCCGCCGATCTCCCGCCGGTGGACGACGGGGTCCTCCGCGCCAGGGGCGACCGCGAACTCCTGCCACTCGAAGTCGTCCATGCAGAAGGCCAGCAGGCCCTCGGTCTCGTAGAGCCCGTCCATCGGGCTGACCTTGTGGTTGAACAGCAGCGGGCGGGTCCAGCGCGCGGTCGTGGCGTACCACTGGCGCAGCGCCGGCGGCAGTCCGTCCGGGTCCGCGGGCGGCGCTGCGGCGGGACGGTCGGGCGGGCCGTACCAGGCGGCGAGGAAGCCGGGGACGTCGTTGCGGTCATCGAGGAGTCGGCGCACGGGGTCAGTGTGCCGGGTCCGCCAGTTGGCGTGCGCGCAGGGTCGGGGCGTAAGGTTCGCACCGTTGATGAATGGCACCTCGTTCGGTGAGGCGTCTTCACGGACACAGGCCACTGATCCCACCCGTCGAGAGACGCTCCGGATCAGGACAGGTCTCCCCGGCCTAAGGGGTGACCCCAAGTGGCTTCCCCGCTTTCGGGGGACACGCCGTGGAGTGCTAAAGCTCTGACGAGTAGGGGTGGGCCGGGCGGCGTCATCGCCCCCACGGGTCGACCCTGCAGCCGCGCAGTGCAGGCGCTTCGCGCCCATGACCGCAGGGGGGTGGGATGGACAGCAGTCCGGGCCATAGTCGGCCCCACGATGATCTGACGTCCTTGCTGTCCCATCGCGGCGCGAGGCACGTGCCCCGGCACTGATCCGACCCGCCCGCGCCAGCCGCACCGGTGCGCGAGCGCGGGCCCGGGTGGCGTACGCCCAGGGGCTCTGCCTGGTGCTGCCCGGTGCCCCGCCGTGTCGGGGCCAGGGGGTGTTCACCTTGGCTGCCAATAATCTGCTCATGACCACGTCCGCGCGTCTGCGCAACCGCAGGGTCCAGCTCGTCCGCCGGGCGACCACCTCCAAGGCCGTGCGCGGCTCCCTGGTCTCGGTGGCCGGCCTGGTCGGCGCGCCGGTGGCCAACCAGGCTGCGGAGGAGGTCGGACGCGTGGTCGACGTGGTCGCCCGCCTCTACGGCACCGACCCCTATCCCCCGCTGACCGGCCTGGTGATCCGGATCGGGCGCCGGCGCGCGTTCCTGATGGCCGACGCGATCGAGCAGGTCGCCGCAGGCCGGGTGCGGCTGCGCACCGCCCGGATGGACCTGCGCGAGTACGAACGGCGCCCGGGCGAGGTGCTGCTGGCGCGCGACGTGCTCGACCATCAACTGGTCGACGTGGACGGCATCCAGGTCACCCGGGCGGCCGACCTCTACCTCGCCCCGCTGGCGGACCGCATCGTGCTGGTAGGCGTCGACGTCTCGCTGCCCACCCTGTTGCGCCGGCTCGGTCCGCGGCGCTGGCAGGCGCGGCCGACCCCGGAGCGGGTCCTGGACTGGCAGGCGGTGGCGCCCTTCGCCGAGCACGCCACCGACGGACCCGCGCAGGTGCGGCTGCGCGGGCCGCGCTCGGGGCTGCACCAGATGCGGCCCGCCGACCTGGCCGACGTCCTGGAGGACCTCGGCCGCTCCGAACGCCAGCAGCTGCTGGCGTGGCTGGAGCCCGCTGCGGCCGCCGACGCCCTGGAGGAGATGGAACCCGGCGAGTTGGAGAACCTCCTGCGCGAGGCCGGGCCCAAGTACGCCGCGCGGATGATGGAGGAGATGGAGCCCGACGAGGCCGTCGACGCCCTGCGCGACCTCGGCGAGGGCGAGCGCGAGTCGCTGCTGGACCGGATGCCCGCCGCCCAGGCCACCGGGCTGCGCTCGCTGCTGGCGCACCGTGAGGGAACCGCGGGCGGAGCGATGACGACCCGGCTGGTCACCGCCGGGCGCGAGCACACCGTGGCCCAGGTCCGCGCGATGCTGGCGCAGCAGTCCGAGCACCGTACCGAGATCGACGCGGTCGCCGTGCTGGACCCGGACGGCCGGCTGCTCGCCGACGTCCCCCTGTTCCATCTGACCGTCGCCGAGGACGCCGCGACCCTGGGCGAGATGGTGGACTGGCTGGCCCAGTTCGGGCCCCAGGCCGTGGTCGGCCCCGATACCCGTATCGACGAGGCCGCCGACCAGCTGCTGGCCTCCCGCGCCTCATCGCTGCTGGTGGTCGACGAGCACGAGCGGCCGGTGGGCCGGATGCTGGCCGACGACGTACTGGACACCCTGTTGCCCGAACGCGGGCGCCGCCACTTCCGGAGGTTCCTGCAGTGACCCGCGACCTCGACACCACCGCTGCCGGCACCGCCACCGATTCTCGGACGGGACGCGAAGGCGGGCCGGCCGCACCGGGACACCGCCGGGGCTGGAAGCGCATCGCCGCCGTCGCCGCGATCGCAGGTCCCGGGCTGGTGGCCGCGAACGCGGGCAACGACGCCGCCGGCATCGCCACCTATGCCTCGGCGGGTTCCCAGTTCGTCTACGGCACCTTGTTCTTCATGCTTCTGGTCACCGTCGCCCTGGTCATGGTCCAGGAGATGGCGGTGCGCCTGGGCGCCTACACCGGCAAGGGCCTGGGCGCGCTGATCCGCGAGCAGTTCAGCCTGCGGCTGACCGCGCTGGCGGTGTTCTGCCTGCTGCTGGCCAACACCGGACTGGTGGTCTCCGAATTCGCCGGCATCGGCGCCGCCTTCGAGCTCCTCGGCGTGCCCAAGTGGGCCGTCATCCCCCCGGCCGCCGTACTGCTGTGGGCGCTGGTGCTGTTCGGGTCCTACCGCTGGGCCGAGCGGATCTTCCTGCTCATGTCGCTCGCCTTCTTCGCCTACCCCGTCGCGATGGTCCTCGGGCATCCGGACTGGGGCCAGGTCGGCTCCCATCTGCTCATCCCGCACGTCCAGGGCGGCCAGGCCTTCATCCTGCTGGCCGTCGCCCTGATCGGCACCACGGTCAGCCCCTACATGCAGTTCTACGCGGCCGCCGGAGTGGTGGACCGCGGCGCCAAGCCGGAGGACTACAAGCTGATCCGCGCCGACGCCGTCATCGGCGCGGTCTTCGCCTGCGTGATCAGCCTGACCATCATCATCGCCACCGCCTCCGCGATCGGCGGCACCGGCCCGCTGCAGTCCGCCGCCCAGGCCGCCGAGGCCCTCAAGCCGGTCGCCGGGCAGGGCGCGGAACTGCTGTTCGCGTTCGGCCTGATCGGCGCCTCCGCCCTCGCGGGCGCGGTGGTGCCGCTGTCCGCCAGCTACGCGGTGGGCGAGGCGGCCGGGGTGGAGCGCTCGGTCTCGCGCCGCTTCCGCGACGCGCCCTTGTTCCTGGGCCTGTTCACGGTTCAGATCATCCTGGGCGCGGCGGTGGCCATGACACCGGTCGACGTGATCCAGCTGCTGATCGGCACCCAGGTCCTGCAGGGTCTGATCAGCCCGGTCGTCCTGGTCTACCTGCTGGTCCTGACCAACCGCCGCACCGTGCTGGGGGCCGCCGCCAACGGCCCCCGCTACCGCGTCGCGGCCACGGTCGTGGTCCTGGCCGTCGCCGCGATGTCGACGATCCTGCTCGTCCAGACCCTCCTCAGCTGGCTCGGCCTGGGCTGACCCGTGGCCCGGCCCCCGGGCCACGGGCCGGAGTTCAGCTGCGGCGGCCGACGCGACGGCGGGTGAGGAACACCGCGGCACCGCCCAGGAGAAGGACGGCCGCACCGGTGGCAGCGAGAGTCCCGGTGCCGGAGCTGCCCGTCGCCGCCAGGGCCGGTGCCGTGCTGGACGCCGACGCCGACCCAGTGGCGGAGGTGTCGGTGGCGGAGGCAGTGGCGGAGGCAGTGGCGGAGCTGGCGGAGGGGCTCGCGGAGGTTCCGCCGCCGGCGGGAAGGGTGTCGTCCACGAACAGCAGGCCCTTGGGCGAGCCGAAGGAGGCGAAGGCCGAGACCCTGCCGGTGGCCAGGTCGATCGTGCCGAGCGTGCCCGGGAGCGTGTCCGAGTCCTTGGGCACCGAGGTGAAGGCCTGCCCGGTGGTGAAGTGACCGGTGATCGCCAGCAGCTTGTTGTTCGCGGAGTCGACCACGTACAGCGTGCCGCTGCGCTTGGTGGCGAACGCGGTGTCGTCGACCTGGGTGCTGAGGTTGAGCACCTTGGGGGTGGCGCTGCCGTGCAGGAGGACCAGCTGCTTGTCGCCCTGGCTGTCGAGCAGGAAGTCGCCGCCGACGCCGGGCACGGCCGCAGGGACCTTCTCGCTGGAGTCGGGGTCGGACAGGTTCAGCTTGACGCTCTTGCCGGTCACCAGGTCGGTGGCGGTCGCGTTGTCCGCGAGCACCGGCGTCAGCGCGACGACGCCGTCGTGACCGGCCGCACCGGGGGTCAGCGTCGCGGTGTAGAGGGCGGCCTTGCTGTACGTCTTGCCGTCGGCGTCGGCGGCCGGGGCGGAGGCGGTGATGTAGACCTTCCCACCGGTGACCAGCACGCTGTCAGTGCCGCCGCCCTGCGTCAGGCCCTGGTAGCCGAAGTGCTGGACCTGCGCGGCCGATGCCGCCCCGGGGCTGACGCTGTAGAGGCTGGAGTTGCCGTCCTCGTTGACCGAGGCCAGCACCCGCTGGTGGGCGGAGTCGGCGCCCATGCCGTCGACCTTGCCCACGACCGCCCAGGACGCCAGCTTCTGCCCGGTCATCGTGTACTCCACGATCACGCTCTTGGTGGCGCCCTTGGTGGACGGCTTGCCGTCGGAGCCCACACCGTTCTGGTACGCGATGAACAGGTGCTCGCCGAGGCGGGTGATGTCGTCCGGGCTGCTCAGCCCGGACGGTCCGGCGGCCAGCTGGGTCACGGTGAACCCGGCCGGGACCGAGGTGGCGGCGAGAGCCGCCGACGGGCCGACGGTCCCGACGGCGAGGGCGGCGGTGAGCAGCGACGCGGCGGAGGCGGCTGCGGTTCGGCGGCGCGAGGAGGACGGGCGAGAGGTCATCGGGGATTTCCTTGGAAGTGAGGTCCACCGCGTTCGATGTCCTGGCGCGGTTGCATGACCCCAGTTGTTGCAGCCCGTGATGGCGAACGGGTGGCCGGGGGGCGAACGTGCACAGTCACCCAGTGAGGTCACAAGTAAGTCACAGGTAAGAGGCGGGCTCCGCGATCACCAACGGGTCAGGGAAGAGTCCAGACCTGTGCGTTGGTGCTGTTGCAGGTCCAGATCTGCAGCTGGGTCATATCGGTGCTGGTCGAGCCGGGGTCGTCCAGGCAGAGGCCGGACTGGGCGCTGACCAGTGCGCCGGACTCGGTCGCCGTCCACTGCTGGTTCGAACCGCCGTTGCAGGACCACAGGTCGACCTTGGTGCCCTTGCCGGTGGCGGCGCCGATGACGTCCAGGCAGAGGCCGTTGACGCGCAGGGTGCCGTCGGACTGCGGGGTCCACACCTGGGCGGCGCTGCCGTTGCAGGTGTAGATGTCGACGACCGATCCGTTGCTGCTGCCGTTGTAGGCGTCGTCCAGGCACTTGCCGCTGATGCCCGAGGTGAGCGCCCCGCTGAAGGTCACCCCGGGGTTGCGGTTGACGATGGCGGTGACCAGCGCGTAGCCGGGGTAGTCCATCTTGACCACGCCGGTGCGGGCCGCGTTGCCCGCGTTGAGGTAGTTCAGCAGCAGCGGGTTCTCGTTGGCGGCCACCTGGCCCGGGTTGGAGCCAAAGGGCGCGCAGTTGGCCGAGGTGTAGGTGGTGTAGAGGGCGCCGGAGGTGTCGTTGTTCGCCGCGACCAGATTGGCCTGCACCTCGTTCCACTTGCTGGTGGTGCCGCACTGCGTGTAGTCGTTCTCGACGTACGAGCCCCAGCTGCCGGTGGTCAGCTGGGTGAGGCCGTAGCCGGCGTAGACCTCGCCGCGCGGGCCGGTGAAGTCGGTGAGCACGATGTGGCCGCGCGCCTGGCCGAGCGTCGGCAGGGCGGCGGTGCTGCTGCCGGTGACGGTGGGCGCATAGAAGAGCCCGGGGTACTTGGCCACGTAGCCGGCGAAGATGCTGATCCGCTGGGCCGCGGTGGTGTTCGACGGATCGTCTGCGCAGTGGCCGATCGAGGCGCTGCCGCTGCCGCCCTCGGTGGAGTCCGCGTCGCACTCGCCGTGCAGGTCCATCAGGACCGTCTCGGTGGGGTGGGCGGAGAGGAACGCCTGAGCCTTGGTCAGCGTGTCGTCGAAGTTGGCGTTCTGGTAGATCGTGGTGTGGTGGATGGCGAAGGCGCCGCCGATCACCCGTACCCGGATGTCGATCGACCGGATCCCGGCGTCCAGCTGCGCGGTGAGGGTGGCGGCACTGTCGCCGTGGTCCTCCTGCGCCTCGTAGGAGTCCGGCAGCAGGCTGCCGCCGTGGATGGCGAGGGTGTCGTGGGTGCCGGGGATGGACATGCTCCCCAGGATGGTCGCGTCCGGGACCTGGCCCATCCAGTCCGAACGCGTCTGCGCGGTCAGGTTGTTGAAGGAGCTCGACCAGGTGCTGGGCTGCGCGGGCGCCGGACCGGCCGCCGCGAGTACCGCGGCGAGCGCGGCACCGCAGGCCATGGATGCGCGGCGCAGCAGCGTGGAACTGAACCGCCGCCGGTGGGAGTGGGTCACGGTCGGGTCCTTTCGGGAGCCGGGCAGGATAGATCATGTACCTGTCACCCGACAACCTACCTGCCGGTTCGCCCGGTGTCTGGATCCCGCAGCAATACGGCAGGCGTCCGGTCCACGACCACCGGGTGGCTGGTCGGTGGGGCCCGGCACCGCATGCGGTCCGAAGCCCCACCGTTCAGCGGGTTCAGCGTGGTTCAGCATGGTTCAGACCAGGCGCTTGCGGCCCCAGAGCAGGACGAAGGCCGCGATGGCGGCGGTCAGGGCGAAGAGGATCGCGGCGCCGAGCCACTGCATGCCCGACATCTGGCTCTGGTTGAGATAGGTGACCGCCCAGCCGACGACGTGCTTCTGGTCCAGGCAGGCGTTGGTCGCCGACGCGGTGGCCTCGTGGCAGTTGCCGTAGCCGATGTAGCTGCCGGACGAGGTGAGGTAGAACTGGTCGATCACATGCGTGCTGTTGGGCAGGACCGGGAAGGAGTTGTCCGCCAGCACGCCGTTGTGGGTGGTCGCGACCTGGAGATGGCCGAGGGACATCCGCTTGTACGCCCAGGCGATCTGCGTCGCGACGCCGAAGCCGAAGGTGACGACCATCGACATCAGGGTTCGGCGCAGCAGCATGCCGATCGCCACGCCCCCGACCACCGTGAACAGGGTGAGCGCCACGGGCACCGGACCGGTGTTGTCGAACACCGTGGCGGTGTCCCAACTGGGCCCGGCGGTCAGGCCCTTGAGCGGCGCCCACCACCAGCCGAAGGCGACGGAGACCACCGTGCTGCAGAGCACGACCACCGCCACGGCCATGCCCAGCTTGGTGACCAGCCACCGGACCCGGCTGGTGGACTGGGTGTTGACCAGTTTGGCGGTGCCGGTCTCCAGGTCGTTCGCGAGCAGCGGAGCGCCCAGGAAGACACCGATCACGACCGGGGCCAGCCCCAGCCCGAGGCTGATCCTGTCCATCGCGCTGGTGTCGAGGTGCTGCTCCCAGCCGTCCTTGAGGTGGGGCCAGCCCTGCAGGTCCAGATAGCTCATCAGCTGCGAGCGCTCGTAGGCGATCAGCAGGACGGCGCCCGCGGTGGCGGCCAGCAGGGTCCAGAAGGCGGCGCGGTGCTGACGCCAGATCAGCCAGTTCATGCCGCCCAGCCGCAGACCCCGCGCGGACCTGTCGGACCTGGCCGGGGCCGGGACGCTGGTCATGGTGCTCATGCCGCCACCGCCTGGACGTCGTCGATCCGGGCGCTCGCGGTGAGCAACGGCGCGGCTTGCGGCGAGCGCAGGTAGGCGAGCAGGAGTTCCTCCAGGTTCGGGGTTTCGGCCTGCCAGGCGCCGCCGGTCAGGCCGCCGGGGCCGGGGCGGACCAGTGCGGTGAACTGCCGTCCGCTGGTGCGGGTTTCGACCACGGTGTGGTGTCCGAGGTTTGCGGGCAGCTGCCCGTCGACGTGGGCCCCGGTGAGCAGGGCGTGGGCTTCGAGGAGTTCGTCGACCTCGCCGGCCAGCCGCAGTCCGCCGTCGGCGATGACCACCAGGTAGTCGCAGACGTTCTCCAGTTCGGAGAGCATATGGGTGGACATCAGCACGGTGGTGCCGTGCTCGGTCGCCTCGGCCAGCAGGGTGCCCATCATCTCGTGGCGCACCAGCGGGTCCAGGTCGGACATCGGTTCGTCGAGGATGAGCAGGTCGGGGCGCTTGCCGAAGGCGACGGCGAACGCGACCCGGGTGCGCTGCCCGCCGGACAGGGTGCCGATCTTCGCCTCCATGGGCACATTGCCGGCGCGGACGATGTTCTCGGCGGCCTTCTGGTCCCAGCCGGGGTTCAGTTCCCGGCCCAGGCGCAGCGTCTCGGCGACGGTGAAGCGGCGGAACAGCGGCTTCTCCTGGGCGAGGAACGCGGTGCGGCGGTTGGCCGCCTCGGACTCCGGGGCCTCGCCGAACACCCTCAGGCTGCCCGCCGTCGGCTCCAGCAGATTGCCGGCGATCCCCAGCAGCGTGGTCTTGCCGGCGCCATTGGGTCCGACCAGGCCGCAGATCCGGCCGACCGGCAGCCGGAAGGAGCAGTCCCGCAGCGCCCACCCGCGCCGGTACTTCTTGCCGAGCCCGTGCACCTCTATCGCGGCCGAGTCGTCCGGATCCCGGTAGTCCGTTCCGTTGCTGCTCATGTCTGCTCCCTCATTCCCAGCGCCTCTCCCTGTGCGGCGGCCACCGTGGTCCCGGCGTACCGCTCCTCCAGCACCGACGCGACCAGCGCGGCCACGTCCTCCCGTTCCAGTCCCGCCTCGCGCGCCTTGGCCACCCACGCGTCCAGCTCCCCGCGCAGCGGCGCGTCGGCCGCTGCCTGGGGGCGGGCGAGCGAGCGGAGCACGAAAGTGCCCAGGCCCGGTCGCGGTTCGACCAGGCCCTCCCGCTCCAGCTCCCGATACGCCTTGAGCGTCGTGTTCGGGTTGACCGCGCAGGTCTCGGCGACCTCCTTGGCCGTCGGCAGCCGGTCGCCCGGCAGCAGTACGCCCAGACGCAGCGCCTGTTTGGTCTGCTGCACGATCTGCTGGTAGGCGGCGACCCCGCTCCGCCGGTCGATGCGGAACTCCACTCGCTCATCACCACCCTTTAGCTACTCAGTTAGTGGAATGATGATGGAGGACGGAACGCAGACCTGTCAAAGAGGCCCGAATGGCCGCCGGCACGCGACGGCGCCGTGAATCAGCACCGAGGCGCGGACGACGTGCAGTTGGCACGGCGCTGCCCGCGCCGAATTCCGGCGGTCGGCGAGCCTCCCGAGAGCGCGGCGCGGAGCGCGAACAGGGCGTCGAGGTCGGCGGCCTCCACGAAGCGGCTCAGCAGCCTGTCGATGCGCGGGTCGTCCCCGGAGCGGACCGCGTCCAGGATGCATCCGATGCCCGAGCAGTCCGCCTTGGCCGAAGAATCGTTTCTGTTTGGCATATGCCAACAGTGCGCGACCGGTGCCGCGAGCGAAAGCCGGTGCTCACTCGTTCGGGTTGAGGATCCAACTCCGATGCACAGCACAGCGAATGAGCCTGTACAGTGCGGCCGCAGGACGCACCGGCGTCATCGGTCACGTCGGCTCGCCGGCGGCGAGAACGGGCACGATGAGCCGGGAACGGCCGTCGACATGCACATGGTTGGTCGCGACGACCTTGCGCCGGTCTCCGACCTCGGGTTCGCCGGTGTTGCTGTTGATGTCGAACCGCGGGAAATTGCTGGAGCTGATGTCGAGCCGTAGGCGATGACCCGCCTTGAAGAGGTTCGCGGTGTCCGGCGCCGCCACGACGATGTCGTAGACCTCGTTCGGGACCAGCGGGGCCGGCTCGCTGAAGGAATCGCGGTAGCGGCAGCGCAGGATGCCGTCGGTGAGGTTCATGGCGAAGCCCTGCGGATAGTCCTCGCTCGGCGGATGCACGTCGATGAGCTTGACGGTGAAGTCGGTGTCGCGGGCCGAGGACGAGACCGTCAGGTGCACCGTGACCGGCCCGGCCACCACCAGGTCCGCGTCGAGCGGCGGTGTCTGGAAGACCAGGACGTCAGGTCTGCTCTCCAGCGGCAGATACGGCTCGGTCGCACCGAAGAAGCGCCCGTCGGGACGCTGGTGGAAGGCGCCGCCGGTCATCACCGGTTCGCCGGAGGTGATCTGCCCCCCGATGGTCGGCACCGGATCGCGGGGGTCGAAGTCGTACGCGAGGCAGGTGCCGGGCGGGGCCTGGGCGTCGGGGGTCAGCGTCCCCTCGGGGCCCAGCCGCAGCACCAGGTCCTCGGCGGTGTCCGGGGGCCAGGAGTTCGCCGCGTACCAGCGTCCGCCGTGGTCGAGCCGTCCGTCGGAGTTCCGGCGGCCGGATCCGCCGCCCATGAGGAAGAAGCGTACGGGTGGGGGCGGGGCGGCCGTTCCTTCGGCGGCCAGGTGTGCGTCGAACCAGTCGAGCCGCATGGCCACGTAGTCCTCGGCGAGGTTCCCGTCGAGCCGGGCGCGCGGGCCGAAGGCGACGTCCCCGGCGTGGTCGACACTGCGCCCGCCATGGGTCCACGGCCCGAGCACGAGGTAGGCGGGGCTGTGCTTCCGGTGCCCCAGTTCGCGGAAGTTCTCGACGGCGGTGCGGATGTAGGGGTCGTACCAGCTGGAGATGTGCAGGCTGGGGACGTCCGGGAAGGCGTCGTAGAACCCGCGGGCGTAGATGCCGGGCTGCTGCCAGTACGCGTCGAACGCCCCGTGCTCCCACTGTTCGAGCAGGTAGTCCTCGTAGCCCGGGACGAAGCGCAGCGGGCTGGCGCCGCGTCGCCAGGGCGTCCGGGTGAACCAGGCCCTGAGGTCCTCCGTCGCCAGGGCGGCTTCCAGGACCGGGTTCTCCCGGACTTCGGCGCTGTTGGTGGCCCGCTCGAAGGCCCAGGTCGCCTGCTTCAGCTCGAAGGCGCCCCCCATCCGGGTGCCGGCCTCGTAGGCGCTGGCGAAGCCGCCGGAATCGAGGAACATCGCGGCCAGGTGCGGCGCGCCCAGTGAGGCCAGCGCCGCCTGGGCGTGAGCCGAGTAGGAGACGCCCATGGTCGCGACGCGCCCGTCGCACCAGGGTTGGACGGCGATCCACTCGACGGTGTCGTAGCCGTCGGAGGCTTCGCTGAGGTACTTGGTGAAGGTGCCCTCGGAGTCGCCACGGCCCCGGCAGTCCTGACGTACGATCAGATAGCCGCCGGAGACGAACCGTTCGGCCACGACCTCGGGCGCCGGCGGGCAGTCCGCGCCCAGTGCACCGTCGGATCCGCGTGCCGTTCTGCGGCCGTACGGTGTCCGCTCCAGGATGACCGGCCCCGGGGCCGGGTCGGGACGACCGGAGTAGAGATCGGCGACGAGCACGGTGCCGTCCTGGGCCGGAAGGCGGAGCACCCGCCGCCAGCAGGTCCGCCCGCCGGGAAGGGACAGGCGCTCCCAGCCGTCGCCCTGCTCCACTTCCTCCGACTGCACCTGCGCTGTGCTCATCCGGCGTCCTTGAACTGCCGGGCCAGCGCGGGCCATACGGCCAGGAGCTGCGGCTGGGGCGCTGTGTGGAAGTACTTACGGTAGAGGCGGGCGTAGCTGCCGTCCTGGACCATGGCGGCGATCTGCCCGTCGAGGGCGTCGAGGAACGCCTGGTGGTTCTTCGGCACCGCCATGGCGGTCGGGTGGTCGACCGGGGCCGACGCCGCCAGCCTGAGTGAGGCGTGCTCCGCCATGAACTGCTCGGCGTCGGGCCCGCCGACCGCGAAGCCGTCCAGATTGCCGTTCAGCAGCTGGCTCACCGCCGTGTTCGCGGTCGGGAACGCGACCGAGTGCGCACCCGGCATCCGTGCGGGCACCACGGGCACCTGGGAGGACCCGGTCACCACCCCGACCGTCCTGCCGGAGAAGTCGGAGAACGTGCTGAACGTGCTGTCCTTGGTGGTCAGAACGGCGAACGTGCTCCAGAAGAGCGGCTTGGTGAAGGCGACGCTCTTCTGCCGTTGGGCCGTGACGCCCAGGCCCGACGCCGCCAGGTCGTACTGGTTCGCGGTGAGTCCGGCCAGGGACGAAGTGACGGTGGTGGAGCTGTAGTCGACCTTCAGTCCGAGCCGCTTCGCCGCTTCGTCCGTCACGTCGATGATGAAGCCGACCGGCCTTCCCGACGCGTCGGCGTAGGCGAAGGGCGGCTGTCCGGTCTCGGTGGCGGCCTTGATGGTTCCGGGCTCGATCAGTCCGTACGGATTGCCGGCGGCGCCGCTCTTTCCGGAATCCGTGCCGCCGCACGCGGTGAGCAGCAGGACGGAGAATGTCAGCGAGCCGAAGGCCAGGACGGATCTGCGGGAGACTCTGCGGGAACTGGGCATGGGAAATCCTCCGGATGGCAGTAAGGAGAGCTTGGGGAACGGGAGTTCTGTCGCAGAGGGCTCAGAGCACGCGGGCCAGGAATTCACCCAGGCGTGGCGTCGTGGGCTTCTCCAGGGTGCTGCGGGCTGGCCCGGACTCGGCGATACGGCCCTCGTCCATGAACACCACCCGGTCGGCGACCTCCCGGGCGAAGCCGATCTCGTGCGTCACCACGATCATCGTCATGCCGGAGGCCGCGAGGGACCGCATGACGTCGAGTACGTCCTTGACGAGTTCCGGGTCCAGAGCCGAGGTCGCCTCGTCGAAGAGCATGACGTCCGGGTCCATCGCGAGGGCGCGGGCGATGGCCACCCGCTGCTGCTGCCCGCCCGAGAGCTGAGCGGGGCGTCGGTGCGCGAGAGGGGCAAGACCGAACTGCTCCAACTGGGCCATAGCAGCGCCCTCGGCGGCTGCCCTCTCCATGCGCCGGACGTGGCGCAGCGCCGTGGCGACGTTCCGGAGCACGGTCATCTGCGGGAAGAGGTTGAAGTGCTGGAACACCATGCCCACCCGGGCCCGGACGGCGTCGACGTCCACGCCAGGGCCGGTGATCAGGTCTGCTCCCAGGTGGATCTCGCCCGATGTCGGCGGTTCGAGCAGGTTGAGACATCGCAGCAGCGTGGACTTGCCCGATCCCGACCGGCCGATCAGGCACACGGTCTCGCCGGACCCGATGTCCAGGTCGACTCCTCGCAGCACCTCGGTCGCACCGAACCGCTTGTGCAGGCCGCGTACGGTCACCGCCGGTGCGTCCGCCGTGGCGGTGGAGGCCGAACTGTCCTCGTTGGGCAGGGTTTCGGCTTGCATCGTTCAGACCTTCCTGGTCGGGACGGCGACAGTCACGGGCGCGGCGGCATCGAGTGAGTCGCGGCTGTCCGGGCTTTCCGGGCGCAGCCTGCCCGCGCGCAACCGCAGATCCAGCCGGTTCACCGCATACGTCAGCGGAACGGTCAGCATGAGATAGCAGGCACCGGCCGCCACCAGGGCCGACGAGTTGTAGCTTGCGGCCTGCTGCTCCTGGGCGATGAAGTACAACTCCCGCTGGCCCATGCCGAGTCCGAGCAGATAGACCAGCGAACTCTCCTTGATGTCGATGATGAACTGCCCCGCCAGGGCCGGCAGCACGTTGCGCACCCCCTGCGGGACGACGACGATCCGCATCGCCGTCAGATAGCCCATGCCGAGACTGCGCGCCGCCTGCAACTGGCCCGGGGCCACCGCCTGGATGCCGGACCGGAAGATCTCGGCCGAGTAGGCCGCGGACACCAGACCGATCGCGAGTACGGCGTAGCCCAGCGGTTCACGACCGAACGGCCGTATCCCGGCGGCCGGGAGCCCCAGGCCGATCAGACTGACGGTGAGGATCGCCGGCAGGCCCCGGAAGACGTCGACGTAGATGCGTGCCGGCAGGCGGACCAGCCGGTGCTCCGAGATGAGCAGCATCGCCAGCAGCACCCCGAGGACCACACCGAGGACGATCGCCAGGGACGCGATCAGCAGCGTGTTCCGGAGGCCTTCGGTGAGCAGACTCGGAAAGGCCTTCAGGAGTTCATCACGGTCGAAGAACGTATGGAGAAAGTCATGCACGGCGGTCCGCCTCTGCTTCGCGGTTCCCCGGGACGTACGTTCGTCGACCGGTTTCGGCAGACTACGGCCGACCTACCGTGGTGGGACCCGATGGTTACCGCAGATGCGGTAACCATTATTTCCGCTGTACGCTGCCGCGCATGGCCGTGGTCATCGCCCTCCAGGGCACGAGTGCCGTCTATGTCACGGTGGGTCTGTCGCCCCTCGCCGAGCTGATGTCGTGCCTGCACGCGCTGGTGGAACCGGAGCACCACCCCGAGACCCGCCCATGGCTGCGGCTCGTCCGCACCAACATGCCGGCGGAGCTGCACAGTTCGCTGGAGAGCTATGCGCCGCTGTGGGCCCGCCGACGCTGTCGGCTGCTGCTGCCGCCCGGACTCCCGCTCGGCCAGTCCCTGCCCGACGAACTCGACCTGCTGCGGCGCATGCCGCTCGACCTGTTCACGGACACCGCCGCGGAAGCCGTCCACGGAGCCGACTTCGACACGGTCGGGCTGCTCGCCGACCCCGCACGCCATGACGCCTACGTCGCCGCCTGCGAGCGGCGCTCCTTCCGCCGGGGCGAGCTCGCCCGCAAGCTCGTCAGCGATCCCGAGGGAACCCGGGCCGGGCTGCTCGACCTGCTGACGCGCTGCGCCGCCGACTTCTTCGACACCGAGTGGGTCCGGGTCCGGAACCGGCTGGAGACCGAATGCGCCCGGACCCGTGCGACGCTCCGGACGCTGTCCCTGCCGGAGGCCCTGGCCTCGCTCAGCCCCAACGCCGTCGTCCGAACCGATCCACCCGCTGTCGTCTTCGACAAGCTGCAGCCGCTCCGGGTCGACCTGCGCGGGCGCCGCTGCCTGCTGGTGCCGTCCGCCCATGTGTGGCCGCACCTGATCGTGAAGGACAACCCGGGCTTCCCCGTCGTGGTGCACTTCCCGGTCGGGAACGCCGGCCAGGCCAATACGGCTGCTCTCGCCCAGGTCCGGCTCCGCCTGGCGATCCTGGCCGATCCGGCGCGGCTCGCACTGTGCCGGCATCTGGTGAACGAATCCATCACGACGTCAGAACTGGCCCGGCGCACCGGAATGACGCGCCCGCAGGTCTCGCGGCATCTGACCCGCCTGCGCGAGGCGGACCTGCTGATCTCGCGCCGGGACGGCCGACTCGTCCACCACCGCCTCGACGTCCAGCGCCTCAAGCAGCTGGGCGTCGACGTGCTGACGGCGATCGTCCGCTGAACGTCCGGGCTGGACGCCCGGGCCGGGGTCAGCCGGCGTAACGGGCGGCGGGCAGGCCCTGAGGGCCGGGGCGCAGCTGGAACAGGGAGCCGGCCAGGGGCTGTTGGGCGCGCCGGGCCGGGTCGAGGTAGCCGTGGGAGGTGGTGACGAAGAGGTCGCGGAGGTCCGGGCCACCGAAGCAGGGGCAGGTCACATCGCTGACGGGGAAGGGGATGTGGTCCAGCAGAGTGCCGTCGGGGCTGTAGCGGCGCAGGCCCCAGCCGCCCCAGAGTGCGAGCCAGAGGTTGCCCTCGGAGTCGGTGACGAGGCCGTCGGGGGTGCCGTCGGCGGGGTCGACGGTGATGAGGGTGCGGTACGGGGACGGGTCCACGGCGCCGGTGGCGGGGTCGTAGCCGTAGGCGCGTACGTCCTGGGTGCCGCTGTCGACGTAGTACATGGTGGTGCCGTCCTGGCTCCAGGCGATGCCGTTGGACTCGGTGACCTGGTCCAGAACCGTGCTGACGGTGCCGTCCGGGTCGAGCCGGTAGAGGGCGCCGGCGCCGGGGGTGAGGGCGGCAGTGGCGGTGCCGGCCAGGAAGCGGCCGGCCGGGTCGCAGGCGCCGTCATTGAAGAAACGGTCGGACTCCATGCCGGCCGGGCGGATGACCGGGCCCTCAGGCTCGCCGTCGGCGTCCAGGAGCAGAAAGCCGTCGGTGACGGCGAGGACCGCGCCGCCCTTCTCCCGCAGTGCGACGGCGCCGACGCTGGGAGCGTAGCCACGGGCCGTCGCCGGGGCGCCGGAGCGGTATCTGTGCAGAACGCCCGCGTCGATGTCGACCCAGAGGAGTTCCCCGGTGCGGTCGTCCCACACCGGGCGTTCGCCGAGGGCGGCCGGGGCGGCGGGGGCGAAGGGGACGGGTTCGGAGCTGGGCTGCGGCAAGGCGTTCTCCAAAGCAGGAAGCAGCGGGAAGGGGTTCAGCGGCCGGAGACGCGGTCGGCGATCCGCGCCACCGTCGAGGTCCTCGGCGAGCCGGACCGGCTCTCCGTCCGGTCGGCGTGCCGAAGGCGGCGTACATGCCCTGGAGGCCGAGCCAGTGCAGCGGCTCGGGCTCCCAGAACGACTGCCCCACCGCGGTTCAGACAGGCTACCCGCCCTGGCGGTGGCGCCGCCGGGCGCGGGCCGACCGGACCAGCTACAAGGCATTGCGGCCACCGCCGCGCACCACGGGCTGACGGTCCTTCACGACGACGCCGACTACCGAACCGTGGCTCGTCATTCACCCGATCTGAGTGAGCACAGCATCTACGACATCGCCTGACGCGGTCAGGCTTCGGCGGGTTCCCGGGGTGAGACCCCCAGCGGTTCGGGCCGCAGTTCGGGCAGGTCACCCGCCCTGGCGGTGGCGTCGCCGAGTGCGGGCCCTGCTCCAGAACCATCCGGCTGGGGGTTTGTCGCTGCGCCAGGGCTGGGGCTGGGGTGCCTCGCGCTTCCAGCGGGCGCTGAGCATCCGGGCCCGGGCGGAGGGCTCATGTGCCGGCGCGGCGCGGGTGAACGCCTCATCGAGAACAACGTTGTCCCAGGCGTCGTCCTGGGGTGCGGATTCCGTCGTCATGCGCAAGGTCCTGTGGTCAGTTACCGGGGCGGGCGGGCACCTCGAGTGCCTGCCCGCCCTCTTTGATACCAGCCTCGGCGTAAACCGGCGGTGAGGATCGTTCCCCCCGATGCACAGGCGTCCCGATGGTTCCCAGCTGGTTCTCACAAAGGCTTGCTACGTTGCGCAATCATGTAACCGGCCGCACGGGAATCGCGTCCAGATCTTCTGACAGGACGGGACCCCGCGGGACTTCTCGAGGATGTGACGATGACAGGGCGTTCAGCCGGACGGCGGGATCGCGGTCCAGCGCCTGTGCCCGGCGGCCGGGCTGCCGCGCGCAAGGGGCGAAAGGGTGGCCGCCGCAAGGCCCTGAAGATCACGGCTCTGGCCACCGGGGGTCTGCTGGTCGTCGGTGCAGGCGGAGCCTACTACGAGTACCAGAAGCTCAACGGCAACCTGACCACCGCCGCCCTGACCCAGTCGAACAACCCCACCAGCGCCGGGACGGAGAAGCCGGACGCCTTCGGCCGTACTCCGATCAACATCCTGGTGATGGGCTCGGACGGGCGGCTGACCGCGGCCGACTGCAAGCTCGGCGGCGACTGCGGGAGCGGCGGCGGCGAGCGCGCCGACGTGGAGATGGTCGTGCACATATCCGCCGACCGCAGCAGCGCCACTGTGATGAGCATCCCGCGCGACCTGGAGACCGCTCTGCCGGCCTGCACCGACAGCGCGAACAACACCAGCGTCGGCACCCGCACCGACATGATCAACAGTGCCCTGAACTACGGCCCCAGCTGCCAGGTGGCGGCCGTGCACCAGCTCACCGGGATACCCATCGACCACTTCGTCAAGCTCACCTTCTCCGGCGTGGTCACCATGTCCGACGCGGTGGGCGGGGTGAACCTCTGCGTCAGCAACAACATCTACGACCCGGACTCCCACCTCAAACTCGCCAAGGGAGCGCACACCCTCAAGGGCGTCGCCGCCCTGGAGTTCGTCCGCACCCGCCACGGCTTCGGCGACGGCAGCGACCTGGGCCGCACCTACGCCCAGCACCTCTTCCTCAGCTCGATGATCAGCAAGATGAAGAGCGCCGGCACCCTGACCGATCCCGTCGCCGTGCTCAACCTGGCCAACGCCGCGACCAAGGCGCTGACCGTCGACACCGGTCTGGGCAGCGTCGTCAAGCTGACCTCGCTGGCCCTGGACCTGAGCAAGGTCCCCACCAGCCGCATCACCTTCACCACCATGCAGACCCAGCCCGACCCCACCAACAGCGCGCGGGTGGTCATAGCCCCGGGGGCACAGACCCTCTTCGACACCATCGCCAACGACCAGTCGCTCACCGCCGGCGCCAGCACCAGCACCAGTACCGCGTCGAGCACAGCCGGCGCGAGCGCTTCCGCCGCCGCCACCACTGCTGCCGCAGTGGACACCGGGTCCGTGGCCGTCAAGGTCGAGAACGGCACCGGGATCACCGGCCGCGCCGGCGCCGTCGCCAACTCCCTGATCAGCAAGGGCTACAGCAAGCAGACCTCAGCCGTCACCGGCAACGCAGCCACCTCGACCACCCTGACCTACCCGGCGGGTAAGAGCGCCGAGGCCCAGGCCGTCGCCAAGACCCTCGGTCTGAAATCCTCCGCGCTCAAGCAGGGCAGCGGCTCCGGTATCGTGCTGACGATCGGTACCGACTGGAAGTCCGGGGTGACCTTCCCCGGCAGCACCACGACCCCCAGCACGGCCAACACCAAGGCCGCCCTGAACAACGCACACGCGCAGACCGCCAACGACACCAAGGGCTGCGCCCAGGTCAGCACCTACAACGACGTGGTCACCCTGCCCGGCTACGGCTCCATGTCCCCCTCCCGCGCCTACGCACTCAGCCCCACGGTCGCCGACTCCGCTCCCTGAGCACCCGCCCATACCCGGCATGATCACCAGGCCGCTGGAGCAGGCCCGCGGCCCCCGGCCCTCGCCCCGGATCCTGGAGGGGCTCGCCCAGGCTCTGCGGTTCGCACCGGCCGAACGCAGTCACCTCTTCCGCCTGGCCGGAATGTCCGCGCTGCCCACAGCACGCGCCGTGCGGCAGGTTCGCCCGCACGTAGCCGGACTGCTGTGGCGGCTGCCGGAGACCGGCGCGATCGTCACCGACCCGGCCTACGACGTCGTCGCGTGGAACCCCCTCGCGCAGCACCTGCTGGGCGGCGACCTGGGACAGGGGACGACCAATCTGGCCCGCCGCCGTTTCCTCGGCCAGGGACGCATGCACCTGAGCTCCAGCGCTGAGGAGTTCGGACACATCGTGGTGGCACGGCTGCGGCGGTCCGCGGACCGCTACCCGCACGACCCGGAGCTCACCGCCCTGCTGGCCGAACTGCGGGCCGGCAGCGAGGAGTTCCGTCAGATCTGGGAGACCCGTCCGGTCCACGCACCCGGTCACCGCACCAAGACCGTCGACCACCCGGAGGCGGGCAGACTACGGCTGAACTGCGACGTGCTGCTCGTGCCCGAGGACGACCAGGAAGTCGTCCTGATCACCGCCGACCCCGGCTCACCCTCCGCCCGGACCCTGCGCACCCTCACCGGACGGCAGCGGAAATGACGATGTGTCGGGTGGTGATGACCTGCAGCAGCAGGGTGCGCTCCTCCCCATATCCGAACTCGATCTGCTGAAGGACGTGGGCGGTGCATCTTTTCGGCCAGTTCGCGTCGGGCGAATATGTGCGTGGTCGGAGGAGTCGGCAGCATGAATCGCATGGTCGGACACCATTTTTCGACTCCGGTCGATCCTCGTCCTGGATTCGGCCAACCCGTCGGCCCCTGTTGACGCTCCCCGTCGACGCTGCCACTCTCGCTTAGGTGTTCGTCAAGCAGTAGCCCACCGGCGTGCACATGGGAGGGGGGTAGGTTGTGTCGGAGGAGATTTATTCCGTAGCGTTGTACGGTGAGATTACTGCCGAATCTTTCCGTGCCGCACTGGGTCATTTTTGTTCGGGTGTCTCTGTCGTTTCCGCCATGACGAGCCATGGGCCGGTCGGATTCACCTGTCAGGCATTCTCCTCCCTTTCACTGAAGCCGCCACAGGTAATCGTCTGTCCAAGCCGGTCGTCAACGACCTGGCCGATGGTCAGCGCGGTCGGTCGATTCTGCGTCAATGTCCTCGCGGAGGACCAAGCCGGGCTCAGCGAAGGGTTTGCCCATTCCGGCGGCGACAAGTTCAGCAGTGTCGAATGGACGCACACGCCAAGTGGTTCACCCATGTTGCGGGGAGCCGCCGCCTGGATCGACTGCGCGGTGCACGCCTCGTACGACGGCGGCGACCACCTCATCGTCAGGGGGGACGTGCGCTGGCTGGACGTGGCCCCCGGCAGCCGCCCGCTGCTGTACCACCGGGGGCACTACGCGCGGATCGCAGACCATGTCCCCTGATCAGAGCCGTGTTCGGTTCCATCCATGTAGGAGTACAGCAGTGGAAACCACCAACCATCAGCCCGGCGCCCTGACCGGTCTGGACGTCTTCGTCGGCGGCCCGATCCAGCACGCGATCCTGCCGAACGGATTCGTCGGCCACCTGCAGGATGCCATCTCAAGGGCGATCGGCATCGTCAAGGAAAACGGCGGAAATATTTTCTCCGCCCATATGGTGGAGAAGTTCGGCGCGGAGACCGCTGCCTTCACACCCGATCAGGTCTCGGTCCGTGACTTTCGGTGGATGAAGAAGTGCGACGTCTTCGTTCCTGTCCTTCCCCTGCTGGAGGGGGAAACGCTGCGCCGCACCGACGGGACACACGTGGAACTCGGTTGGGCCACCGCCATGGGCCGTCCCATCGTCGTTATCACCAAGCAGCCGTTCGCCGAGTCGGCGAGCCACCTCCTGAAGGGGCTGCACCGCGTAGGCGCTGTACAGGTCATCGACTTCGATGAATTCATCGAGAAGCCGACGCTACTGGTCGAGGCCGTCCTGCTGGCTACTGAACAGCAGCAGGAAGCTCTCCATGCAGCTGTTTCCGCATGACCCCGGAACCCTGATATTCGGTTGTCCCTGTCATCGACACCCCTTGCGGAGGAAAATGTGTCCGGCATCGACATATTGGGCCTGACCATCGACAACCCTGTGGTCGTGGGATCCGGGCTGCTGACGGACCAGGAGCGAAATATCCGCAAACTCCTGGCGAACGGAGCGGGTGCCGTGGTCACCAAGACCATTCACCCCAACCCGCCGACGGACCTGGACGAGCGGATCCTGCGGCTGCCCGTGGGCATGATCAACAGCACCACGTACTCGAAGCGCCCGGTCGACCACTGGCTGAACGTACTCAGCTCGTTCGCCCGTGACGATCTCCCGGTCATCGCGTCGGTGCATGCCGACTCCCCCGCGGAACTGGGTGTCCTCGCGGCGCAGGTGCAGGGGACCGGCTGCCGGGCCCTCGAACTGGGCATCTCCTGCCTGAACGAGGAGACCGGCCTCGACGACAACCCGGACCGGGTATTCGCCTACGCCTCGGCGACGCGGAGCCACACGTCACTGCCCTTCTCGGTGAAACTGGCAATCGGCGAAGGGCTGGAGGACCGGGTGCGCGCCGCGATAGCCGGTGGGGCCGACGCTGTGACGGTGAGCGACTCGATCTCAGGAGCTGCGGTGTCCGCGGAGACCGGGACTCTGGAGTTGGGCGGCGTGTTCGGCTACTCCGGCCCCGGCATCAAACCCCTGGTCCTCGCGGCCATCTGGCGGTTGCGCAAGCACAGGTTCGAGGTTCCCGTCCTGGGGTGCGGAGGCGTCGCCTCGGGCCGGGACGTGGCGGACTACCTTGCGGTCGGCGCGAATGTCGCCCAGGTGTACACGGCTCTGCACACCGACATGTTCGCCACCCTGGAGCGCATCCTGTCCGAAACCGCCGAAACCGCCGACAGCGCCGGCCGGTCGGTCCAGGCCACCGCATGAGCGGCCACGAGCAGGAGACAGTCCGCTCTTTCGCGGATCTCACCAGCCCGCAGGTCCCAGGGCAGGTCACCGCGGCTCGTACCCTGCTCTGGCCGATCGGGGCCACCGAACAGCACGGACCGCACCTGCCGCTGTCGGTGGACTCGGTGCTCGCCGAGGAGTTCGCCCGTCAGATCTCCGCCGAGCTGGGCGGGTTCACTCTCCCCACGCAGTCCATCGGAGCCCGCTCGCTGCCGCAGAGCGGGGGCGGGCTGTCCTTCCCGGGCACCCTGTACGTGAACGGCGACACGCTGATCCGGTTCCTCCGCGAGACCCTCAGGTCACTGCTCGGGCTGCCGTTCCTGCGCCTGATCGTGGTCAACGGGCACTATGAGAACGAGCCGTTCATCTTCGAGGCCCTGGACCAGGTACGGCAGGAGGGCCTGGCCGAGGAGAAGGAGATCTTCGCCTTCAGCTGGTGGAGTCTGGTCCAGGAGTCCTGGCTGGCCGCCGAGTTCGCCGCGTTCCCCGGCTGGCACGCGGAGCACGCCGGGCTGACCGAGACGAGCCTGATGCTGTACCTGCGCCCCGACCTGGTGGGCGAGAGCAGGCCCGACCACGACCACCCGCCCCGCAGCGGGGTGTACCTGCATCCCATCGACGTACAGCAGACCACCAACCACGGAATCCTGTCGCCGACTTCAGGGTCGAGCGCCGCGTTGGGGGAGAAGCTGTTCCACCACGTGGTCGCGCAGGCGGTCGACATGGTGCGTGCGGGAGACGGCCTGCTGTTCGCCCGCTCTCGACCGGACCGGCGTGCAGCGGCTGTCGATCTCGACGCGGGAAGCACGGGAAGGAAGACGCGTGACGCGTAAGTTCCACCTCGCCTTCATCTTCAACTTCACGCCCGACGACTGGCAGGGGCCCTTCGGCACCGGGGGGTCGCCGTGGGACGGAACGTTCCACACCGAGGTCGCCCAGGCCCTGGAGCGCGCCTGTTTCGACTACGTGATCATCGAGGACAAGCTGATGGTCCCGGAAAGCTACGGCGGCTCCTCGCAGGCGGCTCTGAAGCAGGCCATGGTCGTGCCCAAACACGATCCCGTACCACTGGCCGTGGCCATGGGCCTGGCCACCTCGCGGCTGGGGATCGTCGCCACCCTGTCCACCCTGGCGTACCCGCCGTTCATGACCGCGCGCCTGGCCTCGACGATGGACAGCATGCTCGCGGGGCGCTTCGGCTGGAACATCGTCACCAGCGCCGAGAACCTGGCGGCGCAGAACTTCGGCATGGACGAGCTGCCCCCGCGGCACGTGCGCTACGAGATGGCCGATGAGTACGTCGACGTGGTCAAGCAGCTCTTCGCTTCCTGGGACAGCGACGCCGTGGTCCTGGACCGGGAGAAGGGCGTCTACGCCGACCACACCAAGGTCCGCCCGATCCACTTCCAGGGCAAGTACTTCCGTGTGCGCGGCCCGCTGAACACCGTGCCCTCGCCGCAGCACCGCCCGGCGTTCGTCCAGGCCGGCGCCTCACCGCGCGGGCGCGTCTTCGCTGCCCGCAACGCCGACTCGATCATCGCCATCGCCAACGGGGTCCGGAGCATGCGGCAGTTCCGTGAGGACGTCCGCAAACACGCGCACGACTTCGGCCGCGACCCGGACGACATCAAGGTGCTGTTCTGCGTCACGCCCGTGCTGGGAGAGACGGAACAGGACGCCCGCGACAAGCAGGCCCGGATGGTGTCCTCCCCGGAGTTCATCCAGGACATCCTCGCCCAGACCTCCGCACTCACCGAGATCGACTTCGCCCGGTTCGATCTCGACCAGCCGCTGCCCCACAAACTGGAGACCAACGGCGAACAGGGCTCGCTCGACAAGTTCCAGCAGTGGGGCAGCGGCAAGACCCTGCGGGAACTGGTCGTGGACGGCGCCGGCGGACTGGTCTCCTCGGTGGACCTGGTCGGTACACCGGACCAGGTCGCCGAACGTATGGGCGAGGTCATGGAGGAGGTGGGCGGCGACGGCTTCATGCTCACCACACCCCTGCTGAGGCTGAACCGCCGCTACATCGCGGAAGTCACCGACGGGCTCGTCCCGGCCCTCCAACGCCGTGGCCTGACCCGCTCGGTCTACAGCCCGGGCAACACACTGAAGGAGAACCTCAGGGAGTTCTGACTTCCGGCTCGGGCCGGGCGCGCGGCGAACCACCGTGCGTGTCGCGGTACCAGCGGCCCCAGACACGCCTCCAACTCCCGAAGCTGCCTGGTGAGCATGCGCTGGGTGAATGACCATACTTGTGAGGAAAATCAGTAGTGACACATAGTGCGAGTATGCGGAACAGCGGGGCGCTCGTACCCGTCGCGCCGCCCGTGGAGAGCCCAGGACCGTACCAGCGGCGCTGGGCGGTCCTGGCGGTCCTGTCCACCAGTCTGCTGCTCTGCGGAATCGACCTGACGGTGCTCCACGTCGCGGTCCCCAGCATGAGCAGGGAACTGCACCCCAGCGGCGTGCAACTGCTCTGGATCGTCGACGTCTACTCGCTCACTCTCGCCTCCCTCCTGGTGACCTGCGGAACGCTGGGCGACCGCATCGGCCGCAGACGCATGGTGCTCGGCGGCTTCGCGGTGTTCGGCCTTGCGTCCGCCGCAGCCGCGTTCTCCACGACGCCCGCCGAACTGATCGCAGCCCGGGTCGCACTCGGCATCGGCGCCGCAATGATCATGGCGTCCACCGTCGCCATCATCCGGGTCGTCTTCACCGACGGGCGTGAACGCGCCGTCGCCATCGGCCTGTGGACCGCAGCCCACAGCGTGGGCGCGACCATCGGCCCCCTGCTGGGCGGCCTGGTGACCGAACGCTGGGGCTGGGGCGCCGTCTTCCTCGTCAACGTACCGATGGTCCTGGTGATCCTCGCCATCGGAGCCCGTGTCATTCCGGAGTCGAGGAACCCCACCCCACGCCGCTGGGACCTGGCCAGTGTCGCCCTGTCCATCACCGGCCTGGCCGGCGTCGTGTATGCGCTCAACCAGGCCGGCGAGCACCTGAACGTGGATGCGGCCATCCTCCTCACCGGCCTCGGCGGCGCGCTGCTGCTCTACCTCTTCATACGCCGACAGCGCCGTCTGGCCGAACCCCTGCTGGACTTCGCCCTCTTCGCCGACCGCCGCTTCTCCACCGCCACCGTGTGCGTCATCAGCGGCTTCGGAAGCTACATCGCCCTGCTGTTCTTCCTCACCCAGTGGCTGCAACAAGTCGGGGGCTACTCCCCGCTGACGGCAGGCCTGGCCCTGATGCCCCTGGCCGCCGCCAACGCCGTCGGGGCGACCACCGCGCCCTGGCTGTCGGCCCGTTGGGGCAACCGCTGGTCCCTGACCGGAGCGCTCACCCTCTTCGCGGCCGCCCTGGCGGTACTGGCACTGGTGGGCAGCACCGGACAGTACGGCTCGCTCATCGGCCCGATGCTGGCGGCCGGAACCGGGGCGGGCGTCGTCATGACCCTGGGCGCCGACTCCATCATGGGTGCCGCCCAGCCCGAACGCTCCGGGGAGGCCGCCGCGATCCAGGAGACCTCCTTCGAACTCGGCGCCGGCCTGGGCGTGGCCGTACTGGGCACCGTCCTGACGGCGACGTACCGGCTGGCACTTCCCGTCCTCCCCGGCCTGAGCCCGGACCGCCGGGCCACGGTCGAGCAGTCGTTCGGCGGAGCCCAGGACGTCGGCGACCAACTAGGCCGACCCGCAGCGCAGGAGATCCTCAGTGCCGCGCAACACGCCTACGACCTGGGCTTCACCACAGTGGCTGCTCTCGCCGCCGTCGGACTCGCCCTCACCGCGGTCCTCCCCGCCCTCGCCCTGCGCCCGCGCCACGGCGACGAGTAGCCAGGCGTCTCGGGGTCAGGGAACGACATGGGTGTGGGCCCCCCCCCGGGGGGGGCCCACACCCATGTCGGCTGTCGGTACGCGTCGCTCGTCCGGCGCGTGGCCGCGCGCGAACCGTGGTCTTCGCGGATCGGATCACCTCGCCGCCCGGCCCGTCCCACCGTCATCCGGGACAAGAGAACAGCAGGTCAGAGCTTCGATGTCCCACAATCTCGTCACCCGGCGGCCGGGTGTGGTGCGCCGACGGCCGCCGCCCCCAAGATCGGAACCGCACCGCCCGACGGCCCGGATCCTCACGTCCGTCGACGGCGCGGTGGCTCAGCAACCCACGCACAGAAGGAGCCCGCGCTCATGAAGGTCATCACCAAGCGGCTTGCCCTCGGACTCGCCTCGGTCGCTCTCGCCGGCGGCGGACTCGCCGTGGCGCCCACCGCGAACGCGGCCACCCCCGCGTACTCCTCCACCAACTGCACCTTGGTGTACTACAAGAACAACGCCCTGCTGTTCTCGCAGTTGGTCCCCAACCACAATCTGGCCTACGGCGACAACGGCGACTACTGCGTGAAGCTGCTGCAGAGGGGCATCAACGCGTACTACGGCAGCTCCACGCTGACCGTGGACGGCAATTTCGGGCCGAACACCGAGGCCTGGGTCAAGAAGTTCCAGACCGACTCGCCCTGCTCGCAGGGCATCGACGGCCAGGCCGGCCCCAACACCAACAGCTGTCTGGAGTACCTCACCGCCGCCTACGGCCCCATCAACCCCTGACACGCAGACGCAGGTTCACCCGGCCGCGCGGGGGGCGGACGGGAGGGCAGGCGATGTCTTGGCCTCGGCCGCGCTGCACCCACCAACGGGTGCCGCGTGACCACGCATGACTGAAGGGGGCTCCCCGTGAACAGGGGAGCCCCCTTCCCATGCATCCGATGAGCCCTCAACGGCCTGGTGAAGCCGGCGCGACGGGTACCTGGCGACGAACGCCTGCTCCGGCCCGATCCGCGCACCAACATGTTGAAAGTTCAGCCGTGTTGAACACTTATGCGGATCCAGCTGCGTGGGTCCGGTGCGGGCTCACGCCATCGGCCCCCGAATCCGGCAGTCGGCTGAATAATGTTCGGCATGTTCGAGCGATCAGTGGCCGGACGGTACCGGCTGACCGAGTCCCTGGGCAGCGGGGGCATGGCCACCGTCTGGCGCGCCCACGACGAGGTGCTGGACCGCGCGGTGGCCGTCAAGATGCTGGCCGAGGGCGCCTGGAGCGATGCCTCCGCCGTGGCGCGGTTCACGCAGGAGGCGCTCACCGTCGCCGGCCTCGACCACCCGAACATCGTCACCCTCTTCGACGCCGGGGTGGACGACGGCGTGCCGTTCCTGGTCATGGAGCTGGTCGAGGGCACCGACCTGCACGCGCTGCTCGGCCGCGGCCCCCTCCCGATCGCACGCGCCGTCTCGATCGCCGACCAGGTCTGCGCGGCCCTGGAAGCCGCGCACCGGGCCGGGGTGGTGCACCGCGACATCAAGCCCGCCAACCTGCTGCTGACCACGGACGGCACCGTGAAGGTCGTCGACTTCGGCATCGCCCGCACCACCGCCTCGGCGCGCGCCGCGCTCACCTCCACCGCCACCGTCGTCGGCACCAGCAGCTACATGGCCCCCGAACAGGCCACCGGCGGCCGGGCCAACCCGCGCACCGACCTGTACGCGTTCGGCTGCGTCCTGTACGCCATGCTCACCGGGCAGCCCCCGTTCGAGGGCGAGGACCCGATGGCCATCCTCTTCCAGCACGTGCACCAACCGCCCGTTCCGCCACGGCAGTTGCGTCCCGAGATTCCGGCCGGCCTGGAGGAGCTGGTGCTCGACCTGCTGGCCAAGGACCCCGACCAGCGCCCCACCGACGCAGGCGCGGCCCGCGACCGACTCGCGCGCGTCGGCCGCGCGTCTTCGGCCAGGACCGTCCGGCTGCCCGCCCTGTCGCCGGCCGGCAAGGGCCCGGCGCCCACCGGCCCGCTGCAGTGGGTCGACCGCCTGGGCGGGCGACGCGCCGCCGCACTCGTCCTGGCGGCGCTCGCCGCAACGGGTCTGACGGGGTATGTACTCGCCGCGGGCTCGCCCGCCGACCATGCCTCGGCCCGCAGTACACCGCCCGCGAGCGTGTCGCCCGCCCGTACGTCGCCGCAGCCCAGCTCACCCGCGACCACCGCGAGCACCGCCCCTTCGCCGGACGCCGCGCAGACCGGACAGGGCACCTTCGACGCCTTGCAGCGTGCCGTCGCCGAGGCGCAGAACGCCGGGGAGATCGACGCCGACGCCGCCCAGGACGTGCGCAACCGCCTCGGGAACCTCTCCCGGCAACTCGCCAAGGGGCGCGACGGCAACCCCGCCCACGAGATCGCCGATCTGCGCCACCGCTTGGCCGACCTGCAGAAAGGGGGCCAGCTCAGCGATGCCGGCGCGCAGCGGATCGGCTCCGCGCTGGACGCGCTCGCGGCGACCCTCCCCGCCTGAGCGCGTAGAGGTCAGCGTGTCGGTGCCTGCACGGCATGGGAGTGATCGTCGGCCGGTTCGGCGCGCGGCTCTGCGAGGGGTTCGGCGAGGGGTTCGGGTTCTTCGAGCGGGCCGACGGGGTGCGCTGTGCCGCGGAGGGTGAGGTAGAGCGGGGTGCCCGGCGGGGGTGGGGCGTCGTCGGTGTAGGCGACGAGGCGGTCGGGGAGGTCCGGGTGGGGGTCAGGGGCGAGTTCGAGGCGGTGGTCGTGGCCGCGGAAGACGCAGTGCAGGACGTGCGCCCGCACGGCCGTGGGTGCGGGCGCGGTGGTGGTCAGCCGCAGTTGTTCGGGTCGGAGCATGACGGTGGTACGTCCGGTACCGGGGGTGTCGGTGGTGAGGGGCACGTTACCGAGGGCGGTGCCGGCCGTGCCGTCGCGCAGCAGGGCGGGCAGCAGGTTGACCTCGCCGAGGAAGCGGGCGACGTCGGGGTCGGCAGGCCGGTGGTAGAGGGTGTGGGGGGATCCGGTCTGGGCGATGCGGCCGTGGCGCATGACGGCGATGGTGTCGGCGAAGGAGAGGGCCTCGTCCTGGTCGTGGGTGACCAGGATCGCGGTGGCACCCGCCCGTCGCAGGGTGGCGGCGACCTCGGCGCGCAGTTCGGTCCGCAGCGCCGCGTCCAGGGCTGCGAAGGGTTCGTCGAGGAGCAGGAGTTCGGGGCGCGGGGCCAACGCGCGGGCCAGGGCGACGCGTTGCTGTTGCCCGCCGGAGAGCTGGTGCGGGTGGCGGTCGGCCAGGCCGTCGAGCCCGACGAGGTCGAGCATCTCGATGACGCGTTCGCGGCGGGCGTTGCGCGGCAGGCCGAAGCCGATGTTGCCGGCGACGGTGAGGTGCGGGAACAGGGCGCCGTCCTGGGGCACGTAGCCGATGTGGCGCCGCTCGGCGGGAAGCGGTGTGCGGCCGTCGTCGAGGGTGCGCCCGCGGAGGGCGAGGTGTCCCGCACTGGCGGCGTGGAAGCCGGCGATGACCCGCAGCAGGGTGCTCTTGCCGCAGCCGGAGGGGCCGAGCACACAGGCCAGCGTCCCGTCCGGCACCGTGAGGTCGAGACCGTTGAGGACGGGGGTACGGCCGTGCGTCGCGTGCAGGTGGGTGATGGACAGACCGCTCACGAGGCGTCTCCGATCCGGTGGGGGCCGAGGGTACGGCGGGTGAGGAGGAGGACGGCGGGTGCGGACAGGGCGACCATGAGGGCGGCGTAGGGGGCTGCGGCGCCATAGGCCATTCCGGTGGTGTAGGCCCAGAACTGGGTTGCCAGGGTCTGCGTCCCGGTCGGGCACAGCAGCAGGGTGGCCGTCAGTTCGGTGCTGGCGGTCAGGGCGACCATCGCGGCGGCGGCGCCCAGGCCGGGAACGATCAGCGGCACGGTGACCCGCAGCAGAACGAGCAGGGGCCGGGTGCCCAGGGAGCGGGCGACTTCCTCGACTCCGGGCGGCACCTGGGCCAGCGAGGCGCGCACCGCGGTCAGCGCGAGCGGGAAGAAGAGGATCACGTATCCGCCCACCAGCAGCGGTGGCTGCTGGTACAGCGGTTGGGCGTAGCGGACGGCGAAGAAGACGATCGACAGGGCGATCGCGATGCCGGGCAGCGCCCGGGTCAGGTAGGCGGTGCGTTCGGCGGCCCGGGCAAGGCGGTTGTCGCGCCGCCAGGAGTAGAGCGCCACCGGAACCGCGGCGGCGGTGGCGACCGCGGCCGCGGTCAGCGCGTAGCCGAGTGTGGTGGTCGCGGCGCCGAGGATGGAGGCGGGCGGCAGGGTGGTGGAGCTGCCGCGCAGGAGCCAGTAGCCCAGCGCGAACAGCGGTACGCCGAGCGCGGTGGCGGCCAGCGCGGTCACGCCGATCAGGGCCGGGGCTTTCCAGCGGCCCAGGGCGATGGGCGGGCCGGGGCGCGCGGTGGCACCCTGGCGTACCAGGCGGCCGCGCCGCCCGGTACGGGCGTCGAGGGTGACCAGGAGCAGCGCGAGGGCGCACAGCACCAGGGTCAGCAGGGAGGCGGAGGCCGCGTCGAATCCGAGCTGGTACTCGGTGAAGATGGCGGTGGCGAAGGTGGTGTAGCGCAGCATGGCGAACGCCCCGTACTCCCCCAGCAGGTACAGCGAGACCAGCAGCGCCCCGCCGGCCAGGGCGGGCCGGGTCAGCGGCACGGTGACGCGCCACAGGGTGACCCAGCGTCCGTGGCCCAGGCTGCGGGCCACCTCCTCGGCGGAGGCGTCGAACCGGCGCAGGGTCGCGGCCACCGGCAGGAACACCAGCGGATACAGCGAGGAGGTCATCACCAGTACCGCGCCCCAGTACCCCTGGACCTGGGGGAAGAGCGAGACCCAGGAGTAGCCGTGGACGAACTCCGGTACCGCCAGCGGCATCGCCAGCAGGACGGTCCACCACCTGCGGGCCGGCAGGTCGGTGCGTTCGACCAGGTAGGCGGCGGCGAATCCGAGTGTCACCGCGCCGAGCGTGACGACGACGGCCAGACTCGCCGTGTGCCACAGCAGCGTGGCGATCAGCGGCCGCCCCAGCAGGCGTTGGGCCTGGTCCAGGCCGGCCTGCCCGGCCTGCACGACGATGAAGACCAGTGGTGAGGCCACCACCGCGATGACGACCGTGACCAGCAGCGGAAGTGTCGGAAGGGTGCGGGGTGCGCGCCACCGCGGCAATCGCGGCATCGGCGTCAGGCCCTGCCCCACCGGGCGGTTGAGAATGCTCACAGCAGGCCGGCGTCCTGCAGCAGTTGCAACGCCTGCTTGCCGTCGCCGAGTTCGCCGGGCGACGCCACCGTGCCGACCTGGGCCAGCGGTTGGGAGACCTTGGTGTTCTGCACACCGGCGGCCAGCGGGTACTCGTAGCTCTGCGAGGTGGCGATGATGGTCTGCGCCGGAGTGCTGGTCAGGTAGGTGAGCCAGGCCTGGGCAGCGGACTGGTGTTTGCTCGCGGACAGCACGGCCGCGCCCGAGACGTCGACCAGCGCGCCCGGGTCGCCCGGAGTGAAGTAGTGCAGTGCGCTGTGTACCTTGCCCGCGCCCTGCTCGTCCCGCAGCCGGTACCAGTAGTAGTGGTCGATGACCCCGCCGGCGACCTCGCCCCGGTTCACCGCGGCCACCAGGTCCTCGTTGCTGTTGTAGACCTTGGCGTTGGCCTTCAGTCCCTCCAGCCACGTCTTGGCCGCGGCCTGCCCGTCGCTCGCGATCATCCGGGTGATGATCGGCGCGAAGTCCGTCTCGCTCGGAGCGATCCCCAGCTTCCCCTTCCAGGCGGCTCCGGCCAGGTCACGGACGGAGGTCGGCGCGGACGAGGCCGACATCCTGTCGGTGTTGAACACGAACGCCGCCGTGCGCGCGGAGACCCCGACCCAGTCGCTCCTGGCCGAGCTGTCGCTCGCGGACACCGCCTGCAGGGTTTTGGTGTCGACCGGCGCGAGCAGGCCGCGCTCCTCCAGGTTGGTCAGCGCCGGCGGGTTCTCCGCGTAGAACACGTCCGCGGGTGACGCCTTTCCCTCCTGCAGGATCTGGTTGGCCAGCTCCGCCTCGTCGCCGGAACGGAGCTGAACCTTCACCCCGGTGCGCGATTCGAAGTCCTTCACCAGTACCTGCACGGTCTGCTGGTGCTGCCCGGAGTAGACCGTCAGCGACTGACCGGCGAGCGACCCGCCGGCCGCCGCCGGCGCACCCGCGGCACTCGTCGCGGCGGGCGCCGCTGAGCTGCCGCACCCCGCCACGGCCAGGGAGAGGGATACGGCGCACAGCGCCAGGACGGGACGTACAGTTCTACGCACCACAGGTACTCCAGTTCCACGCGGACGGGCCGTCAACTCAGCCCCTGGGGCTCACACAGGAGAAACATAGGCCAGGGAAGCCTTACCTAACAATGGTTTGTGCATCCGGTCCCGGATCCCCGTCGCGACGAGCAGCTTTCTCCGCGGGCATGTGTGCGAGCCGCACACCTTCGGCCGAGTCCGGCGAAACCGTGGGTTGGTACCCTCGCGGCATGGCCACCGTCCTGGACATCGCCGCCCTGCGCACCCTCACCTCGATAGCCGACTGCGGTGGGTTCCACCGTGCGGCTGAGGCGATCGGGATGTCGCAGTCCGCGGTGAGCCAGCATGTGCGGCGCCTGGAGCGGAGCGTGGGCGGCCCCCTGGTCGAGCGCGACGGGCGGGCCATGCGGTTCACGCCGCTCGGCGAGACGTTGCTCTCGGAGGCCCGCAAGATCCTCGCCTCGCACGACGAGGCCCTGGTCCGTCTCGGTCTGGGCGAGCGCGAGGCGGGGACCATCGTCGTCGGTTCGACCGAGCACGCCGCCGACCGCATCCTGCCCGCGATCACCGGGGCCCTGCGGGCGCGCTATCCGGAGCACGGGGTGCGGTTCCGGCTGGACCGCAGCAGACGGCTCAACGAGGCCCTCGACCGGGGCAGCATCGATGTGGCCGTCTTCATGGGCGACCCCGGAGAACGGGAGAGCGAGCCCGCCGGGTTCCTTCCGCTGTCCTGGTTCGCGGCGCCGGACTGGCGGATGCCGGCGGCGGGCGCCCCGATACCGGTGGTCGTCATCGACAGCCCCTGCACGATCCGCCGCCGCGCGCTGGGCACGCTGGCCGAGCACGGGCTCGCGGCGAGCGTCGTGGTCGAGGCCGCGTATCTGGCCGGGGTGGTGAACGCGATCCGCGGGGGCCTCGGAGTGGGGCTGCTCGCCGATGTCGGCTCACCACCCGAGGGCCTGGAACGTCGGCCGGACCTGCCGGAGGTGACCCCGGAGCGGCTGCACCTGCGCACCCGGTCCGGGGCTCCGCAGCAGCTGGCGGAGACCACGACCAGGGCGGTCCGGGGCCTGCTCGCCGGGACCGGGATCCGACCCGTCTGACTAAACGGCCTTTCCCGGGTTGAGGATCCCCCCGGGGTCGAACACGGAACGCAGTTGGCGCTGCAGAGCAAGGTTCCGTTCGCCCAACTCGTCCACCAGCCACCTCCGTTTGAGCACGCCGATGCCGTGCTCGCCGGTCAGCGTTCCACCGAGGCGCAGCGCCATGGTGAAGATCGCGTCGGCCGCCGCCCAGACGTCCTGGTCCAGCTCGCGGTCCCGGTCGACCACGATGATGGGGTGCAGGTTGCCGTCGGCCGCGTGCGCCATGGTGAAGACCGGTACCGCGAAGGTGCGCGAGATCTCCTGGATCTCCGCCACGGCCTCGGCCAGTCGGGTGCGCGGCACCGCGACATCCTCGATCAGTACCCGTCCGCGCCGCTCCAGGGCCGGCAGGGCCCGGCGGCGGACTTCAAGCAGCCGCTCGGCCTCGGCCGCTCCGTCGGCCCGCGAGACCGACGTGGCATGGCGGAGCAGCACCTGGTAGATCTGCTCCGCCTCGGCCTCGGCAGCCGAACCGTCGGTCTGGACCAGCAGGAACGCCCCCGCAATGGCTCCGGCGCCGCCCGAGCTCGTCTCGTTCACGGCCGGACCGAATGCCTCCTCGATCGCGGCCAGGGTCGCCGAATCCAGCAGTTCGGCGACGGCGGGTTGCAGCCCCGCTGCCGTGATCGCCGTGACAGCAGCCGCTGCTGAGGTGATGTCATCGAAGTACGCGGCGAGGGTCGCGGTGGCCGCCGGCAGCGGCCGTAGCTTCAGCGTCGCCGCGACGACCACGCCGAGCGTCCCTTCCGAACCGACGAACAGACTGGTGAGGTCGTAGCCGGCAACACCTTTGACGGTGCGTCGGCCGGTGCTGATCATCTCACCGTCCGCGAGGACGACGTCCAGGCCGAGCACCGAGTCGCGGGTGACCCCGTATTTGGCGCAGCGCAGGCCTCCCGCGTTGGTTGCGATGTTGCCGCCGATGGTGGAGATGGCGGCACTGGCCGGGTCGGGGGCGTAGCGCAGGCCCCGGGCCGCGGCTGCCCGGTCGAGGTCGGCTGTGATCACCCCCGGCTCGGCGACGGCGAGTTGGTCCTCGGCGGAGATCTCCCGGATCCGGTTCATCCGGGACAGGTCGAGCACGATGCTGCCGTCGGTCGCCGCCGCGCCGCCGGAGAGCCCGGTGCCCGCCCCGCGGACCACCACCGGCGTCGCGGCCGACTGGGCGTGCCGCAGCAGCGCCTGCACGTCGGCCACGGAGGCGGCGAAGGCCACCCCGGCGGGCAGGCCCTTGGGCAGCCAGCCGGAGCGGTCGAGCCGGTGGGCGGCGATGACGTCCGGGTCGGTGCTGAACTCGCCGTCCGGCAGGCGCACCCGGTGCTGCGGGGTCATGCGCCGGGCGCGGCGGCGGCCAGCACGGCCGCGCCGATGGTGAGCAGCGAGGTGTCCTCCTGCGGTGCGTGCACTCCGGCCGACTGGATGTCGCGGAAGTGCCGTTCCAGCGGGTTGGCCTGGGCCAGGCCCGGATTGCCCAGCAGCCGCAGCCCCGTCTGCACGGCGGTGGTGACATGCCGTACGGCGACCACCTTCGCTGCCAGCGCCTCCGTCCCCGGGACGGCCAGGCCGCGGTCCAGCCGGTCGGCGACCCCGAACACCAGCTGCTCGGCGGCCGACAGCAGGGTCTCGATCTCCCCCGCCGTCTGCTTGAACCGGTCCGTGGTGGCGAGCGGGCGGCCCAGGTTGGTGGGCACCCGCTCGTGCGCGAAGGTGTGCAGGTACTCCTGCGCCGCGCGGGCGACCCCCAGGTACAGCGCGGACACCAGGACGTGCACCCCGCCGCCGGCCAGGTTGTCCTGCTCGGCCTTGACCCCGTACTCGGTGATGCCGAGGACGTTCTCCTGCGGGATCTCCACCTCCGTGAACGAGACGTCGTGGCTGCCGCTGGCCCGCAGGCCCAACTGCTGCCAGGTGGGCAGGATCTCGATGCCCGGGGACCGGCCCGGGACGACGAAGGTGCCGACCCGGGGAGTCTCCTCGTCGGTGGCCGCCCACACCAGGAAGTAGCTGAGCCCCTCGGCGCCGGTGACGAAGCGCTTGCGCCCGCTGACCGACCATCCGGTCCCGGTCCGCCGCGCCAGCGTCGCGGGCAGACCGCCGCGGGCCGGGGAGCCGAGATCCGGCTCCACCCGCGCGTTGTTCAGCAGGGTGGGACGCTCGGCCGACTCGGCGAGCACCCGGGCGTAGAGTTCCTCGGGCCATGGCTGCCGCTGCTGGAAGGCGTGCGGCAGCAGTGTCATCGCGGCGATCAGCGCGACGGACGGATCACCCTTGCCGAGGGCCAGCAGGATCGTCGCGAGTTCGGTGGAATTCACTCCGGTGCCGCCGAACCGCGGATCGACCCCGGCGGTGAGCAGCCCGGCCTCGTGGACGACCTGGATCGCGGCGTGCGGGAAGGCGCCGCTGCGGTCGTACTCGCCGGCGGTGGCCGCCAGGGCGGCCGTCACCTGGTCCAGACGGTCCAGAGCCGGTACGGGCAGCCGCCGGCCGGTCGCGGTCGTGCTCATGACGCGGCCAGCGCGCTGGTGAGCCGGGTGCTGAGGGCCTCGCTCCAGTAGGAGGCCACGTCGACCTTGCCCGGCAGCGCGCCGAGGCCGGTGAAGGCGTCTGCCACGTCCTGCTCCTTGCTGATCTGGTCGGCGCTGGTGGGCTGCACCGTGCTGGGCCGCTGCTTCTCGTCCGCGACGATCTGGCTCAGGGCCTCGCTCACCGGCTCGTTGGTGGCGGCCGCGGTGAGCTGGGCCAGTTCCGCCTGGTGGCCGTTGCGCACGTAGGCGTAGGCCTTGTTGATCCGGGCCAGCAGGTCCACCAGGGCCGCCGACTGGGCGGCGTCGCCGATCAGCTTGGTCGACGCCTCCCAGGGGAAGTCGCCGGAGAGAATCTCCTGGCCGGAACCGATGACGGTGGCGCCCTGCTGCTGCGTGGTGATGATCGAGTTTCCGTAGCTCGCCAGTGCGTCGATCGAGTGGCTGGACAGGGCGGCGACGCCGTCCTGCGGGGTGAGCGGCACCGCCTGGATGTCGGACCACTTCAGGCCGCTCTGCACCAGCAGCTTGTAGAGGAAGTACTGCGCGGTGGTCGACTGCACATAGCCGACCTTCTTGCCCTTCAGCTGGGCGATGGAGGTGATTCCGGAGCCCTTGGCCACGACCACGTTCTGCAGCAGGGTGTTGGTGCGCTGCACCGCGACCACCCGCCACCTGGGCGTGGTCGCGGCAGCCGCGAAGACCGGCGGGATGTCGCTGCTCGACGCCACGTCCAGCGCGCCCGCCTGAAGCGCCTGGAGCTGCTTGTTGCCGCCGGTGAAGACGGACCACTTCACCTCGTAGGGGGTGTTGTCGAGATGCGCGACCTGAAGTGCGGCCCCCACCTGGTTCCAGCCGGTCTGGCCCACCCGCAGCGTCACCGTGGAGAGGTCGGCGGACGTGACCGCGCTCTGCGCACCGGAGGCCGTGGCAGCGGCGGTGCTGGACTTCGCCGAAGAGGCGCACGCGGCCAGCGGGAGAGTGAGCGCGGCGAGCAGCAGGGCAGGACGGGATCTGGACATGCTTCTTCCTTCCGGTACGAGGTACGAGGGTGTGGACGGGCGGGCGGGGAGCTGTCGTTCAGCCGGCCAGCGCGGTGGCCTCCGGTCTGCGTGCCAGCTCCTGACGGACCAGCGGGAGGACGTAGCGGGCGTAGTCGACGGCGTCGTTGAGCGGGTCGTAGCCGCGGATGGACAGCAGCTCGCAGCCGATGTCGACGTAGTCGAGCAGCGCCTTGGCGACCGTCTCGTAGCTGCCCACCAGCGCGGTCGAGCTGCCCGCCGCGTTGGTGGCGGTGACCAGCGGCGTCCACAGCGCGCGGTCGTGCAGTTCGCCGCGCGCGGCCACGTCCAGCAGTCGCTGCGAGCCGACGTTGGCGGGCCTCCCGTCGCCCGGTACGGGGTAGCGTGCGCCCGCCGGGGTCGCCGCGATCGTGCGCTGCACCTGGCCGAGGATCTGGTGGGCCTTGGCCCAGGCCAGCTCGTCGGTGGCGGCGACGATCGGGCGGAACGACACCCAGATCCGGGGGCGTGGGCGCCCGGCCGCGTCGGCGATCGCGTTGACGGCGGCGATCTGCTCGGCGGTCTCCTTGAGCGGTTCGCCCCACAGCCCGAAGATGTCGCCCTGCCGCCCGCCGACCCGGTATGCCTCCGCCGAGGAGCCGCCGACGGAGATCGGGATGGTGTCGCCGTAGGGCCTGATGTCGGTGGCGAAGTCCTCGAACCGGTAGTACTCGCCCTCGTGGTCGAACGGACCGGTGCTGGTCCACACCTTCCGCAGGATCTGGATGAACTCCTCGGAGCGGTCGTAGCGCTGGGACTTCGTCAGATAGTCGCCCTCGCGGGCCTGTTCGGCGTCGTTGCCGCCGGAGATGATGTGCAGTCCCAGCCGGCCGCGGCCGATCCGGTCCAGGGTGGCGAGCGCCTTGGCGACCCTGGTCGGGAAGACGAAGCCGGGTCGGTGGGCCAGCATCGGCTTGATCCGCTCGGAGTTGTTGACCACGAACTGGGCCACCTGCTCGGCGTCGACGCCGGCGGAACTGTAGGCGACCAGGGTCCAGTCGAACCCTCCGTCGTCCAGCGCCCGGACGAAGCGGCGGGTGTAGTCGACGTCGAAGCCGCCGTGCCGACCGGGGCCGGTCGCCTCGGTGGTGTTGGTGGTGTGGGTGGCGCTGATGAACTCGACGGGCATGGCGACCTCCGGTCACTGGGAGAGGCGTGTCACTGGGAGAGAGCGTGCGGAAAGAGCGAGGTGTCGACGGTTCCGGCCACCCGCACATCGCTGGGCAGGGATCCGATGTGGTTCATCAGGTCCGACACCGCCTGAACCTCCGTCACCACCTGGGGCGTGACGGGCTGCAGCGCACGCGCCCCCTGGGAGACGACGGTCCGGGCCACGCTCGGACTGACACCGTTCTTCTGCACGAAGACCTGCGCGTACTGGGCCGCGTGCGTGGTCGTCCAGGCGTAGGCCTGGGCGAGGCGCCGCAGGAAGTCGGCGATGGCCGCCTTCCTGGCCGGGTCGGCGATGGAGGACTGGGCGGCGGAGATGAACCCGACGCCGCTGGTGCGGCCGGCCCTGCCGTCCACCAGCAGCTGTGCGCCCTTCTCCACGGCGATGTCCTGGTACACCCCGAACGTCGCCCAGATCTGGATCTGCTTCGCGTTGAACGCCGCCTGCGCGGCCGTGGGCAGCAGGTACTCGACGTGCACGTCCGAGTAGCTCAGTCCGGCGTCGGCCAGTGCCTTGGCCAGCAGGTACTCGGCGATGCTGCCCTTGGCCGAGGACACCACCACGGTGCGGCCCTTGAGGTCCGCGACCGTCTTCACCGGCGATCCCGGCTGGGTGAGGATCGCCGTGCCCGAGCCGTTGGCCGTGGCGGCGGCGACCACCTTGATCTTCAAGCCGCCGCTGATGGCCTGCAGTGTGGGCAGGTCGGCGGCGGTGCCGGTGTCGACCTTGCCGCTCTGCATCGCCTGGAACAGCGGCGCGGCTCCCTGGAACTCGGCCCAGGTGACCTTGTAGGGAACGCCCTTGAGGGCGCCGGCCGCGTCGAGCAGGGTCTCCAGTCCGTGCGCCTGGTCCCCGAGGGTGAGTGTGATCCCCGAAAGGTCCACGCTCCCGGCCGCGTTGACGCGTGCGGTGTTGGTGTGGGACGAGCTGCCGCACCCTGCCAGCGCGGCCATGAGTGCGGCGGCGAGAGCCACCGGGCGTAGGACAGAGCGGAACATGGCGGGGGCCTCCGTATGATGACGAAACCTCAGAAAAGGTGTGGCTGAAGGGCATGCTGGGACCGGGACGCCACGGGGGTGTGGTGTGCCGGTCGCGGTCAGGAACGCGCGGGCTCGGGTTCCCCCACCCCGAGTCGGCCGAGCAGTCCGGTGCGCAGCGCCACGAACTCGGGCGAGCCGATGTCGCGCGGCCGGGGCAGGTCCACCACGGCCTCGTGGGCGATGCCGCCGTCCCGCATGACCAGGACCCGGTCCGCCAGCAGTACGGCCTCCTCCACGTCGTGGGTGACCAGCAGGACGCCGCAGTTGCGCCTGGTCCACAGCTCGCCGACCAGCTGCTGGGCCTTGACCCGGGTCAGCGCGTCCAGCGCGCCGAAGGGTTCGTCGAGCAGCAGCAGATCCGGTTCGCGGACCAGGGCGCGGGCCAGGGACACCCGTTGGGCCTCACCGCCGGAGAGGGTCTTGGGCCAGACGGCGACCCGTTCGGTCAGGCCGACCTCACCGAGGTAGCGTTCCGCGAGCGCCCGGTCGGCCCGACCCGGCAGGCCGAGGACGACATTGCGCCAGACCCGCTTCCAGGGGAGCAGCCGGGGCGCCTGGAACGCCACCGCGCGGCGGCGCGGCACGGTGACGGAGCCTTCGATGTCGCGGTCCAGGCCCGCCAGGACGCGCAGCAGGGTGCTCTTGCCGCAGCCGCTGTGGCCGAGCAGGGCGACGAACTCGCCGGGGCGGATGTCCAGGTCGAGCCCGTCGATCACCCGGCGCTCGCCGAAGGCGCGCACCAGGCCGCGGACCTGGACGGAGGTCGGTTCGGCAGTCGTCGTCATCGTCAGGCTCCGTCGAAGGATGCGCGCCAGGAGAGCAGGTACTTGGTGCCGAGCCGCACGATCAGGTCGGTGATCAGGCCGAGGATCGCGTACACCACCAGACACACCACGATCACGTCGGTCTGGAAGAACTGCTCGGCGTTGTTCATCAGGTAGCCGATGCCGTTGCTCGCGTTGATCTGCTCGGCGAAGACCAGCGCCAGCCAGGCGCTGCCGAGGGCGTAGCGCAGCCCGACGAGCGCGCCGGGGAGTGCGCCGGGCAGCACGATGTGGCGGATCTGCCCCCAGCGCCCCAGACCGAGCACGGTTCCGGCCTCGACCAGCTGGGAGTCGACGCCGCGGATCCCGGCGTAGATGTTGAAGTAGAGCGGGAAGGTCACCGCGATCACCACCAGGGCGATCTTCGGGGTCTCGTCGATGCCGAACCAGACGATGAACAGCGGGATGAGGCCCACCCAGGGCAGGGCGCGCAGCATGCCCACGGTCGCGTCGATCAGGTCCTCGCCGAGCCGGAACAGCCCGGCGAGGACAGCGAGGGCGGTGCCGGCGACCGCGCCGATCAGGAAGCCCTCCAGGACACGCTGGCTGGAGGCCCAGATCGCCGAGCCCAGTTTGCCGTCGACGGTCAGGTCCCAGCCCTGCCGGAAGACCGCCGCCGGGGATGCCAGGGTGTCCGCGGAGAGCACGCCGGTGCTGCTGAGCAGCCACCACAGCGCGAGTGCCCCGATCGGCCCCACCGAACGGCGGACCGGTCGCGGGATCTGCGGCCTCTTGCGCTGGTGCAGGGGTCGGATCGTCTCGACTCCGCCCGTGGCGGCTCGGTGCCGGGGGTCGGGGGTCTGGATTTCGGGGGTCTGGATTTCGGGGGTCTGGATTTCGGGCGCCCGTGCTTCGGCGTCCGCTTCGGTCGGCGTCAGTTGCTGGGCCACTTCGCTGGTGCTCATCTCTCCTCCAGGCGGGGCTGCGGCCCGGTGGCGACCGGACGCCGGGGGTCCGCGGACCAGGCCGACCACGAGCCCGGGTACAGGGCCGCGTCGATACCCGCGACGGCGAGGGCGGCCACCTGGTGGGCCGCGGTCACACCGGATCCGCAGTAGACGCCGACCTCGGTGCCGGGCGTGACGCCCAGGGCGGCGAAGCGCTTGGCTGCCTGCTCCGCATCGGCGAAGCGGCCGTCCGGGTCGAGGTTCTCCGCGGTCGGGGCGGAGACCGCGCCGGGGATGTGTCCGGCGCGGGGGTCGATCGGCTCGGCCTCGCCCCGGTAGCGCTCACCGGCGCGGGCGTCCAGCAGCACGCCGTGGTCCGGGAGGGCGGCGGCCCGGTCGGCGCTGAGCACCGGCAGGCGGCCCGGGCTGAGCACGATGTCGCCCGGTACTGCGGCCACTTCCTCGCCCTCGGCGAGCCGGCCTCCGGCGCCGCGCCAGGCGGCGAGCGAGCCGTCCAGGATGCGCACGTCGGCGACACCGGCCCAGCGCAGCAGCCACCAGGAGCGAGCGGCGGCCAGCCCGCCGGCGTCGTCGTAGACCACGACGGGGCGCGCGGCCGTCACGCCCCAGCTGCGGGCCGCCTGCTGAAGGGCCGCAGCGGTGGGCAGCGGATGCCGCCCGGCCAACGGCTGTGCCGGCGCCGCGAGTTCGGTGTCCAGATCGACGTAGACCGCCGAGGGGATGTGGGCCCGCAGGTAGTGGTCGCGGCCGTGCGGGTCGCCGAGCGCCCAGCGGACGTCCAGGAGCACCGGGCGGCGCTCCCCCGCGAGTTCCGCACGCAGTTCCTCGGCCGACACCAGAACCGGCGGCCGCAGTCCCGGCAGGGTGGCGGCGAGGTCCGCGTCGCCGAGTGATCCGGCCGGCGTCCGCTCCCGGGCAGCGCGCTGGATCCGTTCCAGGACGGCGGAGTTGGCGGGTGCCGTGCGCCCGGCCAGTCGTGCCTGCAGGACCACCTCACCGTTCAGGAAGTCGGCCTCCAGTGAGCCCGACCGGGCCAGGCTCTGCCAGGTGGACATGCCGACCCGCGGATGCCCGGGGATGTCGTGGATCACAAAACCGGACAGGTCCACCGTGCTGCGCTCGGTGCGGTCCACGATCGGCAGACCCGCCTGCGCGAACACCGCGCGTGCCTCGTCGGCCAGCAGCCCCGCGGCTTCGTCGCGCAACGGACTGCTCCGGTAGAGGGCGTCCAGGGCGTTCACCGTGTTGCCGAGCAGCTTGGCGGTCTTCCATCCGACGATGTCCGGCACCACCTGGACCTCGAAGGACGCGGCACGCAGGTCCTCGGCGAACCGGGCCAGCGCGGGGTGATCGTCGCCGTGCGGATAGCGGCCGATCCACAGCGCCGCCGGAGTCGGGGCGGCGGGGCTGACCACCACGCCGTCCTCGACATAGGCGGCGGGGATCCAGACGGTCGCGCCCAGCACATCGGCGAAACGGCGCAGCGCGACCCGGTCACTCTCCAGGCCGTTCTGCAGGGTGATCACCGGCAGCGTCTCCGCCGCCGAGGACTGGCCCCCGTCGTCGAGCGTCACCGCGCGCCAGGCCCAGTCCGCCACGGTCTGCTCGGCGTCCTGGGTCTTCACCGCGAGGACCAGCACGTCGCCTTCGGTGAGTTGCACCTCCTCGGGCCCGGCCGCGAAGGGGAGGTCCAGTGTCGTCGTCCCGTCCGGCCGGACCAGGCGCAGCCGTCCCTCGCGCAGCGCTGCCAGTTGTCCGCCGCGGGCCACCAGCAGGACGTCGGAGCCGCCGGCGTGAAGTTCCGCGGCGAGGGTGACTCCGACCGCACCGGCCCCGATGATCACGTAGCGGGTCATGACGGGAGCTCCTCGCGGACGGCGAGCTTCTCGCGGACGGCGACGAGCGGGGCCTCGGGGCCCAGGCGGAGTCGCTCCAGGAAGAGGAGCACGGTCGCCGCGCTGGTGCGGTGCGAGGCGTCGTTGAGGGCGTCATGCCGACCGCCGACCAGGCTCACCAGCTCGATCCGGGGAGCGGCCGCGTAGCCGGCCCGGGCCTCGGACAACGGACTGATCTCGTCCGCCGCACCGTGCAGCGCGAGCACGGGGACGTGGACGGCGGCGAGGTCGGCGCGCTCGAACCACTCCGACGGAAGCGGCGTGTACACGGCGCCGCGCTCCAGTCGGTCCGCTGCGGCCAGCCGCCCCTGGTGGGTGCTGCAGGCCGTGCGGGCGCCGAGTTCCTCGTCCCACGCGTTGGGTGCCGCCACGGTGTCGGCGCGGTGTACCGGGAGCCCGGCGAGCAGCAGCGCGTCCGCCGTCACCTCTCCGCTGGCGACCAGTCCCGCGGCGAAGAGCGCGCCGCCGTCGGATCCGGCCAGCACGACCGGATGTGACAGGTCATCAGCCGCCAGGATCTCCTTGACCTGCTTGATCGCGCGGTCAGGATGGCGGGACGGGTCGGCGACGGCACGGACCCGGTAGGCGTCGGCGCCGAACCGGGCGCCGAAGCGCTCGTACAGACTCGGGTCCTCCCCGCGCCCGGGGAACAGCACGATCGTGCCACGCGGATCGAGATGAGGTGGATTGTCCCAGACAGAGACGTCAGGAACTGCGCTGACGGTGGTCATGAAGGTGTCCTTGTGGAAGGAGGAGGGGCCGCTCGGTCCGCAGCAGCGGCGGACGGACGGGAGGAAAAGCCCCACGAGCAGCGCAGCGGCGGAGTGCGGGCCGAGACACGGCGCAGCTCAGTAAGGGCATGCGGCACGGCGCGAAGCGCGGCGGCGCGGACTGGCGTGCGGTGGAATCAGCTACAACGACAGCTGGTGGACTTCGCGGTACCGAAGTCGATCACCCTGCGCTGGGTCAGCCGCAGCCCCGCGCCGGCGACCGAGCGATGGCGGCACGCGACATCGGCAACCGGACCCCGTCCGGACCTCGTCGCACGTGCGCGCTGCATCATGCTCACGAGCATGCAGGACGACGGGCTCCGCGTCCAATGCCGAACACTGATCGCAATCGATCGCGAATCCTGATCGATTGACAGAGCCGCCCATCGCGGCTACTGCACGACGCCCGCCGCGCACAGCTTCCGCTCACTCCCGTGACTGCACCCGGTGGAGTGAACTTTCTTCTCCTGATTGAACACTGACCGTTCCGGGACCACCCGTCGATCCGACATATCATTCGACGATGACCGGTTGCACAGTGCGCCCACTGCTCTTCCTGGATGTCGACGGTCCACTCATCCCGCCGCCGCTGGCGAGGGTCGACCCCACGTTCGGGCCCAGACTGCTGGCACTTCCCTGCGATCTGGTCTGGGCAACGACGTGGACGATCGACGCGAACGAAAGCATCGCACCGCGACTCGGGCTGCCGGAACTGCCCGTGATGATCTGGCCGGGGCCGTCCGACAACGACCAGCTGGACGACCGCGTGGGGCTGCACTGGAAATCCCGCGCACTGGTCGACTGGGCAGCCGGCAGGGCCTTCGCCTGGGTCGACGACGAGATCACCGCCACCGACCGGGCCTGGGTCTCCGCCCACCACGGCAAACGCGCTCTGCTCCACCACGTCGACCCCCACCGCGGCCTGACCGAAGCCGACTTCATTCACCTCAAACGCTGGTTCGACAGGCTGTGAACTACGCTCCTGGCAGGAGAGCACCAAGCCAGGGGTGCCATGCGCGGCTGGCCGCGGACAGGCTCCGGGACCTCGACGAACTCATCGTCGGTCGCCACGGATGGCGCCACGCCCGGTGGCGCCGGTTCGCGGGAACCGAACCGCACCGGGCAACGTCCCACCCGCATGCAGAGACTTGCTCGCGCAGGCATCGCCGCAGCGGCGGCAGCGATGACATGCGTACTGTCGCTAGCCGCCCCGGCCTACGCCTCGTGCGCCGCGCCGCCCTCCGCCTCGCCCCATCAGTTCACCGGCCTGGTGCTCTCGACGGGCCGGGACGGCCGGGACGCCCAGGTACGCACCCTGCAAGGCGCACGCGTCGAAGTGGTCGGCACCCCCGGAGTCGGTGACGAGCACACCAGCGTCGACCGCAGCTACCAGGTCGGCACCTGGTATGTGTTCGATCCGAGCAACGCCACGAGCCCCTTCAGCGACGACATCTGCACCGCAACGCACCCGCTGCCGCCGAGCCGGACAGCATCCGTCACAGTCGCGGCCGCACCGGCAGTTCCCCGCCCCGGCCCCGCGATCTGGTCGTGGGCAGTGGGCGGCGGAGCCGTCGCACTCGCGATCCTGGCGACGATCGGACTCGCACTCGTGCACCGGGCTCGCCGACGCCAACCCCCTGCGCTCCAGGGCTGATTCAACGACGCTGCGGCGGGGCGACCGCCGCGGAGAGCAGTTCGCGCAAGCCGGTGAGGCGGGCGATCTCCGCGTCGATGGCGGCCAGTCGGCGGGAGATGATGCCGTCGCTGGAGGTGCAGATGCCCTCGGGGTGTCCGGACGGTGGCAGGGCGTCGCCGGGGCACAGGTGCAGACGGTCCGCGCAGACCGTCAGGCAGGACCGCAAGCTGGAACTCGCGGGACGAGCGGGGCAGTGCGGACATCGGAACTCTCCTCAACGAAGGCACACGACAGTCGCGTTCGCGCACACGATCGCGACGAAGACGCCGTGACGCTAACCCCTGACCCGCACGTCAACGTCAAACGACAGCCACGGGAGGTTATAAGTTCGGCAGGGGGCGGGACCGAGGTCGGTGCTCGGCGGGGAGAACAGCCGCGCGTGCAGGGGAGCTTGACGGCTATGGCGGGTGGGGAGGTGGACCGGCTGCGGCGCAGCGCGCGACCGGACAACCTCGCCTCGCTGCGGCGGCTCGACGGGGCCCTGAGCCGTACCGGATGGGTGGTGCAGGGGCGGGCGGTGCGGGAGTGGGTGGAGCTGTTGAGCCGTCAGCCGTTCTTCGGGCCGTCCGTCCAGGTCTGGACGGGCGAGAGGAACCTGGAACCCGAGTGGCTGCCGGAGGCCGTCGGGGACGTGTGCGAGCCGGTGGCGGCGCTCGTCTCCGCTGGGTTGGCTGCGGTTCCCGCGCTGGTGGAGGCGCTCGCCGCGGTTGCCGAGCAGCCCGCGGGAAAGGGCCGCGGACGCGTGGTCGTCCACTGCGTGGAGGCGCTGGCTCGCATCCGTCCGACGCCGAGCTGCGCCGTCCCCGCCGTGCTGGCCGCCGTACGCGTGGTCGGCCCCAAGGCCGCAGCCGGTGTGCTCTTCGAGCTGGCGGGTTCGCTGCGGCCGCGTGCGAACCGGGTTGGCGGTGGCCGTGCTGGCCGAGCACCTGGATCCGCGACGGGAGGACCGGGTGCGCGTCACCGCCGCCCAGGCGCTCGCCCGACTGGAGGGCGAACTGCCCGTCTCCGCCCGGGATGCAGCCCTCGCCGGCCTGCGGGATCCGCTCTTCCAGGTCCGGCGGTCCTGCCTGGCCGCCCTCACCCGGCTCCCCGGTCCCGACCCCGAGGTACGAAAGGCCCTACAGTCGTCGGCCGCCGATCCGGACGAGAATCTTCCCGAGCTCATCCGCGCGCTGCGCAGCCACGACGAACCGCTGGCGCTGCGACTGCTCCAGGCGGAGCTGGGCCGGGAGCCGGTCTCGTACGACGCCGAGCTGCGCCGTGCGCGCTGCCTGCACCTGCTGGAGGAGTGGGGTCACCCCGCCCGTTCCGTTCTGCCGGCCGTCCGGCGCGGCGGGGTCGTCGAGGAGTCCTGCGTCCGCGCCGTGCTCCGGGACGGGCTGCGCCGCGCGGCGCCCCGGCCGGACCCGTCCGGAGCTGCCGACCCGCAGGCCGCCCGGCTGCTGGAGGCACCACTACCCGATCCCGGCGCCGGTCCCCGCGACAGCCTGCGGAGACGCGTGACGGAGCTGAGCCGGGACGACCGGCTGCTCGCGGTCCGCATCGCACTGGCGGCGGTGCGGGAGGCGGCCTACCTCGCCGACCCGGAGCCCGAGGTCCGGGAGACGCTGGACCGCGTCGAGCGGTGGGCGGTGGCGGATGCCGGGGCCGGAGAACGGGCGTGGCGGGATCCGGTTGCTGACGACGGATCATTTGTCGGTCCTGTACAGGACATCCAGCCATGGACTTCCCGGCAGCGCAATCGCATACGCTGGGCGGCTTCCTTCCTCGACTTCCTCACCGACCCCCGGGCCACGGCCGACCACACCCTCGCCGCCGTGGACCACGCCTGTCGGGCGCTGGCGGACAGCCTCGCCCCCTCGTTCTGGTACACCACGGTGGATGCGCCCTGGTACGAGGAGGTTGCGGTGCGCCGGATACACCGGGCCGTCACCGACGAGGTGCTGCCCTGGCTGTGCGGCACCTGGGATCCGGTCGGCGACGTACGCCGATGACCGATCTCAGTATGATCCGTTCTCTCCGACGTCCCGCTGACCACTTCTTCCGGATGGGCTTGCCGACATGATGAATGAGGAGCCTGGCAGACGATTCGTCGACGGGCGTTTCGAACTGCTGGACAAGCTCGGCAGTGGCGGCATGGGAACGGTCTGGCGTGCCCGCGATCTGGCGCTGCACCGCGAGGTCGCCCTCAAGGAGGTGCGGCCCGCGGATCCCGCGCTCATGGAGGGGGATCCCGCCAGGGCGGCTCTGCTGCGGGAGCGGGTGCTGCGGGAGGCATGGGCACTGGCTCGGCTCCAGCATCCGCATGTGGTGACGATCCATCAGATCATCGAGGCGCCGGACACCCCGTACCCGTGGATCGTCATGGAGCTGGTGCGCGGCACCTCGCTGCAGGAACGCATCCGAAGGAACTCTACGAGCACGCCATCACCTCTGTTCACACAGAAGTCGTGACCATCGCCCGTTCCCCACCGCAACCGTCACACAGGGCTGGAGCCCCGGACGAGTCCGGGGCTCCAGCGTCTGGGCACCTGCGACAGTGGTCGATCAGGCTCAGAAGCAGTGCGTGGTGCAGTTGTTGTAGTTGCAGCAGGTGATCTCGAAGACCCCGTTGCCCTCGATCGAGGGCTGCGACCAGCACTCGTAGGCACAGCCGGCGGAGGCCGTCTCCTCACGCAGCAGACTGCCAAGGATTCGCTCACCGATGGTCCGGTAGAAAGCGCGCATCTCTGGTACTCCATTTCTTCTGGATGACCTGCCGGAGGATCCGGCAGGCGGCTTGGGGTCCGGCGTGACGCAAGCCGGAGTGCTGCGTACAGGTCACGTATGGCGATGTGGCCCGGCGAGGAGATAGGCGAGGTCGTCAGTGCGAATGGCGAGCACTGAGGCGAGGCCGCCACCGAGAACTGCGGCTATGGCTGTCAGCAGCACCGGTTGCGCGAGGGGGGTGAATGCCACCACCGCTGCCGCTGTTGTCAGGACGGCATTGCGGGTCAGGAACAGACCGGTGCTTCCGGCAGGTTCACCTGTGGTCACCCCGAAGCACTGGCAGTCAGCAGCTCTGTCGGCAGACACCGTCGCCACCGAGAAGGCGAGGAGCAACGCAAGGGCCAGCAGGCCGCCCCATCGGGCCGCTGTCCAGATCAGCACCACGGAGGCCAGTTCGCCGGCGACGACGACCACGGCTGTCGCTTGCCGAAGCTTCGCCGCCAACCAGCTGAAGCCTGACAACTCGGCCGCGAAGGCGCGCAGGCGCTCTCGCGACCGTGCCTTGCCGACGACTGCCGCTCCGAAGACCAGGCTCAGCAGGACTGCACAGCTCAAGTGCAGCGCGCCCATCACAGCCCCGCCCCGGCGGGGGCCGACTCGAGCAGTTGGTAGCCCTCGGCCTGGGTACGGAACAGCTCTGCATAGCGGCCGTCGAGAACGAGCAACTCTTGGTGACTCCCTTGCTCAGCGATCCTGCCGGCTGCGAGCACGATGATGCGGTCCGCCTTTCGCAGTGACGCCAAACGGTGAGAGACCAGGAGGCTGGTGCGCCCCGCGCGGTGACGGGCGAGTGTGTCGTGCACCCTGCGCTCGGCCAGGGCGTCGAGACCCGAGCTCGGTTCGTCCAGGATCAGCAGATCCGCGTCGTCGCGAAGCAGAGACCGGGCCAGAGCCACCCGCTGCCATTGGCCGCCCGACAAGAGGACGCCAGTGTCCTGGCCCGGATCGACGAGTGTCCGACTGAGCAGGGTCTGGTAGCCGTCCGGCAGTCCGATGAGCACGTCGTCGATCTCCGCAAGACCGGCCGCAGCCCGGATCCGCTCCAGATCCGACATGTGCTCGAGTTGCCCGACGCCGATGTTGTCCCGTGCCGTCATGTCGTACGTCATGTAGTCCTGGAAGGTGACGCCTATGCGAGCGCGCAACTCCTCGGTACTCAGTTCGCGGATGTCGACGCCGTCCCACAGGATGCGTCCGCGTATCGGCTCGTAGAAGCGACAGAGAAGCTTGATGAGCGTGCTCTTTCCGGCTCCGTTGACACCAACCAGCCCGACGGTCTCGCCATGCGTTAGATGCAGGTCCAGTCCGCGAAGCACCCACGGCTCGTCCTGGCCGTAGCGGAACCAGACGTCCTCGAGTGTGATGCCGTGCCGAAGGCGCTCCGGGCGCCGACCGCCGTCGGGGAGGTCATCGGGAGCCTCTACGATCTTGAGGTACTCGGCGAACAGCCTGAGAGCCTGGTCGGTCCGGCCGAACTGCACAAGGATCGTCGCAAGCGCCCCCTGGACCGAGGTGACGGCCGCCGTGAACAGCGCCATCTCGCCGATCGTGAGGTGGCCGTGCCAGACCTGCTCTGCAACGGCGGCCCCCGCAGCACCCGCAGCCACAGCCGTGAGCAACGCCAGGGCGGACTGGGTGGCAGCGTCCCGGCGAGCCTTGCCCACCTCGACATCGAGCATGTTGCGCAGGCTGTCCAGGGTCCTGCGGTGGAATTCGGGTCCCGCTCCGAAGAGCCGGATCTCCGTGGCGGACCTCCGGTCGAGCAGGAGCGTCCGATAGATGAACTGACGTCGCACATCGGCCATGGAGCGCTGCATCGAGTCCACCTGCCGCCGTGCGAGCCAGAGCTGTCCGGCGGACGAGGCGGCGACGCAGCCGACCAGGAGCAGGCCCATCAGCGGCCAGACTGCGAGCACGGTGCCGAGGAACCCTGCGATGGTTGTGGCGGCGCGAAGTGCCGTGAGGGAGAAGTCCAGCACCTGCCGCGGTGCGTCTTGGGATGCCTGCTCGGCAAGTCTGATCGAGTCCTGCGTGGCCGGGTCCTCGAAGGGCCGCAGTCCCTTGAAGCCGTTGATCCGGCGGTAGAGACGGTCCTGCGCGAGCATTTTGACTGACCGTCCGGACGCTGTCGTGGTCAGCCCGGCAAGCGCGGTGAGAACAGCCGTCAGGCCCGCGCCTGCCGCGACTCCGCCGGCCAGCCAGCCAACCTGCCCGGCGCCGGAGGCCGAGCGGAGTGTGAGATCGTCGACGAGCATCTTGCTCAGGTAACCGGTGACCGCGGGCACCACGCCGGCCAGGACGGCCAGCAGCATCTGCACCCCGGCGAGCACAGGAGCTGCCTGCCAGCCGAGTCGAAGCGCAGCCGCTGCTACGCGGATCCGGGGAACGCGGTCGCTCTTCACGCAGTCACCACAGAGGCAGCCGCGCCGTCCGCCCGCCACGACGTGAGCCGAGCCGGCGCACTCTCGGACTCACGGACCACCCCGCCCTGGAGGCGGACGATGCGCGGGAACGAGGCTACGCCGCCGAAGGCGTCGAGCACCCCACGGTCCCTGTCGCCGAGCAGAACGATCTCGCCCAGCCCCCGTAGCCGCTCGCCGATCTCGTGCGCCTCGGGACTGTCGGGCTTGCCGACGACGAAGAAGATCGGATTGGGGTCACCCAGGCTCGCTCCGGCGACCAGTGATTCGATCAGGGCAGCGCATGGCGCGCAGCCGACCATGAAGAAGACAACTGTCCGCTCGCCCATGGCGACGTCGTCGAGAGTGATGGGGCGGTCGACAAGGCTGGTCGTCGTGAACGCTTCCACCGTGTGTCCGATCTTCGGCGCGTGCTCCGTCCGGCTGCCGGCCCGACTCACCTCAAGAGCGCGGAGCCTCTGAATCACGGCCAGGGTGAGCGACAGATCCACCGCGACCGCCGCCACCAGAAGCAGACCGACTGCGTACAGCCCGATGACCATGACGTGCCCCACTCTCTTCGAGATGCCCAGGTGCGCAAAATGTGTCGCGCGGCTTCCGTTGATTTCGCTTCCGGCAGGCCGCCGCGGTGACTGGATCCATATTCCGACAAGCAACTCTCCATTTCCTATCCAACGCCTATCCGCACTGCGGCGGTGACGTGGGTCACATTGCCGGCCGCCCTCTTGCCATTCCTGGGGTAGCTGTATGTATGTTTTCGGCGTCCGATTGGAACGCCAGATCGGAAGCTGGCGATGATGGGAATTCCGGACTGATTCCCAGGCGGGTGATGAATGATGTTTCTGGCAATTTTCGGATTCCTTTCCGCGCTCGCACTCGGGGGTTTCTTCCTGCGCTCGCAGTATCTGGTGATCAGCGTCGAGGGCATGAGCATGGCCCCATCGCTGAAGGACGGAGACCGTCTTCTCGCCCGTCGGTGCCGAGCTCATTCGGTGCGGGCGGGAGAGATCGTCATCGTCGTCCGTCCAGACCCGGTCAGCGGCTGGAAGGCTCCCGGGGCGGCATCCCAATCGGAAGGAACCGGGGTCGCGTGGTATGTGAAGCGCGCGATCGCGGTGGGTGGCCAGCCTGTCCCTGCGGAATTCGCGGCACAGGCGCGAGTCGACCCGGGAGAGCGGGTTCCGGCGGGAACCCTGCTGATCCTGGGCGACAACCCGCGCAGTGACGACTCGAAGCAGTGGGGTCCATGTCCGGACCACCTGGTGAGGGGACGTGTCCTGCGGAGGTTCAGGTGAGCGGCTCCGCCGACCACGGGGGAATCCAGTCAGGAGAGGAGGGAAACCCATGGAGAACGAGAACAAGGTGCTGGAGGAATCAACACCCGAGATCGTCGCCGAGGAGACAGGACTGATCGAGATCAGGATCCTCGACGCGATCGAGACGGTCAATCACAAGGCACCGGAAGGATGACAGATTTCCGGGTAGGCCGAGATCGGCCTACCCGGATTCTTCACCGACTGCGAAATGGCGTGAGGATGAATCCATGCAATATCCGAGGGTCAAGCCGGAACATCGGCCGTATCGGCTCGAGAACGGGTCCGTGCGCATCGGCGGCGGAGTCTGTGGGATTGCCGCGGAAATCCGCGACCCGCACGGAGCGGTCTGGGCGGCATTGGAGCTGATGGACGGCGGGAGGACGGTTGCCATGGTGGCGGAGCGTGTGGAGGCGCATTGCCCTCAGCTCCCTCCGGGAGCGGCTGCCCGCCTGGTGGCCGACTTGATGACATCGGGCTACATCGAGGACTTCGGCGCCGACGACTCCGTCCTGCTCACCGAAGGTGAACGCAATCGGTACCGGCGGAACCAGGCATTCTTCCGTTACGCCGACCTCACGCCCCGGTCAAGTGCCTGGGAGCAGCAGGAGTTGCTCAAGCAAGCCGGCGTTCTCGTGCTCGGAGCAGGCGGCACAGGTAGTCATGCAGCCTGGGGCCTAGTGGCGGCCGGGGTCGGCAGGGTGCACCTGCTCGATCACGATCGGATCGAACTGAGCAATCTCACCCGCCAGATCCTCTACTCCGAGGCCGATCTGGGGCGCCACAAGGCGGAGGTCGCCGCCGAGCGGCTGCGGTCCGTGAACTCCGAGGTGGACGTCACCTTCGGGGCACAGTACGTCGCGAGCGAGGCAGAGCTTCTCGCTGCCCTGGAGGGCTATGACGCGCTGGCGCTCTGCGCGGATGAACCGCACGGCGAGACCCTGCGGTTCTGGACCGCCTCCGCATGTGCATCCCTGGGCATCCCGTGGGTCGGCGGCGGCTATCAGGGTCCGCTGGTGACCGTCGGGGTCTTCGGCCCCGGAGGCCCATGCATCCAGTGCCTGGCCAGGGGGGAGGAGGATCGACTCGGCGGAGACGAACCCGCGCCTTACCTGGGCGGAGCCGGTTCGATAGCGCCCACAGCCGGCATCAGCGGACAACTCGTGGCCTACGAGGTGATCAGGCTGCTCACCGGGTTGTCGTCCGTACCGGTCGGCTACTTGCGCGGAGTGAACCTGGTGGCCCCGGACCACCACGTTCTGGTGCGCCACCCCGCACGGCCCGACTGCTCGATCTGCGGCGACCGATCGGGCGAACACCATGACTGATCCCATACCTGAAGACGGGCTAGTGGTGTTCCACAAGTTGGCCTTCCGGCCGGACGGAGCAGACTGGCTGGTCGGCCGTCTTGACGCGGGACCTGTGGTGGCTCTGCCCGAAGAAGGGGCACTGGCCATCAGACTGCTGCAGCAGGGGCTCTCACCCTCAGCCGCCGGCGCCGAGATCGAGCGAACCCGGGGCCGACGGGTCTCGGTAGAGACCTTCGTCGCCTCGCTGGCCGCCTTGGGTTTCGTGGCCCGGACAGAGCGGGAATCGGTCGGCGGGCCCGCCGAAGACCGGTCAAGCCTGCCGGGACTCCGAGCAGCTGGGCTGCGTTGGACTTTGAGTCCCTGGCTGCACGTAGGCGTGATTGCTCTGGTCCTGGCGGGCACCACGGTGGGCATCACAGATCCTGGAGTTCTGCCGCGCTGGCGGGACTTCTTCTGGAGCGACAGTGGCAGCCTCATCCTGCTCGGCCAGGCAGCGCTCTCATGGCCGTTGATCCTCCTCCACGAGCTGGCGCATCTGTGCACTGCTCGCGCGGCCGGCGTGGGGGGCCGCATCCGATTGGGCACTCGCCTCCAGTTCCTGGTCGTGCAGACCGAGGTCACCGGCGTCTGGCTGTGTGACAGGCGCACCCGGGTGACGGTCTATATGTCTGGAATCGGGTTGAACCTGGCCCTCGCCTCGGGATGTCTGCTGTGGGAAACGGCGGCAGGGGCGAACCGGCTGCTGTCGCTGGTCGTGTTGATCGAAGTCGGTTCCGTGCTCTGCGAATTGTTGGTCTTCATGCGCACCGACGTCTACTTCCTGCTGCAGGATCTCCTGAGGTGTCGCAATCTCTACGGCGATGCATCGGCCTACTGTCACTTCCTTCTCGCGCGACTGGTACGCCGCAACGCTCCGAACCCGTTGGCAGCCCTCGGACGTCGGGAGCAGCGCAGAGTCAGGGCCTATGCAGTGCTCATGGTCGCGGGAACGGGCGCAGCCTTGTTCCTGGCCTACCAGGTCTACACAAAGGTGACGTTCGTACTGTTCGTCCACGCGATCCATGGACTCACCGACAGACTGGGCTGGCCACAGCTCCTGGACAGCTGCGCGGTCCTGACGATTCTCGTTGGCGTGCAGGGACTCTGGTTGACCGCCTGGTGGCGAAGGCACGGACCGCGGGTGCTCGCGGCCGTGCGACGGGACTCCCGTTGAGTGTGGCCATCCGTCGAGCCGGACAGCGGGACCTGCTGAACTGATTCCGCGCGACGCCGCCGTGGACGGCGTATCCGCGGGCGGCCTCGCGCCTCGCAGTCGCCACAGGAAAGCATCCGAACTGCCAAGCCTCTCCGTCGGACCGGTTCACGGCGCCCACAGTTGACAAGCTTCTCATGTCCGGTTGAGAATCCTGGAACTCGCGATTCACTGAGGCCGAACGATTCGCCTTCTCACGCGATCCCGCGCTCCGTACACAGGCGACCGCGGCTGCCGGAGGGGGATGGCGATGAAATACGGGCTGCTCGGACCACTGACCATCGAATCCGAAGGTCAGCAGGTCCAGATTCCGGGTCCGCGCTTGCGCGCAGCCCTGACCATGCTCTTGCTCCAGAACGGCTCGCCGGTCGCGGTCGAGCAGTTCATCGACGGCCTCTGGGGCGAACGCTCGCCGCAGACCGCGCGAGCGCAGATCCACAACATCATCTCCAAGCTGCGCAAGGCCCTGCCGGCCGAGGCGGGTGAACACCTTAAGCTCATCAACGGCGCCTACCAGCTCACGCTGCCGCCCGACGCGATCGACGCTACTCGCTTCATCGCGAGCGTCCGCGCCGCCCGGGCCGCTGTGAAGACGGGCCCGACCAGTGCGTCCATCGCCGAGCTGCGCACTGCACTAGCCCTGTGGCGTGGCGAACCCCTGTCAGGCATCGAAGCGCCGTTCGCCGAGCCCGCCCGCGCGCGCCTGGAGGAGACACGCTTCGCGGCCCACGAGTTGCTGGCCGACATGGAGTTGGCCGCTGGCCGACACCACGAGCTGATCCCCGAGCTGACCGCGCTGCTCGACCGATATCCGGCGCGCGAACATCTCGGTGAGCGTTTGATGCTGGCCCTCTATCGTAGTGGGCGGCGCACCGACGCACTTGCTGTCGCCCGCAGACTGCGCACGCTACTGGCTGGTGAGTACGGGCTTGATCCCGGGGCGGGGTTCGCCGAGTTGGAACAAGGGATCCTTCGCGGAGATCGTGCTCTGCTTGATCCGGAGCCGAAGCCGGAGCCCGTACCTCGTCGCGACACGAAGGGCGGTCGGGCCAGCGGTGCTGTGCCGTCCCAGCTCCCGCTTGGAACTGTCGGCTTCGTAGGCCGGGCAGAGGAACTCAAGCAACTGGACCACGGCATTGAGGCGCTCTCAGGCGAACCTGGTGTTCTACTGGTGACCGGCCCAGCGGGCAGCGGGAAGACGACACTGGCACTTCGGTGGGCGCGCGCCAAGCAGGATCTCTTTCCCGACGGGACCCTCTTCGCGGACCTGCGTGGCTACGACCAGGACAGCCCTGACTCGCCTGTCAGGGTCCTGGAACGGTTCCTGTTGGCCATGGGTGTGCCCGGTCCCGGAATCCCGAGCGACTTCGCGGCACGCGAGGATCTCTACCGCTCCTGGCTGGCCGACCGCAGAGTCCTGCTGCTCCTCGACAACGCTGGCGACTACTCGCAGATCCAGTCCCTGTTGCCCGGTTCGCCCGGCAGTCTCACGGTAGTGACCAGCAGGGATGCCCTGGGCGGCCTGGTGGTTCGCACCGGTGCGATAACCGTGCGTCTGGGAATGCTCCCGCTCGACGACTCGGTCGAGGTGCTGCGCAGGTCGGCGGGTGCCACGCGGGTAGCCGATGCCCCGGAGGCAGCGCTGGCCCTGGCCCGACTCTGCGGTGGACTGCCCCTGGCACTCCGGATCGCCGCTGCGCGACTCGTGGAGCAGCCAACCCTGTCGCTGAAGCAGCTCGCCGACGAACTCGCCGCCGACGGCAGGCTATTGGACGGGCTGGCGCTGTCGGACGGAGAGAGTGCGGTCGCTCGCACCCTCGATCACACCTATCGGCGGCTCCCCGCCGAGTTGGCCCGAACGTTCCGGTTGATGGGATTGCACAACGGCCCGGGACTCGGGCCGGGGGCGGTCGGGGCGCTTCTCGGCGAGACCGATGGGGCGTCGATCGCGGCACCAAGGCTCAGGGCGCTCGAGGCCGTTCATCTGGTCGCACGTTCCGGCTCCGGCACCGTCTCCCAGGACCACTGTGCGATGCACGACCTGGTGCGCCTCTACGCACTATCGCGCACGGAGGCGGAGGAGACACCGCAGGAACGGCGAGAGGCATTGTCCCGTCTCGCCGACTGGTACGTCGCTCTCGGCGAGGCCGGCACCCGCCTGATTATGCCGGAGCGTCCCCTGGCGCAATTCGAACTGAAGTGGCATGCCTCGGACCGGATTCCCTTCACCGACGCCGAACAGGCCATGGCCTGGTTCGACGACGAGGCGGAGAACATGCTGGCGCTGACAAGGCAGTGCGCCACGCTGGGGCAGCACACTGCGGTCTGGCAGCTGGCGGATGTGCAAATGATCCACCAGATGCGGCGTCATCTACTCGACAACATGCTGGAGACCCAAAAACTGGGAGAGGCAGCCGCTACAGCGAGCGGCTCCGACGATGCCGTGGGCAAACTGGCCAACTCGGTCGGCATCGCACACTCTCTGCGTCGCGAGTTCCCCGAGGCAGTGGCTGCCTACGAACGCTCACTCGCGGCGTACCTACGGGCGGGGGACCATTTCCGTGCGGCTGTAGGCCAGATGAATCTCGGTAGCCTCCACTACGACTTCGGCCAGTTCACCGAGGCCAGGGCGCACCTCAGACAGTCGGCCGAGATGCTGCGCGGCCTTGGGGAGCACCGGCTCCTTGGCATCTGCCTCGGCAATCTCGGTCTCACCTACTCCGACCAGGGCGACATGCCGGCCGCCCGCGAGTTGCTGGAAGAGGCCGTTGCTATGGCCGAGAAGGCCGGGGCCGGCGATCAGATCTACATCATCCGGGGCGACCTGGCCGAGGTGTACCTGCTTCTCGGGAAATACGCGGAAGGAGTTGAGGGCACCACAACCGCACTCGCCTCGGCACGCTTCCACGGTGATCGGCTGCACACGGGGAGGCTGCTACGGCAACTCGGCGACGCGGAGAGCGAGGCTGGGAACGCGGCGCAGGCGAGCACGGCGTGGGAGGAGTCCCTGCAGGTACTGGCGGAGCTGGACAGCCCGGAATGTGAGGAACTACGCGATCGGCTAGCCGGTCGTCGATACCGCCCCTTTCGAAAAAGGTAGGCCAGGCCGTCCCAATGAGCTGATGGCCAGGATCTTATCCGGCTGGGTGCGGGCGCTCAGCCGCCCATACGCAGGCCGAGCATGCCGACCAGCAGCGGTCCGGTCAGCGGCAGCAGGAAGTTCGACAGCGTGTAGGTGATCGTGTAGCCGAGCATCGGCACGCTGCTCTGGGCGACGTAGCGCGCGGGTGAATCGACCCCTACCCATGGCAACCGCCTGCCCGTCGGCGCGGGCTCGTGGGATGGTGGACCAGTGATCGCACTGGTGTCCGCGCCGAGCAATCTCGGCCTGCGCCCGCCGCTGCCGACGACCGTTCCCGGCTGCGCCAAGGCGCCGGAGGCACTGCGCGGCGCGGGGCTCTTCGCACGCTTCGCCGAGCTCGGCGCGCGCGACGCCGGAGTCGTCCTGCCCGGCCGGTACGCCGATGACCCCTCGCCCGGCCGACTCCGGAACCAGGAGCTGATCATCGAGCATGCGCGGCGGCTGGCCGGGCGCATCACCGAGGTCCGGGCAGCCGGGGACGTTCCCCTGGTCATCGGCGGAGACTGCAGCCTGCTGGTCGGAGCCGGCCTGGCGCTGCGGACAGCGGGCCGGTTCGGACTGGCGCACCTCGACGGTCACACCGATTTCCGTCACCCCGGCAACTCCTCCGCGTGCGCCTCCCTGGCCGGCGAGGACCTTGCCGCCGCCATCGGCCGGCACTGGCCCGCGATCGCCGACATCGACGGCCTGGGCCCGTACTTCCGCGCCGCGGACGTGGCGCACGCCGGATGCCGCGACGAGGACGAGGCACTGGCCGAAGTGGACCGAACGGTGGGCCTGACGATCCGCGCCTCCGAGATCGTCCGCGACGGCGCCGCCGACCACGGCAGGCGCATCCGCGAGCACCTCGACCGGGCCGAGCTCGACGGCTACTGGCTGCACCTGGACGTGGACATCCTCGACCCCACGGTCATGCCCGCGGTCGACAGCCCTGATCCGGGCGGAATCAACGCCGCCCACCTTGCCGACCTGCTCGCCGTACTCGCCCCACGGGCTGTCGGGGCGCAGGTCGCGGTGTTCGACCCCGACCTCGACCCGGACGGGCGGTACGCCCGCCTGCTGGTGGAGATCCTTGCCACCGGTCTGGGCGAACTCGGCCGGGCACGCTGACCGACCCGTCGCGGCACGGAAGTTAACCGACAGTTCGTCAAGCCTTTAACAGCTATGACTACAGCATGCGCATCCCTGCGCCCGGGTCACGCACCTCACACTAAGCCAACTCCGCAGGTGCGGAGCCTTCACCAGCCCGTTCGCTGTCTCTGAGGGAGAGCCATGTCCGCTGCCGAACAGGTCGGCACCACCCAGGAGCCACCCGCCACACAACGTCTCAAGGCGAACTCGGTCGGTCTGACCGGTGTCGTCTTCATGGCGCTGGCGACCGCGGCCCCGATCACCGCGATGACCGGCAACCTGCCCATCATCATCGGTGCGGGCAGCGGCTCGGCCGCACCCGCCGCGTTCATCTTCGTGACCGCGGTGCTGACCGTGTTCACCATCGGCTATGTGGCGATGGCCCGTCACATCACCGCCGCAGGCGCGTTCTACGGCTACATCTCGCACGGCCTGGGCCGGGTCGCGGGGATGGCCTCCGGGCTGCTCGCGGTGCTGGCCTACGTGGTCTTCGAAGCCTCCATCGTCGGCATCTTCGCCTACTTCGCCCAGGCCGCCTTCGCCTCCCAGTTCGGCGTCCACTGGCCCTGGCAGGTCTTCGCCCTGGCGATGCTCGCCGTCACCGCCGCGCTCACCTACTTCGACCTGCACGTGGCCTCCCGGGTGCTGTGCGTGTTCCTGGTCGGCGAGGTGCTGATGCTGACCCTGCTCAGCGGGTCGATCCTGTTCCACGGCGGCGGCCCGGACGGGCTGGTGCCGCACACGCTCAACCCGCTCAAGGCGTTCGCCGGACCCTCGGCCGGGCTCGGGCTCTTCTTCTGCTTCTGGTCCTGGATCGGCTTCGAGTCCACCGCCATGTACGGCGAGGAGTCGCGCAACCCCAAGCGGATCATCCCCCGGGCCACCCTGATCGCCGTGATCGGCCTCGGCGTGCTCTACACCTTCGTGACCTGGATGACGCTGTCCGGCAACGGCCTGGCCAAGTCCGCCTCGACCGCCGCCGGCAGCAGCCCGCTGGACCTCTTCCTGGTCCCGGCCCAGCAGTACCTGGGCCACTGGGCGGTGACCGTCTTCGGCTGGCTGATGTGCACCAGCGCCTTCGCCTGCGGCATGGCCTTCCACAACTGCGCCGCCCGCTACCTGTACGCGATCGGCCGCGAGGGCTTCATCAGCCCCGCGCTGGGCCGCACCCACCCCAGGCACGGTTCGCCGCACATCGCCTCGTTCGTCCAGACCGCCATCGCGCTGGCCATCGTGGTCGGCTTCTGGGCGGAGAACCAGGACCCCTACGGCAGCCTCTACACCCTCACCGCCATCCTGGGCACGCTCGCGCTGCTGATCGTCCAGGCGCTGTGCTCGTTCTCGGTCATCGCCTACTTCCGCCGCAACCACCCCGAGACCCGGCACTGGTTCCGCACCTTCACCGCGCCGCTGCTGGGCGGCCTGGGCATGCTGGCCGCCGTCTACCTGCTGATGGCCAACCTCGACACCGCCGCCGGCGCGGCCTCCAAGACGCTCTTCTTCAAGCTCATCCCCTGGATCGTCGGCGCGGTCTTCGCGATCGGGATCGCCCTCGCCCTGTACATGCGCGCCCGCCACCCCGACCGCTACGAGCGGATGGGCCGCATCGTCATGGAGGACACCGCCGAACGCGAGCCGGAACAGGCCGCGGCCGAGCCCGCCCGCAGCTGACCCACCCGCTCCGCCCCACCCGCTCCGAGCCGCTCACCCCCATACGCTCATCGAACCAGGAGGACTTCTCCATGGCACGCAGCGAAGCAGCACGAGCACTCCAGCGCCTGGCCGCCGACCACGTAGCGGCGGGCCGGCTCCGGCTCCCCCTCGACGACTACCGCGGCCTGCGGGCCGAGGCCGTCGCCGATCCGACCGGCGTCTCCCGACGCACCCTGCTCACCCGCGCCGCCGCCCTCGGCCTCGGCACCGCGGCGCTGACCCTGGGCCTGCCACCGCGCACCGCGCACGCCGCCACGACGACGACGGCCAAGGCGACCAGCTCATCCCCGCGGATAGCGATCATCGGGGCGGGCATCTCCGGCCTCAACGCCGCCCTGACGCTGGCCGACAAGGGCGTCGCCTGCACCGTCTACGAGGCCAACCCCAGCCGCATCGGCGGCCGGATGTACTCCCAGGGCTCCCCCGCCAACCCCGGTTACTGGGACCAGAGTCAGGTCTCCGAGTACGGCGGCGAACTGGTCGACACCGGCCACAAGGCCATCCTCAGCCTGTGCCAGCGCTTCGGCCTGGCCACCACCCCCGTGCGCCATGTCTACGGCTCCCAGGCCGACCAGATCCTCTGGTTCGGCGGCGGCTACTACGACCGCGCCCAGGCCGACACGGACTTCAAACCGGTCTGGCAGGCCATCCAGAACGACGTCAACGGCGGCAACGGCTACACCCCCACCTGGAACAGCCACAACGCCGCCAACGTCACCCTGGACCAGATGTCCGTCCGCGACTGGATCAACACCCGTGTGCCGGGCGGATACGCCAGCAACCTGGGCCAGTTCCTCGACGTCGCCTACGCCGTCGAGTACGGCGCCGACACCGTCAACCAGTCCTCCTACGCGCTGCTGTGCCTGCTGGCCTGGCAGGCCAACCCGGGCAGCTTCAACATCTGGGGCGGCTCCGACGAGCGCTACCACATCACCGGCGGCAACGACCAACTCCCGCACGCCATCGCCGCCGCGCTGCCGGCCGGCACGGTCCAGCAGGGCTACACGCTCAACGCCGTCGTCGCCAACAGCGACGGGACCCAGACCCTGACCTTCGCCCTCGACGGCGGCGGCACCGCCACCGTGACCGCCGATCACACCATCCTGGCCGTACCGCTGCCGATACTCCAGCAGCACATCGACTTCTCCAAGGCCGACCTGGACACCATGATGCAGGGCGTCCTCGCCCACATGACCATGGGCTACTGCACCAAGCTCAACATGCAGTTCACTTCCCGGCCCTGGGCCGGCACCGGCCCCTGGCCCGGCACCTCCAACGGCGAGATGTTCAGCGACCAGCCCTTCCAGCAGGTGTGGGACGTCACCCGGGGCCAGTCCGGCACCGACGGCATCCTGGTCCAGTACGGCGGCGGCAGTTTGGCCAAGGGCCTCACCCCGCCCAGCGCCTTCACCGACACCACCACCAGCTACACCCGCAACCTGGCCAAGACCTACCTGGGCCAGATCGAACCGATATTCCCCGGCACCACCGCCGCCTGGACCGGCCAGGCCAAGCTCTCCGCCTGGCACCTCAACCCCTACTCCTACGGCGCCTACTCCAACTGGCCCGTCGGCTACCTCACCACCTACGCCGGCTACGAGGGCACCGCCCAGGGCAACCTGCACTTCTCCGGCGAGCACACCTCCTACAACTTCCAGGGCTACATGAACGGCGGCGCGGTCGAAGGAGCCCGCGCCGCCGGCGAAGTCCTCACCGCCATCGGCAAGTAGCCGCCTGCCCGCCTGCCTGCCTGTAGCGGACCCCCGCGGCCACGCCGCCGCACCCCGGGGTCCGCTACAGGCACGCACACGCACACGGTGACCACTCGTCACTTGTGCTGTGGCGCAGTCGATCAGAGGTCATCACGTTAACACTGGGGAAAATGTCATGCGCACGCCTTTTGCACGACGCGCGTAGATGCCAGTCTGCACCTATGCGAACCAACTTCCGCGCTACGCGCGTCCTGCTCGCCGCCAGCCTGGTCCTCGGACCCGCCGCGGCCACCACCGTCCTGACCGCCGGCTCCGCCCATGCGGCCGGCACCATCCCCTGGGTCTGCGAGACGGCCCTCCCCAGCCAGGCCATCACCACCATCGACCTGATCGCCGCCGGCGGCCCGTACCCGTACAGCAAGGACGGCGAGGTCTTCTACAACAACGAGGCGCTGCTGCCGGCCGAGAGCACCGGCTACTACCACGCCTACACCGTCAAGACCCCCGGGGTGAGCACCCGGGGCGCCCGACGCATCATCACGGCCGAGGACGGCGAGGAGTACTACACCCCCGACCACTACGCCAGCTTCTCCGACATCGACTTCACCTGCTGACGACCGGACGCACGACGGCGCGGGCGGGCCGCAGTCTGGGCGGCCCGCCCGCGCGACCATCCTAGCTCCGCCGTGATCAGTCCACTCGCCTGGACCGTCATGCCCTTGACGTTCACCAACTGGCAGGAGTCTCACCATGTCCCGCTCGAACCGCATCCCGGCCACGGCCGCCGCCCTCGTCCTGGCCGCCGCCGGACTCGTCACCTGCACCGTCTCCACCACCGCGCAGGCCGCGACCGCCTGTTCGCAGTCCTACCTGCCGCTGCCCGACCCGACCTGCCAGCCCGGCGCCCTGAACTCCGCCGTCACCCAGTCCACCATCTCCACGACGATATGCGTCGGCGGCTACTCCAGCTCGATACGCCCGCCGACCAGCTACACCGACGCCCTGAAGGTCGCTCAGATCGCCCAGTACGGCTACAGCGACACCAGCACCGCCGACTACGAGGAGGACCACCTCATCCCGCTCTCGCTCGGCGGCAACCCCAGGAGCCCGCTCAACCTGTGGCCCGAACCCCGCTACAGCGTGGGCTCGAAGACGGCCGCGAACAAGGACACCGTCGAGTACAAGCTCTACCAGGCGGTCTGTGCAGGCACCGTGCAACTCGCCCCGGCCCAGCAGGCCATCGCGAGCAACTGGACCACGGCCCTGTCCGTCCTCGGCCGCAGCTGACGGCGCGGAGCCTGGCGGCTTCGCGGAATTCGGCGCCGTCAGGCGGCCCCGGCCGGGCCGATGTGGTGCAGCTGGCGCAGCTCCCTCTGCTGGGCTGCGAACGGGGAGATCCACGGAACCGCCAGGACCGGGCAGCGGGCGTGGGCCAGGACATGCCGGGCGACGTGGCCGTGGTGCAGCCGGGCCAGCGTCCCGCGTCTGCCGGCGCCGAGCACCAGCAGGTCCTCAGGGCGTCCGGCGATCTCACACAGCGCCCGGCCGACCGATTCGCAGCGCACCACCAGCGGCCGCACGTCCAGGTCCGCCGGGTAGCCGCCGAACGCCTCGGCGAAGGCGGTGTGCAGACGCCCTTCGGCGGCTCCCTCCCACACCTTGGCCAGCTCCGGGCACGGGGCGTTCCGGTACCCGACCTCGCCCCCGGGCGGCGCCCACACATGCACCGCCACCAGGCCCAGGCTCCTCTGCCGGGCCTCGGCCACCGCACGGCGCAGCGCCGCCAGGTTCCCCAGCGATCCGCTGACGCCGACCACCACCCGCCCCGTTGTCCCAGCCATCGCCGTCACACTCCCTCGCGGACACGAGCACCCCTTCCAGGCTAGGACAGTCGGCACACGCTGGACACAGTCCGCTCAGCGCAGTCCGGCGAACAGGTCGTCCTCCCGCTCCGGCACCGGCACGTCGCTGAACTGGCGGACGAAGGCCTCCTGGCCGAACGCCCGCTGCTGGCCCTCCTCGTTCAGCCGCAGCATGAAGATGTTCTCCCCCTGGCTGGCGTGCGCCTCCAGCGCCTTGCGCTTGCGCTCGACGTAGGGGGAGACGTCCACGACCGTGGTGATCTCCTCGTCCGCGTTGCCGAAGTCGTCGGGCAGCTCGAAGTCCCCCATTTCGGCACCGCTGGCCCGCAGATAGTCGAACATCTCCTCGATCCGGGTCCGGGAGATGGCCGTGTAGTAGAACTTCGCCGGAATGCCGGTCGCCCTGCCCCCCTTCATCGCCTTGATCGCCGCCATGGTGATCAGATGCGCCTGGATGTGGTCGGGATGGCCATAGGCGCCGTTCTCGTCGTACGTGACGACGACATCGGGACGGTAGCGCTCCATCAGCTCGGCGAGCCGCCCGGCGGACTCCTCCAGCGGGATGTTGGCGAACGCGTCCGGCCGCTGGTTGGCCTCCCAGCCCACCATGCCCGAGTCGTGGTAGCCGAGCAGTTCCACATCGGAGATGCCCAGCTGGGCCACCGACTCCTTCAGCTCCTCCAGCCGGATCTCCCGCACCCGCGCCTCGTCATGGCCGGGCTCCCCGGGCTTGATCCCACCGGGACCGTCGCCCTGCTCCCCGTTGGTGCAGGTGACCAGCACCGTGCGGATGCCCTCGGCCGCGGCGGCCGCCAACACCCCGCCGGTGGACAGCACCTCGTCGTCGGGATGAGCGTGAACGGCCATCAGCGTCAGTTGACGATTCATGGACTGCAGACCTCCGAGGGAAACAGGTACCGGCGCCTCCCACCCTATGCGGTCGATCGCGTCCCTCCGGGCCGCGCCCGCACATGCATGCGCTCGCCCTGCGCCCCGAACAGGCTGAGGAACTCGACCGGCTGCGCCCCGGCATTGGCGAACCCGTGCGGGGTCCGGGTGTCGAACTCCGCGGCCTCCCCGGCCGTGAGCACCAGATCGTGCTCCCCGAGGGCGAGCCGCAGCCGGCCGGACAGGACGTAGAGCCACTCGTAGCCCTCATGGGTCCCCTGCTCCGGCCGCACGTCCGGGCCGGATCCCGCCGGGAGGATGTGCTTGAAGGCGTGCAGTCCACCGAGGTGCCGCGTCAGCGGGATGAAGGTCTGACCGTGCCGGGTGAACGGACGCGGATGGATCCGCGGGTCCCCGGTCTCCGGCGCCCCGACCAGCTCGTCCAGCTGCACTGCGTGCGCACGCGCCAGCGGAAGCAGCAGCTCCAGCGTCGGCTTGCGCTTCCCCGACTCCAGCCGCGACAGCGTACTGAGCGAGATCCCGGTCGTCTCACTCAACTGCGCCAACGTGATGTTCCGACTGCGCCGCAGCGCCCGCAGCCGCGGGCCGACCGCGGTCAGCACCTCGGGGATATCGCCCTCCGCGTCCATGCCACCATTTGCCACCTCGGCAAGTCAGTTTGTCAAACCGACGCCCCCACCCTCACCCCACGTCGCCGTAGACGATCCCCCGTCCGTTCGTCCCCACGTACACGCGGCCGTAGAGGCGCGGGTCGCCCGCGATGCAGCTGCCGGTCCAGCCGTACTGGTGGCGGTCGTCGCTGATGCGGGCCCAGTGGCGGCCTGCGTCATCGGAGCGGTAGAGGCCGCGGACGCCGTGGATGCTGGCACTGGTGTAGACGGCGGGGTAGGAGCGGCCCGGGGCGGCCTTGCCGAAGCCGATGGTGTCGCCCTCCTCGACGGCGGAGATCCGGGTGAAGGTGCTGCCGCCGTCGGTGGAGCGCCAGAGTCCGTAGACCCCTCCCCCGGTGACCGTGGAGTCCGCGCCGCCGGCGAGCCAGATCTCACCGCGCAGCCCGGGAACCGCCTTGAAGCGGGCCGGGCCCACAGCGGGGAGCCCGCTGCTGGAGGCAGCCGCCGTCACGGTGAAGCTCGCGCCGCCGTCCGTGCTGCGGTAGAAGGCTCCCGCCGCGAAACCGTAGAACGTCTTCGGATCGACCCGGTCCGACCGCACCGCCGTTCCGGTGGGGATCCCGGTGCAGGCCTTCCAGGTGGCGCCGCTGTCCGCCGACCAGCTGACCGCCGCTCCGTTCGGGGCCCAGACGATGCGGCCGCCGTCGGCCGCGAGCGCGACCGCGCCCTCGTCCGGGCCGGGGCCGGTCGTGCCGCTGGGCTGGGCGGTGACCGGCGTCCAGGTGGCTCCGCTGTCGGTGGACAGTCCGAGGTAGGCGGAGCCGCCGCTGCCGGAGCGCACGATCGTGGTCGGGACCAGCTCGGCGTAGTCCAGGCAGTTGGTCGCTCCCACCGTCGGGTTGGCGTACATCGGGTAGGCCCGGTCCAGCGTGGTGTGGACGAAGCCGCCGACGTCGCTGACGCCGGACAGCAGCGGCGGCCCGACCGGCGGGCTGAGCAGCGTCCGGACCGCGGTCTCCTCCAGCCCCTGGGCCCGGACCGAGATGGCGACGGTGCCGCCCTTGTCCCATGCCGTCAGATTGTCGGCGCCGTAGATCGTCGCGCCGGTGCCGTAGAGGAAGTGGTCGGAGTCGAACGGGTCGATCTCCAGGGCCTCGGTCATCCAGCCGAGCTTGGGCGAGGTCTCCGGGAGCGCGGGGGTGGCGTTGAAGTCCAGCCAGGGCGCGGCGGAGATGTCCAGCGAGTAGCGGAAGGTTCGCTCGGGGTAGTTGCCGAAGTCCCAGGCCCTGGTCCAGCTCGCGCCGGCGTCGGTGGAGCGGTAGATCACGATGTCCGGCCACCAGCTGACCTGGGTGGCGACCATCAGCGTGTCCGGGTTCTGCCGGTCGATGCTCAGCCCGCTGTAGCCGAAGCCGTCGTTGCCGCTGGTGGAGGGGACGGGGCTGATGCAGGTCCAGGTGTCGGTGGCGGTGTCGAGCTTCCAGACGTCGCCCTTGGAGCCGTCGTACGGGCCCACGGTGTTACTGGTGGCCAGGTAGAGGGAGCCGCTGACGTGGTCGAAGACCGCCTTGTGCGGCAGGAAGCCGGTCGGCTGGCCCGGTACCCGCGCCCAGGTCGCCCCGGCGTCGGTGGACCGGTAGAGGATGTTCTCGGTGTCGGCGACGGTGACGTAGACGGTCTTGGTCGCCCGCCCGGTGCGGCCGTCGCGCGGGTCGAAGACGACCTGGAGCACCCCCGCGTTGTCGCTGTTGTAGCCGCCGCTGTCACTGGGATCGGGCACGAAGTTGCCCACGTTGGGGAAGCTGGTCACCTGGGCCCAGGACTTCCCGTAGTCCTCGCTGCGCCACAGTCCGTGGCCGCCGCGCACACCCAGGTAGAGGATCCGGTTGCGATGCGGGTCGATCGCGAGGCGCTCGCCCATCCCCCGGCCCGGCATGTTGCCGCCGAGCTGGAACGGCAGGTCGGCGGTCTTCCAGGTCCGCCCGCGGTCCTCGGAGCGCAGCACCGCGCCCTGGTTGGGGTCCCAGCCGCCCACGGTGTAGGTGCCGACCGCCGCGTAGACCCGGTCGGGCTCCAGCGAGTCGGTGGCGAGCGAGACGACTCCGGTGTGCCCCCAGGTGTCCCAGCCGATCCAGTCCAGCAGCGGAACCCAGCGCTTGGTCGTCCGGTCGAGCCGGTAGGCACCGCCGATGTCGGTGCGGGCATAGACCAGCCCCTGCTCGGACTGGTTGAAGATGATGCCGGGGACGAAGCCGCCGCCGACTATCTGGGCGTTCTTCCAGGTGTAACTGCCTTGGGCACTATTGCTGTTGGCACTGGTCGCAGCCAGCGCCCGGCCTGCCGGGGAGAGCAGCGGGGTGGCCACGGCGGCAGCACCGACCGCCATCAGGCCTCTACGGGAGATCTTCGGGCTGGGCATGGACTGTCCTTTCTCGACGCTGAGAAGACGTGCGGAACCAGACGTGCGGAACGAGAAGATCTTCAGGACGGCTTCAGCCCTGGCGCAGTACCGCCGCGCCGCGGGCCGGGAGGGTCAGCCCGGCGGGGCCGACATCGACGGCCGTGAGCAGGTCGTATCCCTGGACGGCGACCTCGACCGGCTCCGTCCCGTGGTTGAGCAGGAACAGCCAGCTGCGCGAGCCGCCGTCGGGCGACGACCGTCGCACCGCCTCCACCCCCGCTGGCAGCCCGGCCAGCACCGGATCAGCCCCCGACTCCCCCAGCACCCGCCCGATCAGCGCCGCGTACCCGGCGTCGTCCAACCGGGTGGACGCGTACCAACCGGTCCCCCCGCCGAACCGATGCCGGGTCAGGGCAGGCTGACGGTCCATCACCCCGGACGTGTACGTGGCGACCACCTCCGCTCCCTCGGCCCGCAGCAGCTCGCTCCACCCCTCCACCGACGACCCGTCGGACAGGGTGAGCAACTCCCCGGCCCCCAGCGGCCGGTACTCCTCCACCCGCAGCCCCAGCACCTCCCGCAGCGGACCCGGGTAGCCGCCGAGCCGGGCCTGGTGGGACCCGTCCACCGCGCCGCTGAAGTGCTGGACGAGCAGCGTTCCGCCACCCTCCACATAGCGCCGCAGCGAGGCCGCGCCCGCGTCCGAGAGCAGGTACAGGCTGGGGGCCACGACCAGCCGGTACCGGCTCAGGTCGTGCTCGGGGTGGGCGAAGTCGGCGGTCACCCCGGCGTCCCAGAGCGCGCGGTGGGCCCGGCGCAGGGCGGCGTGGTAGTCGACCTGCGGCAGTCCCCGGGTGTCCAGCGCCCACCACACGTCCGCGTCGTGCAGCACGGCCACCTCGGCGTGGACGCGCGACCCGGCCAGCTCGCCCAGCCCGGCGACCGCGGCGCCGGTGGCCGCCGCCTCCCGGAAGATCCGAGTGTCGGGACCGGCGTGCGGGACGATCGCCGAGTGCCACAGCTCCGCGCCCGCCCTGGACTGCCGCCACTGGAAGAACAGCGCGCCCTCCGAGCCGCGGCCGATATGGCCGAGCGAGTGCCGCAGGATGTCGCCGGGCTCCTTGGGGAGCGTTCCGCTCGGGCTGTACACGGTGTTGGTGCCCTGCTCGATCAGCAGCCAGGGCTTCCCGCCGCCGAAGGAGCGGGCCCGGTCGGCGCCGAAGGCGGTGTCGGCTGCGGCGTCGATGCCGGGCGCGTCCGGGTAGTGGTCGATACCGACGAAGTCGACCTCGGCGCCGAACTTCCACAGGTCCAGGACCTGGTAGCCGGGAAGCATCAGATTGGTCGTCACCGGCAGGGCGCTGTGGTCGCGGATCGCGTCTCGCTGCTCCCGGTAGGCGGCCAGCGCCTCGTCGGACCAGAACCGTCGGTAGTCCAGGGTGTGCCCGGGGTTGTGGTGCCACTGGGTGGCGCGCGGCGGGAGCACCTGCTCCCAGGCGCCGTAGCGCTGGCTCCAGAACGCGGTGCCCCAGGCCGCGTTGAGCGCGTCCAGGGTCCCGTACCGGGCCCGCAGCCAGTCCCGGAAGGCGGCGGCGGCATGCTCGCAGTAGCAGACGGTGGCGTACTCGTTGTGGACGTGCCACATCGCCACGGCCGGGTGCGCGCCGTAGCGCTCGGCGAGTGCGGCGGCGATCCGCCGCGCCGCCTGCCGGTAGCCGGGTGCGGCCAGGCAGTAGGTGTCGCGGCTGCCGTGGGTGAGCCGGGTGCCGTCGGCGGTGACCGGCATGGCGTCCGGGTGCGCCAGGGTGAACCACGGCGGCGGGGAGGCGGTCGGGGTGGCCAGGTCGACGGCGACGCCGTTGGCGTGCAGCCGGTCCAGGTGGGCGTCCAGCCAGGCGAAGTCGAAGCGCCCCTGCTGCGGCTCCAGCAGCGCCCAGGAGAACACCCCCACCGTGGCCAGGTTGACCCCGGCCTGACGCATCAACAGGTCGTCCTCCTTCCAGACCTGTTCGTCCCACTGCTCCGGGTTGTAGTCGCCCCCGAAGGCAAGGCCCCCAAGCCGCTCGGTGATCCGACGCATCGTCAGGCCTCCACGATCGGCAGCTGCGCGCCGTCCCGCAGGAACAGCGGGATCCGCTCCAGCGGGGCACCGGCGATGACCGTCTCGCCGCCCCGGTACGCCGCCCCGGTCCAGGCGCAGGTCCACTCCGCGCCGGCCGGCAGGTAGACCTGGCGGGAGCGGGCCCCGGCCTCGGTGACCGGAGCGACCAGCAGGTCGGGACCGAGCAGGAAGGAGTCGTCCGCCGTCCAGGCAGCGCGGTCCTCGGGGAACTCCAGGAACAGCGGCCGCATCGGCGGGACCCCGGTCTCGGCCGCGGCCCGCATCTGCTCCATGACGTAGGGGCGCAGCCGCTCGCGCAGGTGCAGGTAGGAGGCGAGGATCGGGTACGCCTCCTCGCCGTACGACCAGACCTCGTTGGGCAGGCCGGTCATGGCCGGTTCCAGTTTCTGCTCGGCGCCGCGGAAGCCGTGCAGGCGGAACAGCGGGCAGAAGGCGCCGTACTGGAACCAGCGCACCAGCACCTCCCGGTAGGCCGGGTCGGCCGGGTCGCCGCCGTGGAAGCCGCCGATGTCGGTGGTCCACCAGGGGATGCCTGACAGCGCGACATTGAGGCCGGCCTTGATCTGGGTGCGCAGCGAGGCGAAGTCGGTGCCGATGTCGCCGGACCACAGCGCGGCGCCGTAGCGCTGGGCGCCGGCCCAGGAGGAGCGGTTGAGCGAGACGACCTCGGTCTCGCCCGCCGCGTGCATCCCGTCGTGGATCATGCGGGCGTTCTCGCGCGGGTAGAGGTTGCCGACCTCCAGGCCCGGACCGGCCTGGTAGCGCAGATTGCCCTGGAAGTTGGGCTTGAGCTCGGGCTCGCAGGCGTCCAGCCAGAAGACCTTGATGCCGTGGTCGAGGTAGTTGCGCTTGATCCGGTCCCAGACGAAGGCGCGCCCGGCCGGGTTGGTGGCGTCGTAGAAGGCGACCTGCGCCGAGTAGGCGCCGAGGCCCTTGTCCGGCCAGTCGGCGTGGGCGACCGGACCGTACTCGGTGTTGATGAACAGGCCCTGGTCCAGCATGGCGTGGTAGTTCTCGCTGACCGGGCTGACCGACGGCCAGACCGAGACCATCAGCTTCACCCCGAGCTCGTCCAACTCCCGCACCATGGCGGCCGGGTCAGGCCACTCGGCCGGGTCGAACTTCCACTCGCCGAGGTGGGTCCAGTGGAAGAAGTCCGAGACGATGACGTCGAGCGGCAGCCCCCGGCGCTTGTACTCGCGGGCCACCTCCAGCAGTTCCTCCTGGGTCCGGTAACGCAGCTTGCACTGCCAGAAGCCGGCCGCCCACTCGGGCAGTACCGGGGTGTGCCCGGTGGCGTCGGCGTAGTGGGCCAGCACCTCGGCCGGCTGACCGACCGTCACCCAGTAGTCGATCTGGCGGGCGCTGTCGGCGACCCAGCGGGTGCCGGTCTCGGCCAGCTCGACCCGGCCGATGGCGGGCGAGTTCCACAGCAGCCCGTAGCCTCGGTCGGAGACCAGCAGCGGGACGGTGACCTCGGCGTTGCGCTGCACCAGGTCGATGACCGCGCCCTTCTGGTCCAGCATCCCGTGGGTGTGCTGACCCAGGCCGAACAGCTTCTCCCCGGCGTGGGCGCGGAAGCGCTGCTCGATGCGGTGGTAGCCGTTGCCGGTGGCGGTGTAGAGGCGGGTGCCGGGCCACCAGAAGTGGGCCGGCTCCTCGGCCAGCAGCTCACTGCCGTCCTCGGTCCGCAGGAAGGTCAACTGGCCTGCGGTGGCCCCGAGTTCCGGCGTCATCTTGCCCTCGGTGAAGGCGTCGACGCGGACCGTGACCGCGCCGTTGACCAGGGTGGCGCTGTGCTCGGAGATCACGATCACCGGCTTGGCCCCGGCCGGGGCAGCGTCCAGCAGCGCGCCGGGCAGGTCCTCCAGCAGCGCGCCGCCGGGTGTGGCCCGCACCCGTACGGAGTCCGGACCCCAGGCCTCGACGCGCAGGGTCTCGCCCTTTGCGCGCCACTCCAGGGCATGGCCGAGGTCGTGGAAGTGCTGCGACATGAGGTGAATCTCCGATGCATGAAGAGGACGAAGCGAAGAAGAGAAGGGGAGCGTGGAAATGACGAGCGGTCAGGTGGCCTCGTAGTCGAACCAGTCGAAGTGCACGGTGCCGGCCGCGGCGTACATGCCGATGACCCGGCCGGTGAAGCCGCCGGCCACCTCGCTCGACAGGTACTTGCCGTCGAGCTCACCGAGCACGGTGAAGGCGCCGTCCGGTTCCTCGACGCCGAGCGAGACGGTGTCGGGCCCGGTTCGCGGGTCGTCGAACGTCCGCCTCGCGGTGACCCGGACGCCCAGGTCCACCGGTCCGGCGGGTACCGACCGGGACGCGACCTCCGTGCGCAGCGGCCCGATCCGGGCGAACACCGTCACCTCACCGGCGGCCGCCTCGATCTCGTAGTGGTGCTGCTCGTCCAGCCGGACGGCGAGGCCGCCGCGTCCCTCGGCCGGATCGATCCGGGTGCTCGCGCGGCACGACAGGTGCTGCTGGCGTCGGCCGACGAACACCACGTCGTTGTCGTCCAGGGAGGCGCCGCGGGCACGCAGGCTCAGCCAGCCGGCCCGCTCCTTGGTGCTGCAGTGTTCCGCGGGCCGGTCGCGCAGCGAGATCCAGCACGGCTGCAGCTCGCTGAGGTCGAAGTCGTCCCGCTGCGGCAGCTCGGGGCCGGGGTGGAGCGGCCACGAGGGCGCGGGCATGACCGGCGCCAGCTCGCCGACGACCGGCCAGCCGTTCTCCCAGCCCACCGGCGCCAGGAAGGTCTCCCGGCCGAGCACATGCCAGCCGGGGGTGCCGCCGCCCGGTCGCACGCCCAGCAGCACCATGCACCACGAGCCGTCGGGCGCCTGCACCAGGTCGGCGTGGCCGGTGTTCTGGATGGGCTCGTCGGTACTGCGATGGGTGAGGATCGGGTTGGCCGGGCACCGCTCGAACGGGCCGGTGGGTGTGCGGCTGCGGGCTACCGAGACCCCGTGGCCGCGTTCGGTGCCGCCCTCGGCGATGAGCAGGTACCAGTAGTCGCCGATCCGGTACAGGTGCGGAGCCTCGGGCGCCTTGGCCCCCGGTGTGCTGGCCGCCACCTGACGCGGTGGGCCGAACGTCTCCCCGGTGTACGGGTCGATGCGGACCTGGGCGATCCCGGCGACCGTGCACCAGCAGGTGCCGTCCTCGTCCCAGACGAGGTCCGGGTCGATGCCGGGGACTCCGGGGAGCCGGATCGGGTCCGACCACGGTCCGGCTGGATCGGTGGCGGTGACCAGCAGATTGCCGCCGTCGCTGACATTGGTGACGATCAGCCAGAACCGGCCCTCGTGGTGCCGCAGCGTCGGGGCGTAGATCCCGCCGGAGGACGGAGTGTCGACGGGGAGCCGCAGCTGGCTCGGCCGGTCCAGGACGTTGCCGATCTGGGTCCAGTGCACCAGGTCGCGGCTGTGGAAGACCGGCACTCCGGGGAAGTACTCGAAGCTGGAGCACGCGAGATAGTAGTCCGCACCCACGCGGCAGACACTGGGGTCCGGGTGAAACCCTGGGATCACGGGATTGGTGACGGTGCCGCCCGCCTCGTTCCGGTCAGACACTCCATCAAGTCCTTTCATCGAAGCCGACCCGATGACCGGCCGGACCGCTGCTCTCACGTACTGTCAGAGTGGGTGTCAGCAGGGTGACTTCGTCCGACTCGTTGCCATCGATCCGCTGCATCAGCAGCTCCACGGCGCGCCGTCCCAGCTCCTGCGCGGGTCCGGTGACCGCGGTCAGCCGGGGCGAGTACTGCTCGGCCAGCGGCTCCGGGCACAGGGCCACGACCGAGGCGTCCTCGGGGACGATCCGGCCGGCCGTGCGCAGCAGGCTCAGCAGCGGCCCGATCGCCCCTTCGTTCTGCACCACGAAGCCCGTGGTGCCGGGCCGGTCGGCGAGGATGCGGGAGAACGCCCCGGCCGTGCTCTCGTAGGTGCCCTCGGAGGGGCGGTGCAACATCCGCAGCCCGCGTTCCTCCGCGCGCTCGCGGAACCCGACCAGGGTCCGCTCGGCGTAGCCGGCGTGCCGCTGGTAGACGGCGGGGCCGTAGCCGATGAAGGCGACGTCGCGGTGCCCCAGATCCGCCAGATGGTCCGCGCACAGCGCACCCGCGGCTGCGAAGTCATGGTCCACGCAGGCCAGGCCGGTGGCGTCGGCCGGCAGCCCGATCAGTGCGGCATGGGTGTCCAGTTCCTTGAGCACCGCGATCCGTCGGTCCTCCAGTTCGACGTCCATCAGCACCACGCCGTCGGCCAGGCCGCTGGCGGCCACCCGGCGAACGCCCTCCGGGCCCTCGTCATTGGTGATGAGGAGGACGTCGTAGCCGTACTGGCGGGCCGCCATGGTCACCGAGATGGCGATCTCCATCATGATGGGGACGTAGACGTCGGTGCGCAGCGGCACCACCAGCGCGATGATGTGCGAGCGCTTCCCCGCCAGGGCCCGGGCCCCGGCGTTGGGGTGGTAGCCGAGCTCGCTGATGGCCTGTTCGACGCGCTTCCGGGTGGCCCCGGAGATCGTGCGCTTGCCGCTGATGACATAGCTCACGGTGCTCGACGAGACGCCTGCGTGCCTGGCCACTTCGGCGAGTGTCACCATGATGGAGCTCTCCCTCGAGTCGTACTGTGCGTGTGGTTCCTGCAGCGTAGTGACTGGTTGTCAGGTGCGTAGCGGTGTGCGGTGGGACCGGCCCCGTCGTACGGCTGGGGAGAGGTACGCGGGGCCGGTCCGGCTTCGGGTGGGGCCCTGGTTGTCGGGTATCAGCCCTTGACCGCGCCGGTGAGCACCCCGGTCCTGAAGTGCTTCTGCATGAAGGGGTAGACCATCAGGATCGGCACCAGGGTCAGCACCACCACGGCCATCTGCAGCGACAGCGGCGCGGTCTGGGCGTGCCCGGTGCCGTAGCCGTTGTTGACCGACCCGGGCATGTTCATCCCCTGGTTCACGTACTCCAGCAGCACGTACTGCAGCGGCCACTTCGCGCTGTCCACCGGCATGTAGAGCATCACATTGAAGAACGAGTTCCAGTAGCCGACCGCGTAGAACAGGGTGATCACGGCGGTGACGGCCTTGGAGGTGGGCAGCACCACGGACCACAGGGTGCGCCAGTCGCCCGCGCCGTCCATCTTGGCCGCGTCGATGAGCTCCGCCGAGGTGCTGGCGTAGAAGGAACGCAGCACCAGGATGTTGAAGACCGACACGGCGCTCGGCAGGATCAGCGCCCAGTACTGGCCGTAGCCGCCGAGGCCGGTGACCACCAGGTAGGTGGGGATCAGGCCGCCGCTGACGAACATGGTCAGGATCAGCACCATCAGGATGATCCGGTGCCCCATCGACCGGGACCGCGACAGCCCGTAGGCGCAGAGCACCGAGACCACCATCGAGACCAGGGTGCCGATGACGGTGACCAGCAGGCTCACCACCAGGGCCCGGGTGACCTGACTGTTGGTCAGCATCTGCCGGTAGGCGTCCAGGGTGAGTCCGTCCGGCCAGATCACCAGGCCGCCGGCCCGGCCGATGGCACCGGTGGTGGAGAGGCTGGTCAGCACCACCACCCAGAGCGGCACCAGGACCGCCGCGATCACCACGAAGAGGACCACGCCCTTGCCGGCCTGGCCGACGGCGGTGGGCGATTCCTCCCAGGGCGCACGGGCCGGGGCCTTCGAAGCGGGGTTGCGGCGCAGCCGCAGTGTCGTCGCCATGCTCATTTGCGGTACAACCCGTCCTCGCCGAAGGCGTGCGCCAGCCTGTTCGCCCCCAGGATCAGCAGCAGCGAGATGACGCTCTTGAAGAGCCCAGCCGCCGCGCCGTAGCTGTAGTTGTTGGTGGCGATGCCGTAGTAGAAGGAGAAGGTGTCCAGCACGTCCGCCGCACTGTGGCCGACGGCGTAGCGCTGGATCAGGAACTGCTCGAAGCCGACGGTGAGCGCGTTGCCCAGGCGCAGCACCAGCATCAGCACGATCACTCCGCGCAGCCCCGGCAGGGTGATGTGCCACATCCGGCGCCAGCGTCCGGCCCCGTCGACCGCCGAGGCCTCGTAGAGGTTGGTGTCGATGGCGGCCAGCGCCGCCAGGAAGACGATGATCCCCCAGCCGGCCTCCTTCCACACCGCCTGGGAGGTGATCAGCAGCGCGAAGGTGTGCGGGTTGGTCATGAAGTCCCAGGTCCCGATGGAGTGCTGGCGCAGGAAATGGTTGAGGATGCCCGCGCCGCCGATCATCTGCTGGAAGATGGTGATGGTCAGCACCCAGGAGAAGAAGTGCGGCAGGTAGACCACCGACTGCACGAAGTTGCGCAGCCGCTCGTTCATCACGGTGTTGAGCAGCAGCGCCAGCACCACCGGGATGGGGAAGAACAGCACCAGCTGGACCAGGCTGAGGAACAGCGTGTTGCGCAGCGCCCCCCAGAACAGCGGGTCCTGGAACAGCATCCGGAACTGGTCCAGGCCGGCCCAGCTGCTGTGCCAGACCCCGACCAGCGGATCGTAGTACTGGAAGGCCGTGACCAGGCCGAACAGCGGTGCGTAGTTGAAGACCAGCAGCAGCACGACAGCCGGGAGGGTCATCAGGATCAGGGACCTGTCCCGGCGCCACCTGATCCGCCAACTCAGCTTGGCGGACACCGGCCGGGTGCCGTCCTCCACTGTCTTCCGCCGGCCCCTGCGCTGTTTGGTGGCGTCGGGCTTGGTGGCGAGTGTTGCTGCCACTGGCTCTTCCTCTCTCCGCCGGGTCTGCCGACTACTGCCCGGTTCCGTACTTCGCCATGACGTTGTCCGAGTACCACTGCACCAGCTGGGTACCACCGCTGGACTTCCAGGAGGAGATCGCGGCCTGCACGTCGGACACCTTCTTGATGCCGTGGTAGCAGTCCTTGATGGTGTCCTCGACGGCCTGGGCGGCGTCCGCGGTGGCGAAGCGGGTCGGCACGGTGATGTTCATGTTGAGGAACACCGGCTTGTACACATGCTGGGAGGCGGCGGCCTGCCAGGCGGCGTAGTCCTTGGTGACCTGGTCGGCGCCCGGGTTGCTGATCACGTTGGGGCAGGTGGCCAGGAACGGGTAGGTCTGCTGCTGGACGTACTTCTTGCCCGCGTCGGTTGCGGTGGGAACGCCGTTCACCATGGTGTAGTGGGTGCCCTCGACACCGTAGTTGACCATGGTGTACTCGGCTGAGCCGAAGGGGGCGGCCAGGTAGTCGGCGACCGCGAGCAGTTCCTCTATCTGGTCCTTCTTCAGGTTGGCGTTGAAGTAGCTCACCTCGGCGGTGTTGGTGCCCAGGAACACGCCGGGGGTGGACTTGCCGTCGGCGGCGAAGACGCCGAAAGCGCCTCGGCGGTAGTTCTTGTCGGCCGCGATCCCGGCCTGGGCGTCACCGAGGTTCCACGCGCCCATACCGTCACCGGAGATCAGGACCTTGCCGGCGTAGAAGCGGGTCTTGCCGTCGTTGTTGTTGCCGGCCAGCGCGTCGGGGTGCATGTAGCCGGACTTGGCGAGCTTGTAGTGCCAGTCCAGTGCCTCGAGGATCTCCTGGGTCTCGTACTTGTGGACCAGCTTGCCGCCGGTGACGGTGAACTTGTTCGGCACCCCGAAGTAGGGGAACAGGTAGGTCCAGACGTCGTCGAAGGCCCAGACCCCGCCCTTGGCGTTGGTGAGCTCCTTGCCGAGGCTGAAGAGGTCGGCGGCGGAGGTCACCTGGTCCGCGGTGATGCCCTTGGCGCCGAGGATGTCCTGGCGGAAGTAGGTGGTACCGGCCAGCGCGAAGCCGCTGGAGAAGGAGGGGATGCCGTAGATCTTGTCCTCCCAGGCCCCGTCGGTCCAGGCCCCGGTGGGGATGGCGGCGAGGTTGGGGTACTGCTTGATGTTGTCGCCGGACAGGTACGGCGTCAGGTCGGCCAACTGGGTGCCGACCAGCTCGCCGACGTTGAAGTTGGGGTTCCACCAGGTCGGCAGTTGGATCCAGTCGGGGAGCTTCTTGGCCGCCGTCATGGTCGGGATGATGGTGGCGTAGTTGACGCCGTCGGCGGGCTTCATCGTGAGGTTGACGCCCAGGGCCTTGTTCATCGCCTGGTAGAAGGAGTTCCCCGGGTCCGGCACCGTGCCCCACAGCGGCGTGACCGCGGTGTAGCTGCCGCCCTTGCCCGGGACCCCGGAGACTGTCTTGACCTGGGTGGCCGGGTAGCTGAGGAAGCCGGGGTCGGTCATCGACCCGGCCGCCCCGCTGACCGAGGGTATGTCCGCTTTGAGCGTGCTGCTCGCGACATAGTTCGGCAGTGCGGCCTGCAGGCCCGTCTTGGTACTCGTCCCGCCCTTGCTGCTGGCGCTGCTGCCGCCGCAGGCGCTGAGCAGGGGGGCGGCTGCCGCCGCACCGGCCACAGCGGCGGCGGAGCTGAGCAGGGATCTGCGGTTCATCTGGAAGCTCATGGTGGGGCGGCCCTTCGCCTTTGAGGTCCGATGTCTGACGTTCAAGAGTCTGCGAAGCCAGGTGTTGAAGCGCTTCGACGTTGCGGTGAGACTAACGACGCGTTACCGATTCGACAAGGGGCTGAACAAACCTATTTCCGGCGACCTCTGCCGCCTGCGGATGTTTCGTCAACTCACCATCCCTGCAGGTCAAGCCGGTGCTACTGGCCGGGTCGGCAAGCTGTGTGTTCGCTGTCGGCGCCGGCCGACGGCAGTCCGGGCAACACGGTTGACACACGCCCGACCTCGTGCCACTTTCGAAACGCTTCACCACTGCGGCCGCGCCGCCCCTCTCTCTGACACCTCCCAAGGGGTTCACCACGTGAGTTCCACGTCCCTGCCCACCGAGTCGCAGCCCACCGCCGCAGCAGCCGACCAGCTCCCCTTCCGCGACCCCGCGCTACCGGTCCGCGAACGGGTCGAGGACCTGCTGGCACGGCTCACCCTGGACGAGCGCGTCGCGATGCTGCACCAGTACTCCCCCGAGGTGCCGCGTCTCGGCCTGCCCTCCTTCCGCACCGGCACCGAGACCCTGCACGGAGTCGCCTGGCTCGGCCCGGCCACCACCTTTCCGCAGGCCGTCGGCCTGGGCGCGACCTGGGACGAGGAACTGGTGCACGCGGTGGCCACCGCCACCTCGATCGAGCAGCGGGCCTTCCACTACCACCGCCCGCCCGTCGTCGGCACCGGCCGCAACAGCCTCCAGGCCTGGGCGCCGGTGGTGAACCTGCTGCGCGATCCGCGCTGGGGCCGCAACGAGGAGGGCTACTCCGAGGACCCGGTGCACTCCGCCCGGCTGGGCGACGCCTTCTGCCGCGGCATGGCCGGCGACGACCCGACCTATCTGCGCACCGCCCCGATCCTCAAGCACTTCCTCGGCTACAACAACGAGGACGACCGCTGCACCACCTCCTCCGCGCTGCGACCACGGGTGCTGCACGAGTACGACCTCGCCGCCTTCCGTCCCGCCATCGCCGGTGGCTCCGCCACCGGGGTGATGGTCTCCTACAACCTGGTCAACGGCCGCCCCTGCCACGTCAGTCCGCTGATCGAGGCGGAGCTGCGGCGCTGGGCCGAGCCGACCGGCCAGGAGCTGTTCGTCGTCAGCGACGCCGAGGCCCCGTCCAACCTGGTCGACCCCGAGCACTACTTCGACGACCACGCCGAGTCGCACGCCGCCGCGCTCAAGGCCGGCATCGACAGCTTCACCGACCACGGCGAGGACACCGCCACCACCTTCGGGCGGCTGAAGGAGGCCCTGAACCGCGGCCTGATCAGCGAGGACGACGTCGACGCCGCGGTCCGGCGGCAGCTGTCGATACGCTTCCGGCTGGGCGAGTTCGACCCGCACCTGGACCCCTACGCCGGCATCGGCTGGGACGTCGTGCACGCCCCCGAGCACCGCGCTCTGGCCCTGCGCGCCGCCACCGAGTCGATCGTGCTGCTCAAGAACGACGGCCCCGGGGAGCGCCCGCTGCTCCCGCTGACCGGCGACAGCGCCCGCAGGATCGCCGTCATCGGCCCGCTCGCCGACACCCTGTTCGAGGACTGGTACAGCGGCACCATGCCCTACCGGGTCACCGTCGCCACCGGGCTGAGCGCCGCGGTGGCCGCGCAGGGTGGCGAGGTGGTGCTGGTGGAGGGCGTGGACCGGATCGCGTTGCGCGCCGCCGGCACCGGCGCCCTGCTCACCGTCCCGCTGTTCGACCCCTCGGGACCGCTGCAGGCCGCCGACCCCGAGTCGCAGGAGCGGAGCGACGAGGCCGGGTTCGACCTCTTCGACTGGGGCAGCGGTGTTCTGACGCTGCGTAATGTCCGCACCGGACGCTATGTCAGCCTCAAGGACGAGGACCACTCGCTCGCCGCCGACCAGCTCCAGCCCAACGGCTGGGACGTGCACGAGACCTTCCGGCTGGAGCTCCAGCCGGACGGCACCGAACTGCTGCGCAACACCTACAGCGGCCGCTACGCGGTCATCGACCCGGCCACCGGTCGGGTGGTGCTGACCGCAGAGAGCCCCGAGCAGGCCGAGCGCTGGCAGCGCAGCACCGTCCGCGACGGCACCGCCGAGGCCGTCGCCGCCGCTGCCGCCGCCGACACCGCCGTCGTCGTCCTCGGCAACGACCCGCACATCAACGGCCGGGAGACCCAGGACCGCGAGGGCATCACCCTGGCCCCGGCCCAGGACGCGCTGCTGCGCGCCGTCGCCGCCGCCCGGCCGCAGACCGCGCTGCTGCTGATGAGCAGCTACCCCTACGCCGTGGACTGGGCCGAGGAGCAGCTCCCGGCGGTGGTGTGGACCTCGCACGGCGGCCAGGAGACCGGCAATGCCGTCGCCGCCGTACTGCTGGGCGCCGCCGAGCCGACCGGACGGCTGCAGCAGACCTGGTACCGGGCCGAGGACGAACTGCCCGGACGGCTGGACTACGACATCATCAAGGCCGGCTGGACCTACCAGTACCACCGCCCCGCCCCGCTGTACCCCTTCGGCCACGGCCTGTCCTACACCGGCTTCTCCTACTCCGACCTGCGGCTCTCCGCCCCGGCCACGGACCAGGACGGCTCGGTGGAGGTCGGCGTCATCCTGGTCAACACCGGGGAGCGCGAGGGCACCGAGACCGTGCAGCTCTACGCCCGCGCCCTCGGCGCCCGCTACCAGGCCCCCCGGCTCAAGCTGGTCGACTTCGCCAAGGCCCGGCTCGCGGCCGGCGAGAGCCGCGAGCTGCGCTTCACCCTGCCCGCCTCGGCCCTGGCCCACTGGGACGTGGTCACCGGCGGCTTCACCACCGACCCCGGCGACTACGAGCTGCTGGTCGGCCACAGCTCCGAGGCCATCGCGCTGACCGCACAGCTCAGCGTCACCGGCCCGGCCCCCGAACCCCGCACCGCCGTCAACCGGCGCATCCTGGCCGCCGATTTCGACGACTACACGGACATGACCCTGGTCGACGCCGACCGCACCGACGGCGACGCGCTCACCCCCGCGCCGGGCGACACCGGCTCACTGGTGTTCCACCGCACCGCGCTGGACGGCGCGACCGGGCTGCGGGCCGAGGTGTCCCGCACCGCCCCCGGCGAGGCCCTGCTCGAACTGTGGGCCGGGGCCCCCGGTTCCGGCCTCCGGCTGGCCGCCGTCGCCGTCCCGGCCACCGGCGGCCGCTACGCGTGGACCACCGTCGAGGCGCCGCTCGCCCAGCGGCTCGACGGCGTGCACGACCTGCACCTGGTGCTGACCGGCGAGCAGCGCCTGGCGGCCTTCACCCTCACCGGGTGACCCCTGGTTCCGGAACCGTGGGAGGTGCCTCCCCCCGGTCCCGGCGGGCCGCCCGCCTCTGAGGGTGGGCGGGCGGCCCCTTTCCACCCACCCATGCGTGACCGAATTCGAGGGAGAATTCATGCGCATCCCCACCCGCACCACCACCCGTACGAGCCGGACGAGCCGCGCCACCCGCGCGGGCCTGTCGCTGGTCGCGGCGGCCTCGGCGCTGATGCTGACGGCCACCGACGCCAGCGCGGCGACGTACACCTCCTCCGACCGCTGGGCCTCCTACACCAGCGGCAGCTACACCATCTACAACGACGAGTGGGGCAGCGGCTACGGCTCGCAGACCCTGTGGGCCAACTCCTACGCCAACTGGGGCGTCAGCTCCACCCAGCCCTCCACCTCCGGGGTCAAGGCCTACGCCAACGTCAGCCGCAGCTTCGGCACCGCGCTGAACTCGCTGTCCAGCGCCACCAGCACGTTCGCCACCACCCTGCCGAGCACCGGCAACTGGGAGTCGGCGTACGACATCTGGCTGAACGGCAGCTCGGTCGAGGTGATGCTGTGGATGGACAGGAGCGGCAACGTGGGACCGCTGGGCTCCTCCGTCGGCACCCTCACCCTGGACGGGAAGACCTGGACGGTCTACTCCGGCAACAACGGCTCCAACCCGGTGTACTCGTTCGTGCTCAGCTCGAACGTGACCTCGGGGACGGTGAACATCCTCGACATCCTGAAGTGGATGCAGAACAGCAAGGGCTACGTCAGCAACCCCACGCTGTCCACGGTCCAGTTCGGCTTCGAGATCAGCGGGACCGGCAACACCGCGCAGAGCTTCGCCGTCACCAACTACTCGGCGTCGGCCTCCTGACGCGACAGCAGCAGTGAACGCACGGGGCCCGGCTCTGACGAGAGCCGGGCCCCGTGCGGAGCGACGCACGTCCGGGGTCAGCGGAACCAGACCGGATTCTCGGTGAAGGCGAGCAGTTGCGCCCGGTCCAGCGGCGGGGTCGCCCAGCCGGGCCCGAAGCTGGTGCTCCGCAGGCCACCGGTTCCGGCCATGGCGTCGACGGAGATGAACCGGCCGTCCGGGTAGGACACCGAGACGGTGTTGACGACCCCTGCGGCCCGGGCCCACGCTCCTGCGGGTTCGGTCGTCTCGATCACCTGGACACCACCGGGGAGGTTGGTCTCCTTGCAGTTCCACGCTGGGGGAGTCTCATTGCACACCGCGCTGATGTCCCCGCCCATGTAGGCCTGTACCGGCCTGGCCTTGGGATCGTAGGACTGGATGACCACGGCGGCGGTCCGACCGTTCCTGACGATCAGGTAGGTGCCGGCCAACCGGGACTTCGGCCAGACCTTGATGGTCATACCCGGCGGTGGGGGTGTGGGAGCTTCGTCCTTGATCTTGACGGTTCTGCCGCTTCCGGCCGGAAGCAGGCCGGCGACCACGGATGCGGGATCGACGGCGGGCCGCGTCGCGTGCGTCGAAGCCGCCGGGGGCGCGGTCAGCGTCGCCGGGCCCGGTTTCCGGTCGGTAGCGCCGTTCGCCACCTGAGGGAGGAGCACGGCGAGGCCCGCGACCGTCGCGAGTCCCGCGGCCGATGCCGCCACCGCCACGGACCGGCGGCGGCGCTGCCGGCGCGACACCTGCGCCAGCACGCTCTCGGTGATGTCCTCGCCGGGCAGGAGCAGCCCTTCCAATGCCTTGTCCATCAGTTCCCTCACTGTGTAGTCCGTCATCGGATGACTCCGCGCATGTCGGCCAGATCCTCGTCCACGACACTTCCCACCAGGTCGCCCAGGGCCGCGCGGAGCACCGTCAGCCCGCGCGCGGTCTGGCTCTTCACCGTTCCCTCGCTCACCCCGAGCAGATCCGCGGTCGCCTGCACGCTCTGGTCCTCGAAGAAGCGCAGGACCAGCACCGCCCGCTGACGCGGGGCCAGGCGTTGCAATGCCACCCGCACCGCCATCCCCAAGTCGGCGTCAGCGACCAGGTCCGGGGCGTCCGGAAGTTCCCCATGCGGGCGTTCCCGGTTCCACAGCCGTTTTCGCGAAGCGATGAAGGTGTTGACCAAGGTGCGGCGCGCATAGGCGTCGAGGTGATCGATACGGCGACGTCCCCGACTGGCCAGCACCACCTTGATCAGCGTGCTCTGGACCAGGTCCTCAGCCGCATGGGCGTCGCCGCACATGAGGTAGGCGGAGCGCAGCAGCGCACCGCGCCGGTGACTGAGGAACTCACGAAGCTCCGGATCGTCACTGTGCACCGCTCTGTCCCCCGTCGCCGTCGTTCCTGCTTCTATCCCTATGGATGGGGTGGCCCGGTCGGCGGGTTGGCGGTTGCCGGGAAGTTTCTCGTCAGCGGGCCGCAGGGTGCCGTGTGCCGACGTTCACAGACCTGGTTCGCAGCCCATCTGATCCACCGTCAGCCTCCGCTCCCGCGGCACCCCTTCGGCGTCGCGCCAGCGCAGCCGCAGCGCCGTCGCCCGGTCCGCGACCAGCCGCACCGCGACCGGTACGCCGTCGCTCCAGCTGAGCCGTTCCACGGTGACCCCGCCCCGGGCGCGCAGTCCGCCCACCTCGCCGGAGGGCCAGGCCGGCGGCAGCGCCGGCAGCAGATCCACCGCGCCGTCGTGGGACTGCAGCAGCATCTCGGCGATGCCCGCGACCGCACCGAGGTTGCCGTCGATCTGGAACGGCGGATGCGCGCAGAGCAGCGACTCGTACACCCCGCCGGCGTCGCCACCGTCCGCGCCGACGGGTCGCAGCATCACCCCGAGCAGCCGGTGGGCTGACGCACCGTCACCGAGCCTGGCCCACAGGCCGATCTTCCAGGCGGTCGACCAGCCGGTGCCCTCGTCGCCGCGTGCCTCCAGGCTGCGGCGGGCCGCCTCGCGCAGGCCGTGGTCGGTGAGGCTGCGCCCCGGGTACACCCCGAGCAGATGTGAGAGATGACGGTGCTGCGGCTCGGTCTCCTCCCGCTCCACATGCCACTCCAGCAGCCGGCCCCGCGAGTCGGTGCGCAGCGGGCGCAGCCGCGGCAGCGTGGCCCGGATCCGCTCCAGCAACCGGGAGTCGGCGCTCTTCCCGGCCGCCTCCGCCGAATCCAGCAGAAACCCGAAGAGTTCGCGCAGCAGCGTTCCGTCCATGGTCGTGGACAGGTCGACCGAGGCCGGCCCGTCCGGGGTGGCGAACCGGTTCTCCGGGGACGTGGCCGGGCCGGTGACCAGGAAGCCCTCCTCGTCCTCGGTCAGCAGGTCCAGGGCGAAGCGGGCCGCCCCCGCCGCCACCGGCCAGGCCGTCCCGCGCAGGAACTCCTCGTCGCGGCCGAACTCCCAGCGCTCGGCCAAGTGCAGTGCCAGCCAGAGCCCGCCCATCGGCCACTGCGACCACATCGGATCGCCGTGGCCCTCGCCGACCGGCCAACTGCCGCGCCAGAGGTCGGTGTTGTGGTGGCAGGCCCAGCCGTCCGCGCCGTAGAGGCCGACCGCGACCCCGCGACCGGCGTCGGCGAGGTCCGCGACCAGGCGCAGCAGCGGCTCATGACACTCGGGCAGGGCGGTGGTCTCGGCGGCCCAGTAGTTCATCTGGGTGTTGATGTTGACCGTGTAGTCGCAGTTCCAGGGCGGGGTGACCTGGTCGTTCCACAACCCCTGCAGATGCGCGGGCTGCGCCAGCGGTCCGGGGCGGGAGGAGGCGAGCAGCAGATAGCGGCCGAAGTCGAACAGCAGCGGCGCGAGCTGCTCGTCCGCCGCCCCGGACGCCCGGGCGTGCAGCCGCGCGTCGAGCGGGAGCTCGCTGCTCCCGGGGGCGTGCAGCCGCAGCCGTACCCGGTCCATCCGCTCCGCGTGCTCGGCGCAGTGCTCGGCGCGCAGCTCGGTCCAGGAGCGTGCGTACGCGGCCTCGATCGCCGCCGCGGCCGACTCCAGGCACTGCTCCTGGTCGCGGACCGGTTCCCGGTCCCAGCCCTCGAAGCCGGTGCGCGCGTCGATGAACAGGGTCAGCGCCCGGACTCCGCGCAGCAGCAGCCGCTGCCCCAGCGGTTCGACGGCGCCGCCGCCCTCGACCCGCACCCGGGCCAGTGCGGCCGCGCGCAGCGCGTGGTCCTCGTGCTCGATCACCGGCTGCCAGTCCGCGTCCTGGCCGATCCGGGACGGCGCGGTGAGCAGCAGCGCGAGCCCGTCGGCGCCCCAGCTCCTGACCGCCTGCCGCAGTTGCGGGCTCTCCCAGCCGAGTTCGCCGTCCAGACCCCGGGGGTCGTCGCTCTCCAGCCGGACCAGCAGCAGCCCGGTGCCGGCGCTCGCCAGCACCTCCTGCCGGCCCCGGCCCCAGCCCGACCGGGCCACCCCCTCACGCAGCGTCAGTTCGCGGCCGTGATACTCCCCCTGATCGTCCATCAACTTCAGGACCAGGTCGCCGACCGGCTGGAACGCCTCGGCCGACCGCCCCTGTGCGGACTGAAGCAGACGTCCGGCCTCGGTGAAGCGCCCGGCCCGCAAGGTCTCGCGGACCGTCCCGAGCAGTCCGGCGGGCACCTGCGGCGGCTCCGCCCGTCGGGGCCCGGACCAGAAGGTCTCCTCGTTGACGGACCAGCGGCACTCGCCCGGCTCCCCCCACACCATGGCGCCGAGCCGTCCGTTCCCCACCGGGAAGCCCTCGACCCAGCGCCGCGCCGGCCGCTCGAACCACATCGGCGAATCGCCGAACCGCCCCATGGACACACCTGTCCCTCAGCATCAGCTCCCCAGCCGCGGACGATCATGCCACACCGGTGGGACCCTCCGGCTCGGTCGGCTCATCCTGTCCCGACTCCGCCGACGCCGGGGCGGCCGCGTCCGCAGCGACGGCAGCCGTACGGCGGCTGACCACAGCGGCGGCCGCGGTCGCGCTCATCGCGAAGGCCAGCAGCACGGTCACCGACTTGTCCAGCCGGTGGCAGGTGAGGTGGTCCAGCGAGTAGCGCCCGGGACCGGCGAGCCCGAGACCGGCGGCCGCGAAGCCGAGGAAGGCCGGGTACTCGTAGCCGCCGCCGTGGGCGAAGAAGCCCGAGGGCGCGTGCACGGCCACCGCTCCCGCCATCGCCCCGGCCGCGGCCGCCCCCGCCGCCGGGGTGGCCAGTCCCAGCGCGAGCAGCGCGCCGCCACCGGCCTCACCGAGACCGGCCGCGATCGCGCTGGGCCGTCCGGGCCTGAAGCCCATGTGCTCCATGGCCTGGGTGGTGCCCTCGATCCCGCCGCCGCCGAACCAGCCGAGGAGCTTCTGCGCGCCATGGGCGAAGAGCACTCCGCCAGTGCCCAGGCGCAGTACCAGCAGTCCGAAGTCCTTGCGGTCGATGAGGTGCATGGGGCGGCCCTTCCGGCGACGGGGGATTTCTCCCCAGTCTGCTGGGACCCGGCCGTCCGCGCGCGCCGCCGTACCTCCTGACGGGCTAACGACCCGACGGACTACCGACCCGGGGACCCGACGGACTGACGGGCAGTCGGCAGCGCCGGCACGGTGATCGCCTTGGCCAGGCAGACGCTCATCGGATGCTCGCGGTAGACGCCGAACTTCTCCGTGGGCAGGTAGCCCTCCGAGGCGTAGAGCGCCAGCGCCTCGGGCTGCTCGGTGCCGGTCTCCAGGACCAGCCGCCGCCGCCCGGCCCGCCGGGCCTCCTGCTCCAGGAACCGCAGCATGGCCCGGGCCAGACCGCGCCCCCGGGCGGACGGCACCGTGTACATCCGCTTCAGCTCGGCATCGCCGTCGGCGAGACCTGGTTCGTCCGCCTCCGCCTCGCGGGCGCGCCAGGCCCCCGTACCCACCGCGCGCCCGTCAACGTCGTACACCACCGCGAACAGGCCCTGCGGCGGGTCGAACTCGGCGGGGTCGACCGGGGTCACGTCGACGTCGCCGTAGCGGCGCACGTACTCCTGCTGGACCTCGGCTATCAGGCGCTGCGCGTCGGGGTGGGCATAGCCCACGAGTCGAATGTCCATCCAAGGATGGTAACCGGGCCGCTCAGAGCGCTGTGAACCGCTCCACCAGCGCCGTCCGTCCGAACATCTCCGCGGTGGCCGCCGCCGAGGGCTGGCCCGCGTGCGGGTCGGCGCCACCGGCCAGCAGCGCCTCTATCACCGCGTCCTCGCCCTTGAACACGGCGCCGGCCAGCGGGGTCTGCCCGCGGTCGTTGGCGCGGTTGGCGTCCGCGCCCCGCTCCAGCAGGGTCCGCACCGCCTCGGCATGGCCGTGGTAGGCGGCGAGCATCACCAGGGTGTCGCCCCGGTCGTTGCAGAGGTCCGCGGGCGCGCCGGCGTCCACATAGGCCGCCAGCGCGGGGGCGTCGCCCGCTCTGGCCGCATCGAAGACCCTCGCGGCCAGCTCGACCAGCTCGGGATCCACCGCGCCGCCGTCCACCGCGCCACCGTCCACAGGCTCGTTCATACCGGTACTCCTCGGTCGTCGTTCCAGGCGCGCACGACAGTGCGAGCGACGACGCCATTCTGCCGGGTCCGGACGATTCGCACGCCTTTCCCGCCGTCCCACCATGCGAGCAGATCCGGGGGTGTCGCCACCCGAACGGGCGAACATCCAGCGCGCCGCACATAACCGGGCCGGAGCGACGGACAGCATCAGCTCCGGAGCGGCAATGCGCAGCTCAGGCGGCCGTTTGGTTGCGGCCTCAGAGAGAATCCACCCATTTGCGCCTATCCATCATCTATTACTTTTTGTCACCATAAGGGTGCTCAATGTGATCGGATTCTGACTGAAACCCCGCCATCCCACGGCGTCGTCCAGACACCCCGACACCCCGTCCCCGCACTACGAGGAGCCCACCGTGATCCTCTCCATCTCCGGAGTAGTCCTGCTCGGCATCATCGCCTTCCTGTTCTTCCGCAAGGACGGCATGAAGATCTCGCATGCAGTGGTCTGTGCGCTGTTCGGCTTCTACCTGGCAGGGACCGCCATCGCCCCGAGCATCAAGGCCGGCGGCGCCAGCCTGGCCAGCCTGCTCGGCGGCATCAAGTTCTGACCGCTCCCCCGCTCCCCGCTCCCCCACCCCCTCATCCCCGTCGTCCCCACCGCCGAAGCGCGCCCCTGCCTGCCCCTTGCCGGAGAGACACCGATGACCCTGAACGAACACCTCACCCGGGGGCGCGAGTTCGCACGCACCGCCGGCGACCACGCCGCCGACATGTTCGGTCCGCTGATCACCATCGGCCGCGGCCTGCGCTCGCACGGCCGCTGGACCAGGAACTGGTGGGGCAATCTGCCCAAGGACCGCCGCGGTCCGGCCGTGCTGCTCGGCATCGCCGTGCTGGCCGCCGTGGCCCTGCTTCCCTACGGCCCGTTCCTCGCCCTGCTGACCCTGATGGGAAGCGCGGCCTGGTCGGGCCGCGACCGTTCCCCGGCCCCCGAGCCCGCGCCGGACACCAGCCAGCTGAAGCTGGGCGCCATCTACACCGCGCTCACCCCCTACCTGGTGCACGAGTCCGACCCCAACCCGCTGTACAGCCACGGCGGCGACTTCAAGGACGCCTTCAACTCCTGGGAGTTCGATGGCGAGGGCCGGCTGGCCGCCCTGGACCTGCGCTACCCCGCCTACTTCACCGACACCGAGCCGCACGCCCGGGCCCGGATCGAGCACGTGGTCCACAGCAAGGCCGGCCGCAGCCGCGAGTACCGCTTCACCTGGGACGAGGAGACCAACCACCTCCAGGTAGCCGCGCTGACCCCGCTGCCCACCGACATCACCGCCCAGCCCTATGTCACCGCCAACGGCGAGGTCGTGCTCGGGTTCACCGACACCGCCAGCACCAACCGGATGATCCCGGTGCGCCAGGGCTCCGGCACCGCGCACCAGCCCCCGGTGCTCTGGCGGACCGGCTCCCGTTCCAGCGAGCCGCACCTGCTGGCGCTGGGCACCCACGGCCACGGCACCTCCACCCTGCTGCGCTCGCTGGCCCTGCAGGTGCTGCCGCACGGCGACATCGTCGTCATCGACGGCGCCGGCACCGGCGAGCACGCCTGCCTGGTCGGACGCCCCGGCGTGCACACCGTGGAGACCAGCCTGCACGGCGCGCTGGCCGCACTGGAGTGGGCCATGCACGAGACCCAGCGCCGGCTGGACGCCCACAACCTGGCCAAGCGCACCGGCGAGGCGCCGCCCGCCGACACCGTCCGTCCGCTGTGGCTGCTGCTGGACCACCCGGCCGAGCTGAGCGAGCTGGCCCAGGCCGAGGACCGCCCCGACCCGCAGGACCTGCTGGAGTTCCCGCTGCGGCACGGCCGCACCGCACATGTCACCGTCGTGGTCGCGGACCACCTGGACGCGCTGGACCGGATCAAGCCGACGGTACGGTCGGCCACCCGCGCCCGGGTGGTCCTGGGCGCGCTGGACCCCGACCTCGCTCCAGAGGCCCTCGGCGTACCGCTGGACATCACCCCCTCCAGCCACACCCCGGCCGGACGCGGCTACGCCAGGCTCGGCACCAACCCGCCGGTGCGGATCCAGGTCCCGGCGGCGCCGGACCCACTGGACGAGGAGACCCCGCCGGACCAGCGCGACGCCGTGATCGCGCTGCTTCCGCACGCCGACAGCCGCACCGAGGCCCCGGCTGCGCCGATCCTCACCAAGATGCCGCCCCCGGTACCGGCCGCCCTGGACCAGGACCGTCCCGCACCCGCCCCGGAGACCCCCGAGGAGCGCACCGGCGAGATCACCCAGCCCATCACTCAGCCCATCACCAGGGCCCTGCCGCTGCTCTGACCCCCACTCACCCAGCGCTCACACACCGTCCAGAACACACCGCTCGGACCCCGGCCGACCCGCCGGGGTCCGTTCGGTCACGCCGCCGCCATCCGCTCGTCGGCCCGCGCCGCCGCCGACAGGGCCTGTATCGTCGCCGCCCAGTGGTGGTCCTCGATCGCATCGGCCATCAGCGGATGCTCGCGGACGGCGCGCAGCGCCTGATCGTGCGCCGCGCGCAGCCGGCGGTACTCCTCCTGCCGGGGCAGCGGCCACTGCGCCACCGGGCTGTCCGGGCCCGCCAGCACGAAGGCGCGTGAGGCCTCCTCACAGGCCCAGACCTGACGTTGGGCACGGAGGAGCTCCTGGGGAAACCTGCTCACCGACATGGCACAGAGTCTCGCAGCAGGGACTGACAACCAGCCATGAAGAGCATGAACATCGACTGAGGATCCATCAGTGACCTCCCTCACAGTGCTCCCGGCGACATACTGGGGCAGCTTCGCACCGGACCGTTGGAGCACCCTGTGACCAGCCGACGCCTGCCGCGCCACCCCTTCCTGGACCATCCGGGACCCCTGGCGTTCGCCCATCGCGGCGGCGCCCTGGGCGGCCCGGAGAACTCCATGGCGGCCTTCGCCCGAGCGGTCCGCCTCGGCTACCGCTATCTGGAGACGGACGTCCACGCCACCGCCGACGGCGTCCTGGTCGCCTTCCACGACAGCCGCCTGGAACGCGTCACCGACAGCGCCGGCGCCATCGCCTCGCTGCCCTGGCGCACCGTCGCGGCGGCCCGCATCGCCGGCCGCGAGCCGATCCCGCGCCTGGACGAGCTGCTCGCCGCCTTCCCGGAGGCCCGCTTCAGCATCGACGTCAAGGCGGCCGGCGCGGTCCGGCCGCTGGCCGACACCATCCGCAGGACCGCCGCCTGGGACCGGGTCTGCGTCGGCTCCTTCTCGGACGGACGGCTGGCCGCGGTCCGCGCCGCCGCCGGACCCCGGCTGGCCGTCGCGCTGTCCCCGCGCGGGGTGCTGGGCCTGCGGCTGCGCTCGCTCACCGGCCCGGTCCCGGTGGACCGGCTGCTCGGGGCCGCCGCCCGCAGGCAGACGGTCTGCGTCCAGGTCCCGGTGCGCTGGCCCGCCTCCGGGGTGCCGGTGGTCGACCGGCCGTTCCTGAGCGCGGCCCACGGCCTGGGCCTCCAGGTCCATGTCTGGACCGTCGACCGGGCCGAGGAGATGCACGCGCTGCTGGACCTCGGCGTGGACGGGATCATGGCGGACCGGGTCGACGTCCTGCGCGAGGTACTGATCGAACGCGGCGCCTGGCCCGGGCAGCCCGGGCCGGTCCCGGTCGGAGGCGGCCGGTAGTGTACGCCGGGAAATCCACGCCGGCACCGTGACCGCACGCAAAATGTCGGCAACTGAGGGTGATATTCACGCATGGATGTGACAATTCGGGCAGGCGTGGGTACAAACAGGGGCGGCACGACGGAAGACGTATCTCCCGAACGGGAATCTTCGACGGTTGCCGCACGTTGCACCAACCGACGAAGACAGCGACATCCAGTCCTGTGGGCCATAAGCCCGGGAGGCACGATTCATGAGTGAGCGAGCTCTCCGCGGCACGCGACTCGGGGCCACCAGCTACGAGACCGACCGCGGCATCGACCTGGCCCCGCGCCAGACCGTCGAGTACGCATGTACGAACGGACACCGGTTCGAGGTTCCGTTCTCCGTAGAGGCCGAGATCCCGACCGTGTGGGAGTGCCGCTTCTGCGGCAGCGAGGCACTACTGCTCGACGGCGACGAACCTGAGGAAAAGAAGGCCAAGCCCGCCCGTACGCATTGGGACATGCTGATGGAGCGGCGTACCCGTGAGGAATTGGAGGAGGTGCTCGCCGAACGGCTCGCAGTCCTGCGGTCCGGCGGAATGAACATCGCCGTCCACCCCCGCGACAACCGCAAGTCCGCCTGACCCAGCAAGGGCGGCACGGCAGGGCCCGGGTCGCAGCGCCACCACCAGGTGCTGTGTCCCGGGCCCTGCCGTGCGTCGCCGCACCTAGGGGCGCGCGCGACCAGCCGGCTACTGCAGTCCTAGTGCAACTGATCCCGGGAACCGCCGTACCCGTGAGGGTCGTCCCGCTTGCGCAGCGGGTCCTCGGCCGGGTCGACCACCTCGCCGACGACGACCTCGCCCGGGACGACCTTGCCGTCGGGCCGGTGGATCCGCAGCTGCTCCTGGAGCAGGAAGGCGTCGCCCAGCGGGGTGCCGGCCCGGCGCAGCCAGCGCTCCGGGACCCGTCGCAGCAGCGCTGCGGTGGGCGGGAACAGGCAGGCCAGGCCCAGCAGGTCGGAGAGGATGCCCGGGAGCACCAGCAGCAGCCCTCCGGCGATGGTGACGGCGGTACGGGTCTCACTGGTGACCGGGTCGCCGCCATCGGCCGGGTAGACCCCGCCGCGCATGCTCGCCGCGGTGGCCCGGAACGCCCGCAGGCCCGCGCGCTTGACCACCCAGCCGCCCAGCAGCGCCGAGGCGACCAGGTAGCCGAACACGCCGAGGCCGCCGATCAACCCGGCCAGCCCGATCAGCAGCCAGATCTCCAGCACCACCCAGGCGGCGACCGCCAGCGGGAGGTACCGGCGCAGTCCGCGCGGGCGGGGGCGAACCGCCCCGGTGTCGGGTCCTGCCTGGCTCACGGCGCATTCCACTTCTGTTGGGTTCGCCTACTGATACACCCTGGTCAACGCGCGGGCCGGGGCGCTCGTTCCGCCGGTGACCCGCTGCTGCCGACCAGGGTGCGGCGTCCTAGTGTGCCAGTCCTACTGTTCGGTGCCGCTCACGCCTCGCGGTCGGGGTTGGGTGCCGGGATGCGGCCGAGGCGGCTGTTGACGCCCCACGAGGTCACCCGACCCAGGGCCTCGACGACGATCTTGTTGCTCATCTTGCTGGCGCCGAACTCGCGCTCGACGAAGGTGATGGGCACCTCGGTGACCTTGAAGCCGGCCCGCACCGCGCGCCAGGCCAGGTCGACCTGGAAGCAGTAGCCCTGCGAGGCGACCTCGCTCATGCCCAGGCCCAGCAGGGTCTGCTTGCGGAAGGCCCGGTAGCCGCCGGTGACGTCGCGGATCGGCACCCGCAGCATCAGCCGCGAGTACAGGCTGCCGCCGCGGGAGAGGATCTCGCGGCTCTTGGGCCAGTTGACGACCGAGCCGCCCTCGACCCAGCGCGATCCCAGTACCAGGTCGGCACCGCGCAGCGCGCCCAGCAGCCGGGGCAGCTGCTCCGGCTGGTGCGAGCCGTCGGCGTCCATCTCCACCAGGACGTCGTAGCCGTTGTCGATGCCCCAGCGGAAGCCCGCCAGATAGGCGGCGCCCAGGCCCTCCTTGCCCTTGCGGTGCAGCACCTGGAGGTTGGGGTCCGAGCCGGCCAGCTCGTCGGCGGCCCGGCCGGTCCCGTCCGGGCTGTTGTCATCGGCGACCAGGATGTGGGCCTCGGGCACGGCGGCGCGCACCCGGGACGTGATCCGCCCGATGTTCTCGATCTCGTTGTACGTCGGGATGATCACCAGGATCTTGCCCAGGTCACCGAAGGTCTCGTTGACCTCAGTGGTGCTGTCCGTCACGGACCGGCCCCTTTGTCAGCAGCGTCATTGTTCGCATGGGTTCGAGTGTTCGTCAGTCGGTTCGAGTACTGCGGCGCTTGCGCGTGGTGGCGATCCCGACCGCGGCGCCCACAGCCAGCAGCCCGGCTATGGAGAGGACCCATTCGGGTGCCGCACCTACGCGGTCCGCCACCGTGAGGGTGTCGCGGAGGGGCACGTTCGCCTCCAGTTCGGCCGCCGTCGCCAGCTTGCTCTGCTGCTCGACGCTGCCGTCCGGCTCGATCACCGCGCTGATCCCGCTGGTCGCGGCGATCACCACGGCCCGTCCGTGCTCGACGGCACGCAGTCGCGACATTGCGAACTGCTGGTCGGGCTGGTCGGTGTGCTCGTAGGTGGCGTTGTTCGTCTGCACCACGAGAACCCGGCCACCCTTGCTGACCGCGTCGTTGACGATGCCGTCGTACGCCACTTCAAAGCAGATCACGTCGCCGATTTTGGCAGGACCGACCTGCAGGATACCGGTAGTGGTCCCCTGGGCGAAGTCGCGGGCAACGCGCTGCAGCCGGGTGATGTACTTCGAGAGAACCGAACGGAACGGGACGTACTCGCCGAACGGCACCGGATGCTGCTTGGTGTAGTGCGCGCCGGGCCCCGGCTTGACCGCGTTGGACGGCGCCCAGACGATGCCCTCGTTCTGCACGTGCTGCGCGTCCGGGCCGTCCACCAGGGCGCCGACCAGGATCGGGACCCCGATGGCGTCGACCGCCTGCTGGATGGCCGCATAGGCCTCGGGGGTGGTGTAGGGGTTGACGTCCGAGGAGTTCTCCGGCCAGATCACCAGCTCGGGCCTGGCCTTCTTGCCCTCCGCGACCTGATGGGCCAGCGCCAGGGTGGCCTGCACGTGGTTCTGCAGCACCTGCATCGGACGGCCCAGGAAGTCCATCCCGGCGTGCGGCACATTGCCCTGGATCACGGCGATCTCGGCACTGGCCGGTCCCCCGGCGGTGGTGCCCGCGGTCGGTATCGGCACGGCGTAGCCGACCAGTCCGGCGACCGCGCCCAGCGCCACCGAGGCCGCGGCCCGCAGCCGCCACCGCCCGTCGGATCCCCGCTTCGCCACCGCGAGCGCGGCGGCGGCCAGCAGCGCCCCGCTGAGCGCCACCGCGAAGGTCACCAGCGGCGCCCCGCCGAGGGCGGCCAGCGGGGTGTACGGCGAGGAGGTGTTGGCGAAGGCCAGCCGTCCCCAGGGGAAGCCGCCCAGCGGGACCCGGTCCCTGGCCCACTCCTGGGTCACCCACAGGCAGGCGGTCCACAGCGGCCAGCCCGGGAGCCGGGAGGTGACGGCCTGGCCCGCGGCCATGGCCGCGAGGAACAGCGACTCGAACAGCGCCAGAGCCAGCCAGGCGTCCGCGCCGATGACGTTCAGCCAGAACAGCAGCCAGATCAGGAACGGGGCGCCGAAGGCGAATCCGGTCCAGGCGGCCTGACGGGCGGTCCGGCCGTGGGTGAGCAGGGCCAGCCCGGCCACCGCGACCAGCGACAGCGGCCACAGTCCGTACGGCGGGAAGGACAGCGCCAGCAGCACGCCGCAGAGCACGGCGAGGCCGGTGCGCGGCAGCCCCGCGCGGACGGCCCTCAGTCGGCGGCGGAGCCGGGACGGAGCCGCCCCGTCGCCGCTCTCGGCGGCGTCGGGCCGGTCCGGGACGGCGACAGCGCCTCCGGGGTCGACTGCTTGGGCCACGGGCGCCACACTCACTCACGCTCGGAGTTACGGTTTCGGGCCGCGCGGCGGAACGCACGGCGTGCGACGACGGTACAGCGTGAAAACGAACGGTCCGCTCCCAGGGCGACCCGTGGCGTCTCTTACCTACCCAAGTTGTTATCCGGGCTGCTCACTCACCCTCCCAGCGCGGCACCACATGCAGGGGCTCCACGCACAGCCAGGTCAGCGGGGCGGTCGTGCTCGCGCGCTGCAGCAGTGCGAACTCGGCGCCGGGAACGTCGGCGCAGGCGGTCGGCTCGGCGCTGCCCGGGAAGGTCTGCACCACCGTGTACCGGGCGTCGGCGGAGTCGCAGCCGACCAGCCGAGCGGTGCCCAGGGACGCCGGGACCCGCTGGTCGGTGACGCAGTCGCCCCGCGCGGGAACGGCCAGCACCTGGTTGACCGCCGAATCGGCGTCGCCGTCGGCCAGATGCGCGCCGCCGTAGCCCAGCCCGGCCACGGCCAGGGCGCCGAGCAGCAGCGCGATGACCACCCGGGTGGTGGTCCAGTACGGCGAGGTCGGGGACGCAGGAGCAGACATCGTGGTCACCCCGCTTCACATGGGCGTCTCCTGCCCAGTGTCCCGCCGCAACAGGGCCGGCGCCCGGCGCGGGGGCATGCCAACGGGCGCGGCCCGAACGCTCTTCGGTCCGACCCGGGGCCCGCTGGATGCGGATCGACCGAAGGCCGTTGTCTACTGAGCGTCCGGGCCGTGCCCGGGTCGCACCTGCCGACCGGACCCGGTTGGCCTGCCGGCGCCCGCGCTCCCCGGACCTCGAGCCACTGGACCTGGCTGCCTGTCGGCGTCCGGGGACGCCGCACTGTGGCCCAGTCGTGGTTCCGGGTTTTGCGTGGGGGGTGTTCCGATCGGTCGGTCCTGCGGAGGATTCCGGAAGGTGGACGCAGCCGAACCTACTCGCCGACGCCGGTCCGGTGTCAACCGCCCCCCGACCTGCCAAAACATGGTAAATGTGCTGGTCAGAGCCGTTTTAATGAGGCCGGAGCGACGCCCGGGACACCCGCCGTTCGGCGGTATCCGGACACCGGTGACCACTCGGACGGCGCAGCAGGGCCCGCAGCGGACCCCGCAGCAGACCCGCTCAGTCGGCCAGGTGGGCGGTCCGGCCGCGTACCACGGTCGCCAGGCAGTCCGGCACCGGGCCGCCCGGGGTGAGGTCGGGCAGGCCCGGCACGCCCGAGCGGGGGTCGGTGGACCAGTTGGCGACCCGCTCGTCGGGGGCCTGCACCACCAGGTCGGTCGGCGCCCAGACGGCGTAGCTGGCCGGCGCGCCCGGAACCAGCACTCCGGCGTCGTCGCGCCCCAGCGCCCGCCAGCCGCCGCGGGTGTGCGCGGTGAAGGCGGCGCGCACCGAGACCCGGTGCGCGGGGGTGCGGTGGAATGCGGCGGCGCGGACGGTGCCCCAGGGGTCCAGCGGGGTGACCGGCGCGTCCGAGCCGAAGGCCAGCGGCACCCCGGCCCTGACCATCGCCGCGAACGGGTTCATCGCCCGGGCCCGCTCGGCGCCGAGCCGGGTGACGTACATACCGTCCTCGCCGCCCCAGGCCGCGTCGAAGGCCGGCTGCACCGAGGCGGTCAGGCCCAGGTCGGCGAAGGCCGCGACGGCGGCGTCGTCGAGCAGTTCGGCGTGCTCCACCCGGTGCCGCAGCGCCCGGACCGCGGCGATGCCCAGCTTGTCGGCCGCGGCGCGGACGCCCTCGGTCACGGCGGTCAGCGCGGCGTCGCCGATGGCGTGGAATCCGGCCTGCATCCCGGCCTCGGTGCAGGCGGCGACATGCTCGGCGATCTGCTGGGCGGTGAGGTAGGCGGCGCCGTCCAGCTCCGGGTCGTCGCTGTAGGGAAGGTGCAGGCAGGCAGTGTGGGAGCCGACGGCGCCGTCCACGAAGAGGTCGCCGCCGGCGCCGACCGCGCCCAGCCTGCGGGCGGTGTCCACGGCGCCCAGCTCGCCCCAGTAGCCGAAAACCTCAGGGACGGTCCTGCCCTCGCTGCCTCCGGCCGCCAGGGCCAGCAGCGCCGTCAGGTCCTCGGGCGAGGAGATGTCCGGCCCCGCGCACTCGTGCACCGCGCCGATGCCGAGTTCGGCGGCCCGGCGCAGCATCGCCCGCTGCGCGGCGTCGCGCTGCTGCGGGGTCTGCCGGGCCAGGGCGGCCCGGCGCACGGCATGGTGCGCGTCCCGGCTGAGCGGCGCATCGGCCCGGTACCCGGCGCGCCCGGCCAGTTCCGCGCCGGCGAGTGCTCTCAGCGCCGTCGAGGCCAGTGCCGAGTGGACGTCCGTTCGGGAGAGGTAGACCGCAGCGCCCTCGCAGGCGCGGTCGAGCTCGTCCAGGGTCGGCGGGCGGCCCTCGGGCCAGCCGGTCTCGTCCCAGCCGTGACCCAGCAGCACCCCGCGCTCGCGGGCGGCCGCGGGCTGGGCCCGGACGAAGGCGGTGATCCGGCGCAGCGCCTCGGCCAGGTCGGGGCAGCCGGTGAGGTCGAGCCCGGTGAGCGCCAGACCGGTGGAGGTGGCGTGCACATGGGCGTCCACGAAGGCCGGGGTGACCAGCGCGCCGTCGAGGTCGACCACCAGATCCGCGTCCCGGGCGTAGCTCTCGGCCGCGCCGTCCGAACCCACCCAGGCGACCTGCCCGTCCTGCACCAGCAGCGCGGTGGCGAACGGGTCGGCCGGGCTGTAGACGTCGCCGCCACGCAGCAGCACGGTGCGTACGGCGGGCTCTTCGGGCGCGGGGAGGGCGGGGGCACGATCGCCGGAGGACTGGAGCATGGGCAACAGTCTGCCCGACCGGGACGTACCGCTTGTCCGCTACCCCAGCCGGGGCGGGCGGGCCTCGTAGGGGGTGCTCAGCACCACCGTGGTGCGGGTGGAGACGCCTGCGGCGGAGCGGATCCGGGCGAGCAGGTGCTCCAGGTCACCCGGGGTGGGGACCCGGATCTTGAGGATGTAGTTCTCGTCACCGGCCACGCTGTGGCAGGCCTCGATCTCCTCCAGCGCGGCCAGCCGCTCCGGGACGTCGTCCGGTGCGCTGGGGTCGAAGGGCTTGACCGAGATGAAGGCGGTCAGCGACAGGCCGACGGCCTCCGGGTCCACCAGCGCGGCGTAGCCGCGGATGACCCCGCGCTGCTCCAGGCGGCGCACCCGCTGGTGCACCGCCGAGGTGGACAGGCCGGTGGCCTTGCCCAGGTCGGTGTAGCTCATCCGCCCGTCGGCGACGAGCAGCTGCACGATCTGACGATCCAGTTCCTCCACGAGACGCCAGGCTATCCGAACCCGGCGGTGAACGCCGACGGGCTCGACGGCTCCGGTGTGACGAAGGCCACAGTGACCTGCACGAGGGAAGGCGATCCGCAGGATTAGCCGCATATTCCGCTGGGAAGTTCTGGCAGTGACTCCTCCGTGATTCCGTCGGTGCTCCGTCATTGCGGCGCACGAGACGCGGGAGGGGTGCACCAGTCGGCGATCGGAGCCCCGCTCACAGCCGGGCCTTCGCCTTCCTTCATCGAGGGGGATCACATGTCTGCCACTGATGAGCTGACTCCTGCCGTCGACCCGGCGCCCGAAGCGCTGCCGGGCGTCGACCCCGGGGACGGCGAGACCTGGGACATCCTGCGGCTCCGCTGCCCGGAGTGCGACCGCCCGATCGCCCTGCTCGGCGACGAGGAGCGGTTCCCCCAGCACGCGACGCTGCCGACCGCCTGGCACCCCTTCTCCCCCGCCGTCTGCGCCGGCTCCGGCCGCTCCGTGGACGACGCCGACGACCTCGAGGACGAGCCGGACTTCGACCCGGAGCCCTCGCTGGAGGCGCTGCTGGCGCTGCCGCCGGAGCTGGACTGGCGCCGCCAGCCCTTCTCCCACGTCGGCGGCCCCGGATCGCGGCCGGTGCGGATCGCGATCCCGGCCCAGCGTCAGCGCTGAGCCCCCGTCACCCCCCGGTCAGCCTGCGCCCGATCACCATGCGCTGGATCTGGTTGGTGCCCTCCACGATCTGGAGCACCTTCGCCTCGCGCATATAGCGCTCGACCGGGTGGTCCGCGGTGTAGCCGTAGCCGCCGAGCACCTGGACCGCGTCGGTGGTGACCCGCATCGCGGCGTCGGTGCAGAACAGCTTGGCCATCGCGGCCTCCTTGGCGAAGGCGAGCCCGGCGTCGCGGCGCCGGGCTGCCGACAGGTAGAGCGCCCGTCCGGCCTCCACCGCCGTCGCCATGTCCGCGAGCATGAAGGACAGCCCCTGGAACTCGGCGATGGGACGGCCGAACTGGGTCCTGGTCCTGGCGTACTCCACCGCGTAGTCCAGGGCCGCCCTGGCGACGCCGACCGCGCAGGCCGCGATGCCCAGACGGCCGGAGTCCAGCGCGGACAGGGCGATGGAGAAGCCCTGCCCCTCGTCGCCGATCAGTCGTTCGGCGGGCACCCTGGCCCCGTCGAAGTGGACCTGGGCGGTCGGCGAGCCCTTGAGGCCCATCTTGCGTTCCGGGGCGTCGGCGGAGACGCCGGGGGTGTCGGCAGGGACCAGCAGCACGCTGATGCCGGCCGCGCCGGGGCCGCCGGTGCGGACCGTGGTGCTGTAGAAGTCGGCGACCCCGCCGTGGGTGATCCAGGCCTTGGTCCCCGTGACGGAGTAGTCCTCTCCGTCACGTACCGCACGGGTGGTCAGCGCGGCGGCGTCCGAGCCCGACTGGGGCTCGGAGAGGCAGTAGGCGCCCAGGAGTTCGCCGCCCAGCATGGCCGGCAGCCAGTCCTGCTTCTGCCGCTCGCTGCCGAAGGTGGCCAGCGCGTGGCAGGCGAGGGTGTGCACGCTGACGCCCATGCCGACGGTGAGCCGGCCGGCGGCCAGCTCCTCCAGCACCTGGAGGTACACCTCGTAGGGCTGCCCGCCGCCGCCGTACTCCTCGGGGTAGGGCAGACCGAGCAGGCCGGACCGGCCGAGCAGGCGAACCGCCTCGCGCGGGAAGCGGCCCACGGCCTCCTCCTCGGCGGCCGCCGGGATCAGCTCGCGCTCGACCAGTTCCCTGGTCAGCGCCAGCAGATCGGCGGCCTCTTCGCTGGGGAGCTGACGGTCCATCGTCTTCGAGGGACGGATCGGCTGACTCATGGTGGGATCGTGCCTCCTGCATCCTGCACTCCGCGACCGGAGCGCCTCCGGGGTCAGGGGGCGTGCCGGTCGGTCCGGACCCGCGTCCACCGGATCTCAGTGAACGCCCGTTAACCTGTGCCGAAGTGAGTATGACGCATCCCCGGGCCCGACGTCATCAGCCCGGGACAGTAGCCTTGAGCTGCCATGTCCATGCATTCCGACGGCACCCCGCCGCACCGCACCCGCTCCGCCGGCCTCAGCGCGCTCGCCGAGCGGTTCCGGGCCCTGCCGCCGTCCTGCGGACCGGTGCGCCTGGTGGCCGTGGACGGGCACGCCGGCTCCGGCAAGACCACTTTCGCCGCCGCCCTCGGCCGGGCCCTGGACTACGCCCCGATCGTCCATCTGGACGACCTTGCGACCCATGAGCAGCCGTTCGACTGGACGGCGCGACTGCTCGACCAGGTGGTCGGGCCGCTGTCGCGCGGCGGGACGGCCCGATTCCGCGCCTACGACTGGACCGAGCGCCGCTACGCGCACCGGCGCGCCGTACCGCCCGCCCCCGTGGTGCTGATCGAGGGCGTGGGCGCCGGACGGCGCGCCCTGCGGCCCCACCTGGCCCAGCTGATCTGGATGGACCTGCCCGCCGCCACCGCCCACGCCCGGGGCGAGGCCAGGGACGGCCCGGAGCTCGCCGGTTTCTGGCGGGGGTGGCGCAGGGCCGAGACGGCGCACTTCTCGGCCGACCCCAGCAGGCCCTTCGCCGATCTACTGGTCGACGGCGTCGACATGTCGCCACGGCCGAACCCATACCGCGCGGTCGGTTACGTTCGGTAATCATCCGAGCCGGGGGGCCATGCCCTGACTCCCAGCCAATTCACCTGCGGTCGGCCGGAGGCTTCATCCCGTCAGGTCGGGTACACAGGGTGTGATCAGGGCCTCCACGGGCCCTTGACCTGCTGCCTCGACAGCAACTACGTTCTTCTCAACGCAGCGCGGAACCCGCCTGCGCCCCCCGAGAGTGCCCACCGGCCGTTCCCCCGACGGTGGTTGCCAGAAGTGATCGCCAGCCCTGCTGGGTTGCTCGGAAGCCGTTCCCCCGTGGCTTCCGAGCAGCTCAGCAGGGGTGGCGATTATGCTTTTCCGGCCCGGTGGACCAGCCGTCGCGAAGATCACTCAGAGTGATCCGACACCGTCGACCCACGCGTTTCCGGCCACGCACACCACTCCCCCACCCCTGCCGACCCTTCCGGCACCCTTCCGGATCAGCACTGCACCGGTACGATGCCCACAGGCGCGGAAGCGACGACACCGCGCCGACGGATCGTCATGGAGCTTTGACCGTACGGGCCTTCCAAAGGGGGGACGGCCCGCGGCCCGCGCTCGTGACCGGCACAGCCGCGCACAGCAGGGGGACTGACCGGTGGGGACTGAGGACACTGAGGGCAGGCGAACCCGCAGCCTGGCCGACCGAGCCTGGCTTCGCGCCATGGACGCCTACATCGCAGGGGCCTACACCCGTGCCGAGGAGGAGTTCCGCGCCGCGGTGCGGATCGACCCGGGCATGGCCGATGCCTGGCTCGGCCTGCACGCCCTGCGCTCCGAGACCTCGGCCGCGCTGCTCGCCATGCACCGCCACCGGGACCGTTTCGGCGAGCAGCGCCGGCTCCACCGCCGCCCGCTGAGCTCCTGGTACTGGCTCGGCTGGTGGGTGCAGCCGGTGCTGGAGGACGCCAGGGACCTCGCGCTGGCCCATGCCTCGCACTGGCTCGACGGCCGGCACCTGACCGAGCTGGAGCAGGCGCTCGCCGACTGCCCGCCGCGCGAGCAGGACCGGTCGGTGCGGTTCCTGCACGCCTGCCGCTCCTATCTGCTGAAGGACTGGGAGCAGCTGATCCGGGACACCGACAGCCTGCTCGACGATCCGCTGCTGGGGATCGAGGCCGGTCTGTTCGCCGGCATGGCCAGGGTCCGGCTGGACATGTGCGGGCAGGCCGAACTCCCGCTGGCCGGCTCGCTGGCGCGCTGCCGCTCGGAGCAGCCGCAGCGCAAGGAGCTGCGCTACTGGCTGGCCCGCGCCTACGAGGGCGGCGGCCGCAGCGCCGCCGCACTGTCGCTGTACCGGGCGGTGCACCGGGTCGACCCCGGCTTCATGGACACCGGCGCCAGGCTGGCCGCGATCACCGCCGAGGACGGGGTGGACCCGTCCATGCTGGAGACCCCGGCCCCGCCCACCCCGCAGCGCCCGCGCCACGCCAGCGGCGGTGGCCCCGGGCAGCCGGACCCGCAGGGGCCGACCGGCGGCGAAGGCGTGTTCGAGCCCACCTTCTTCGACGCCTATGCCGAGGGCCCCGAGGCGGTGGCCGCACTGGACGGCGACAGCGGCGATCCGCTCGACGGCCCGTACACCACGGGGCTGCTGGACGGCGACGACAGCGGCGGCGACGAGGGCTTCGGCGAGGGCGACTTCGGCGGCGGCGACGGAGCCGGTCCGCCGCTGGTCGATCCCGACGGCCAGCAGGGCCCGGAGCGACGCGGGGACGATCCCGACGGGCGCGAGGACCGGGACACCGAGCTGAGCGCCGGCGCCCGGCACCGCGCGGCGCAGTCCACCGCCCCGCTGCCGCCCGGCACCATGGCCCAGCCGGACCGGCCGCGGCTGGAGGCCGCGCTGGCCGAGCTGGACCGGATGGTCGGCATGGAGCCGGTCAAGCGCCAGGTGCTGGCCCTGTCGGCGCAGCTGCGGATGGCCCAGCTCCGATCCGACCAGGGCCTGCCGGTGCAGCCGCCGAAGCGTCACTTCGTCTTCTCCGGCCCGTCGGGCACCGGCAAGACCACGGTGGCGCGGATTCTCGGGCGGGTCTTCTACGCCCTGGGGCTGCTCTCCGGCGACCATCTGGTGGAGGCCCAACGGGCGGATCTGGTCGGCGAGTTCCTGGGCCAGACCGCGGTGAAGGCCAATGAGCTGATCGACTCTGCACTGGACGGCGTGCTGTTCATCGACGAGGCCTACAGCCTGGCCAACTCCGGCTACAGCAAGGGGGACGCCTACGGCGACGAGGCCCTGCAGGTGCTGCTGAAGCGCGCCGAGGACAACCGGGACCGGCTGGTGGTGATCCTGGCCGGCTACCCCGAGGGCATGAACCGCCTGCTGGCGGCCAACCCCGGGCTGAACTCCCGCTTCACCAGCCGGGTGGACTTCCCCAGCTACCGGCCGGTCGAACTGGCCGCGATCGGCCAGGCGCTGGCCGAGGGCGACGGCGACTTCTGGGACGAGGAGGCGCTGGAGGAACTGCGCAGCATCTGCGCCCATGTGGTGCGGGAGGGCTGGATCGACGACCTGGGCAACGGGCGCTTCATGCGGACCCTCTACGAGAAGTCCTGCGCGTACCGCGATCTGCGGTTGTCGGTCCTGGCGGAACCGCCTACCCGCCAGGACCTGGCCACACTGCGTCTCCCCGACGTCCTTCAGGCCTACGGCGAGCTCATTGAGGGACGCAGTTGACGTCCCGCCGGCGGTGGTTCTGAAGGATCTCGGCTGCGGACCGTAGCGGGCTTGTCGCGCAGTTCCCCGCGCCCCTGGGTAGCTGCAACTGAGCCAGTTGCAAACGTCCAGGGGGCGCGGGGAACTGCGCGGCCAACCACCCACCACCGCAACTCCCCCACCCCCACGGACACCCCCCTCCCCGAGGGGCTCCCGCTACGCCGCCTTCAACGCCTCCCGCAGCGGAATCCTCGCACCGCTCCGCAGCACCGCATTGCGGTAGATCCGCCCCGCGAACCGCAACAGCACCCCGCTGAAGGCGATCGCCAGCACCAGCGACAGCAGCATCTGCCACAGCGGAGCGACCCCCATCGCGATCCGCATAGGCATCAGCACCGGTGCGCACGGCGGGACCATGGACAGCCACTCCACCAGCGAGCTCTCCGGGTTGGAGGGCACCACCGAGATCCCCACCACCCAGGCCAGGATCAGCGGCGCGGTCGCCGGGAACATCAGGCCGCCGACGTCCTCCTGCCGGGAGACCGTGGCCCCCAGCGCGGCGAACACCAGCGCGTACAGCGCGAAGCCCACGCCGTACCAGGCCAGCGCCCAGGCCACGGTGCCTACCGAACTGCCCAGGGACAGGCTGAGCGCCCCGGTGGAGAGCCCGACGCCCAGGCCGAGCACGGCCGGGACCAGCATCTGGACCAGCCCGAGCGCTCCGGTGCCGAGCACCTTTCCGGCCAGCAGCTGCCAGGGGCGCAACGTGGAGAGCAGCAGTTCGACCACCCGGCTGGACTTCTCCTCGACCACCCCCTGGGCCACCGTCTGCCCGACGAACATCAGCGTCATGTACAGCAGCAGGGCCGCGATGATGGCGATGGTGAGCCGCTGGCCGTTCTGCGACTGCGCCGGCTGCAGCGCCGTGACCTGGACCCGGGTCGCGGCGACGGCCTGGCCGACCGCGGCCGGATCGCCGCCGAGCCTGGTGATCTGGGCGTTCAGCGCCTTCTGCTGGTCCACCACCTGGAAGAGCTGCCGCAACTGCGTGCTGAGGGTCTTCTTCACGGTGGCCTGGATGCCCTGCGGCCCGCTCTCGGCGAGGACAGCGATCTGCCCGCCCTTGACCTGGTCCACCCCGGTCGCATGGTCGGCGACCGTGCTGACGCTGACCTTCAGGCCGAGCTGGGCGGCGGTGGCCTCCAGGGTGGGGCCGAGCGAGGCGTCCTGCTGCACCACGGCGACCTTGGTGGGGCCGCTGGAGAGGTTGGCGTAGTGGGAGATCAGCGGGATCGCGACGGCGGCGGCCGCGGTGATGGCGAGCAGGATCAGAAAAGCCTTGCTGCGGATGCGAACCGTGATCTCGCGCACGGCCACCAGGGTGACCGCCTCGCGCGAGCCGATCCGGAGCTTGTCGGGCGTCATGCCGCCGCCTCCTCGGGCTGCTCGGGCTGCTCAGCCGGCACCTCGGCGCTGACCACGTGCCGGAACAGCTCCGTCAGCGTCGGCTGCCGCCGGGCGAACTCCCGTACCGGCCCGGTGGCCAGCGCGGCGCGCAGCACCGCCTGGTCGTCGGCGTCCTGACCGAGGGTCAGTACCGTACGGGCGCCCGTGTGACTGAGCAGGGCGACCCCGGTCAGGCCGTCCGTCCAGCCCTGCGGCGCCTGCGGGGCCTCGACCACGAGCTCCTCGGTGCCGCCGGAGCGCAGCTCGGCCACGGTGCCGACGGCGACCATGCGGCCGGCCCGGACGATGCCGACCCGGTCGGAGATCCGCTCGACCAGGTCCAGCTGGTGGCTGGAGAAGATGACCGGGACGCCGTCGGCGCACTTCTCTCGCAGCACCTCGCTCATCACGTCCACCGCGACCGGGTCCAGGCCGGAGAACGGCTCGTCCAGGACCAGGATCTCGGGGTGGTGCACCAGTGCCGCCGCGAGCTGCACCCGCTGCTGGTTGCCCAGGCTGAGCTTCTGCACCTCGTCGCCGATGCGCCCGGCCACGCCGAGCCGTTCGGTCCACTCGGCGGTGGCCCGCACCGCGTCGCCCTTGCTCAGGCCGTGCAGCCTGGCCAGGTACTCCAGCTGCTCGCCGACCTTCATCCGCGGGTAGAGGCCCCGCTCCTCCGGCATGTAGCCGATCCTGCTGCGGGTCTCCAGGGTCACCGGAACCCCGTCCCAGCGCACCTCCCCCGCGTCCGCCGCGAGCACGCCCAGCGCGATCCGCATGGTCGTGGTCTTGCCGGCGCCGTTGCTGCCGACGAAGCCGAAGATCTCCCCGGCCCGCACCTCGAACGTCATCTCGCTCAGTGCGACGGTGTCCCCGTAGCGCTTGGAGACGCCGTCGACTTCCAGCCTTCGATCCGTCATACCGTTCCTCTCCCCCGTGCTGATGTTCCGATCATTCACCAGCTCGGGGGTGGAAGGTAGGACATTTGAGCGGTGGTTGAGCTAACTGCTCCCTCAGACCCGGACCTCGCCGACCAGCTCCTCCAGGACGTCCTCCATGGTGACCAGGCCCAGCGGCATCCCGTCCCGGCCGACCACGCCGGCCAGGTGCGAGGTGGCCCGGCGCATGGCGGCCAGCGCGTCGTCCAGCGGGGTGCTCTCCGGCAGGGTGATCAGCCGGCGCCACAGCTCCTGCGGCAGCGGAGCCTCCCGGTCCTCCAGTTCCAGCACGTCCTTGACGTGCAGATAGCCCAGGAACGCGCCATTGCCGCCGACCACCGGGAAGCGGGAGAAACCGGTGCGCACCGCCAGCTCCTCCATCTGCCGGGCAGTGACCGAGGTGTCCACGCTGACCAGGCGGTCCGGCGCCATCAGCACCTCACTGACCGGTCTGCGGCCCAGCTCCAGGGCGTCCTCCAGGCGCTCGTGCGCGGTCCGGCCGAGCAGCCCGGCCTCGCGCGAGTCCTGGAGCAGATGCGCCAGCTGCTCACTGGTGAACGCCGACTCCACCTCGTCCCTGGTCTCCACACCGAGCAGCCGCAGCAGCAGGTTGGCGAAGGCGTTCAGGAAGTGGATCACCGGGCGCAGCATCCGGGCCAGTCCCGCCAGCGGCGGCCCCAGCCACAGCGCGGACCGCTCCGGTCCGGCCAGCGCGATGTTCTTGGGCACCATCTCGCCGATCACCATGTGCAGGAACACCACCACGGCCAGCGCGATGACATAGGCCAGCGGATGCGTCAGCTCCGACGGCACCCCGAGGACGTGGAACGGGCCCTCCAGCAGATGGGCGATCACCGGTTCGGCGAGCGCGCCCAGCAGCAGCGAGCAGACGGTGATGCCCAGTTGGGCGGCGGCCATCATCGCGGAGACATGCTCCAGCGCGTACACCACGGTACGGGCCCTGCGGTCGCCGGCCTCGGCCAGCGGCTGGACCTGGCTGCGGCGCACCGACACCAGGGCGAACTCGGCGCCGACGAAGAAGGCGTTGCCGAGCAGCAGCAGCACCGAGAAGCCGATCTGCAGTACGGCGCTCATCGCTGCTCCTCCCGCCTGCGGCCGGTCCACTCGGTGCCGGCGCCGACGCGGACCAGCAGGACGGCCTCGGTACGGTGCCGGTCCATGCCCAGCACGGTCAGCCGCCAGCCCGGCAGCTCCGCGGTGTCGCCCTGGGCGGGGAGTCGGCCGAGCAGGTCGGCGACCAGCCCAGCGATGGTCTCGTAGGGGCCCTCCGGGGCGTCCAGGCCGATCGCCTCCAGCTGGTCCACCCGGCAGCGGCCGTCGACCTCCCAGGCCGGGCGGCCGTCGACCGGTGGCAGCGGGCGCAGCTCCGGGTGCTCGCCGGTGTCGTGCTCGTCCAGCACCTCGCCGACCATCTCCTCGACCACGTCCTCCAGGGTGGCCACCCCGGCGGTACCACCGTACTCGTCGACGACCACGGCCATGGCGTGCTGACGGCGCAGCAGTTCCAGCAGCCGTTCGGCCGGCAGCGTCTCGGGGACCAGCAGCGGCGCCGACATCAGCGTGGCGACGCCGGTGTCCTGGCGCCGCTCGACCGGGACGGCGAGCGCGTCCTTGAGGGTGACGATGCCGGTCACCTCGTCGATGCTGTGCTGGTACACCGGGAACCGCGACTGCCCGGTGACCCGGGTGAGGTTGAGCACATCGGCGGCGGTGGCCGACTCCTGCAGCGCGGCGACGTCGACCCGGGGCGTCATCACGCTCTCCGCGGTCAGCTCGCCCAGGCCCAGGGTGCGGACGAACAGGTCGGCGGTGTCCTCCTCCAGGGCGCCCTCGCTGGCCGAGTGCCGGGCCAGCGCCACCAGCTCCTCGGCGCTGCGGGCGGAGGCCAGCTCCTCGGCCGGCTCCATGCCCAGGGCCCGGACCAGCCGGTTGGCGGCGCCGTTGAGCAGCAGGATGACGGGGCGGCAGGCGGTGGAGAACAGCCGCTGCGGTCCGGCGACAGCCCGGGCGACCTGCACCGGACGGGAGATGGCCCAGTTCTTGGGGACCAGCTCACCGACGACCATCTGCACCACCGTCGCCAGCAGCATGCCGACCACCAGTGAGGTCGGATGCACCGCGCCGCCGGGCACCCCGATCGAGGTCAGCGGCCCCGAGAGCAGCTTGGCCAGCGACGGGTTGGCCAGCATGCCGACCAGCAGCGAGGTGACGGTGATGCCGAGCTGCGCGCCGGACAGCTCGAAGGAGAGGGTGCGCAGCGAGCGCTGGACGCCCCGCGCCCTGCGGTCGCCCGCGGCGGCGGCCCGGGCGACCTCCCCCCGGTCCACGGTGACCAGGGCGAACTCGGCGGCGACGAAGAGGCCGTTGGCGAGGATCAGCAGCAGGGCCACACCCAGCAGCAGCCAGGCGGAGGTCACAGCGTTGCGCCCCTTCGGTGGTCAGCGGCCGGAGGGGCGTACGTACTGGGAGGTTCCATCGGGGAGCTATCTTCTCCGGGCTTGCGAGCGGTCGGTTGGTTCCGTCAAGGATGCCCGATCGGGCGGCGCTCACCTATTCGACGCGGCGTGCGGTGCCGTAGAGGTCGACGCAGGCCCGCAGTTCCCTGGCCGCCTGCACGGCCTGGCGCAGACCGGAGCCCGGCTGGATCGCCACCACCGCCAGGGTGCTGCCGTCGGAGAGGTCGAGCAGCACCCAGGGGTCGCCGCGCCGCAGGTTGACGCCCAGGATCTCGGCCCAGTCGAGCCGGCGGCGGCGGATGAAGTTCACCACGGTGAGCCCCTGCGCGTCCGCCCGCGCCGCCGGACGCGCCAGCACCGTCAGCACCAGCGCGAACAGCAGTCCGCACACCGCGATCCCGACCCGGTCGTGGCGGTGCCAGTCGTCCGGGCCGAGCGCGGCGATGCCGCAGAAGAAGCCCAGGCTCAGCACCGCCAGCCCCAGCAGCACCACGCGGGTCAGCACCGGCCGCCAGACCGTGGGCAGTCGGGGCGGGACGGTGACCGTACGGCTGGGGTGGGCGGTCATACGGGACCCCCTGGGTGCGGCTGGGCGGGACGGGCCCTAGAGCCGGCAGGCGTGGATGTTGGTGACCAGGATGGCGCGGGCGCCGATGGCCCACAGGTCGTCCATGATCCGCTGAGCCTCCTTGCGGAGCACCATCGCCCGCACGGCGACCCAGCCCTCGCTGTGCAGCGGCGAGACCGTGGGCGACTCCAGGCCGGGGGTGAGCGCGACCGCTTCCGCGACGCGCTCGGCACGGATGTCGTAGTCCATCATCACGTACCGACGGGCCACCAGCACACCCTGCAGACGCCGCAGGAACTGCTCGGCCTGCGGGTCCTCGCCCGCGTCGGTGGGCCGGATCACCACCGCGTCGGAGACCAGGATCGGCTCGCCGAACACCTCCATCCCGGCATTGCGCAGGCTGGTGCCGGTCTCCACCACGTCGGCGATCACATCGGCGACGCCGAGCTGCACCGCGGTCTCCACCGCGCCGTCCAGCTTGGTGAGGGCGCCGGGGGTGACGCCGTTGTCGGCGAGGTGCTGGGCGACCAGGCCGGTGTAGGAGGTCGCGATCCGACGGCCCTCCAGGTCCTTGACGCCGGTGGCCACCCCGGCCGGGCCCGCGAAGCGGAAGGTGGATCCGGCGAAGCCCAGCGCCAGCACCTCCTCGGCGTCGGCGCCGGAGTCCAGCAGCAGGTCGCGGCCGGTGATGCCGATGTCGAGCCGGCCCGAGCCGACGTAGATGGCGATGTCGCGGGGGCGCAGGAAGAAGAACTCGACCTGGTTCTCCGGGTCGACGAGGACGAGCTCCTTGGAGTCCTTGCGCTGCCGGTAGCCCGCCTCATGCAGCATCGCGGACGCCGGCTCGGAGAGGGACCCCTTGTTGGGAACGGCGATACGCAGCATGGGAACGGTGCCTTTCGGGGGAGCGGACTGACGAATGGATGACGCACGGATTCGGACATGAAAGAAGCGGGGCACCGGATGTGCTCGGTGCCCCGCTCCCGTACTGCTCAAGGGCGGGGGTTACAGATGGGCGTAGACGTCCTGCAGGGTGAGGCCGCGGGCGACCATCATCACCTGGAGGTGGTAGAGCAGCTGGGAGATCTCCTCAGCGGTCCGCTCGTCGGACTCGTGCTCGGCCGCCATCCACACCTCGGCGGCCTCTTCGACCACCTTCTTGCCGATCGCGTGCACGCCCAGGCCGACCAGCTCCGCGGTACGCGAGCCCGGCTCGCCGGATACGGCCTTCTGCTGGAGCTCGACGAACAGCTCCTCGAATGTCTTCTGCGCCATGATGGCTCCCACCCTACGGGGTCGGCCGACCCGTCCGCGTCACCGTCCAGGGAACGGACGGCCAACCCCGGGTGATCAGTGCTTGACGGCAGCGATCTGGCGCAGCAGCACCGCCGTGGACAGCGCCGCGCTGGTGGCCTCGAAGCCCTTGTCCTCCTTGGACCCCGGCAGCCCGGCGCGGTCCACCGCCTGCTGCTCGTCGTCACAGGTCAGCAGGCCGAAGCCGATGGGGACGCCGGTGTCGACGGAGACCTGAGTGAGCCCCATGGTCGCCGCTTCGCACACATAGTCGAAGTGGGGGGTACCGCCCCTGATGACGACGCCGAGGGCGACCACGGCGTTGAAGCCGCGCGCTGCCAGTCCCCTGGCCACCACCGGCAGCTCGAAGCTGCCGGGGACCCGGAACAGCTCCGGCTCCTCGACGCCGTACTCCTTCAGGGCCCGCTGCGCGCCGTCGATCAGGCCGTCCATGACCTTCTCGTGCCACAGCGACGCGATCACCGCGACCCGCAGGCCCCGGCAGTCCTGCACGCTCAGTACGGGTGCGCCCTCGCCGCTCATCTTCCTCGTTCCCCTCTGTGGCTCTGTGGTGGTGTGATGGATCCGGTTACGCGAGCCAGGGCAGCTCGTGCCCCATCCGGTCGCGCTTGGTGGTCAGGTAGCGAAGGTTGTGCTCACCGGCCTGGACCGCGACGGACTCGCGGCCGCTGACGCTCAGTCCGAAGCCCTCCAGGGCGGTGTGCTTCTCCGGGTTGTTGGTGAGCAGCCGCAGCGAGCGCACCCCCAGGTCCTCCAGCATCCGCGCGGCCGCCGCGTAGTCGCGGGCGTCCGCGGGCAGGCCGAGGTCGAGGTTGGCGTCGACGGTGTCCCGGCCGGCCTCCTGGAGCTGGTAGGCGCGCAGCTTGGGCAGCAGCCCGATGCCGCGGCCCTCGTGGCCGCGCAGATAGATCAGCACCCCGCGGCCCTCGGCGCTTATCCGGTCCAGGGCGGCGTTCAACTGGGGGCCGCAGTCGCAGCGCTGCGAGCCGAAGACGTCCCCGGTCAGGCACTCGGAGTGGACCCGGACCAGCACGTCCTCCCCGTCGATCAGCCGTCCGTCGGCGCCCAGGCCGCCGGCGACCAGGGCGATGTGCTCGATGCCGTCGGGCTCGCTGCGGTAGCCGAGGGCGGTGAAGGCGCCGTGGACGGTGGGCAGGGCGGTGACCGAGTCCCGGGTGACCATGCCTTCAATCATTCGAGCCTCGGTCCGGCGCCGGTACGCGATCAGGTCCTCGATCGAGATGATCGCCAGGCCGTGGCGGCGGGCGAAGGCGACCAGCTCGGGCAGCCGGGCCATGGTGCCGTCGTCGTTGACCACCTCGGCGATGCCGCCGGCCGGCGGCAGCCCGGCGAGCCGGGCCAGGTCGACGGCGGCCTCGGTGTGGCCGGGGCGCTCCAGCACCCCGCCGTCCTTGGCGCGCAGCGGGAAGACATGGCCGGGGCGGGTCAGGTCGCCCGGCCCGGTGCCGGCACTGGCGAGCAGCCGCACCGTCCGGGCCCGGTCGGCGGCGGAGATGCCGGTGCTGACGCCGTCGCGGGCGTCCACCGAGACGGCATAGGCGGTGCCCTTGCGGTCCTCGTTGACGGCGGTCATCGGCGGCAGGTGCAGCCGGTCCAGCTCGTCCCCGGTCATCGGCACGCACACCACGCCGGAGCTGTAGCGGACGGTGAAGGCCATCACCTCGGGGGTGGCGGCGCTGGCCGCGAAGACGATGTCGCCCTCGTTCTCGCGGTCCTCGTCGTCGACGACCACGACCGGCCGGCCGGCCGCGATCTCCTTGATGGCGAACTCGACCGAGTCCAGCGTGAGGTCTTCGTACAGCTCTCCGTGATGGAGCGTCAGTTCCGTGGTGCCACTCATGCCGTTGCCCCTTCCAGGACCCGAGTTCCCGGCTGCGGAATACGGGTGCGCAGCCACCAGGACCGCATCCCGGCGATCACCAGGACGAAGTAGACGATGTAGATGAGGCCGGAGAAGGCCAGCCCGCTGTTGAACGCCAGCGGCACGCCGACCAGGTCGACGGCGAGCCAGGCGAACCAGAACTCCACCCAGCCCCGGCCCTGGGCGACCATCGCCGCCAGGGTGCCGGTGAAGAGGTAGGCGTCCTGCCAGGGGGCCCAGGACAGGTTGTAGGCCTGGAACAGCAGGGCGACGCCGACAGTGCCGACGGCGGTGCCGGCCACCAGCCAGGCCCGCTCGGACCAGGTCGCGAAGCGGATCACCAGATCACCGTGGTCCCGGCGGCCGCGCTGCCACTGCATCCAGCCCCAGAGCGACACCACGATGACCACCAGCTGCTTGCCGACGCCGCCGCTGAGATGCGCCGAGGCATAGGCCGCGACCAGGACCAGGCCGGACAGCAGCTGCACCGGCCAGCTCAGCACCGAGCGGCGCCAGCCCAGCGCCAGCGCGCCCAGGCCCAGCAGATTGCCGATCATGTCGGACCACTTGATGTGCTCACCGAGCACAGTGAACGCCTGGCTGTTGAGGTCGCCTATCAGGTTGCTCACGAGGGGTCCCCCTGAACAGCGATGTCCTGGGCGACGACGCGGTCGCCGAGCAGCCGCTCGACGTACTTGGCGAGGACGTCCACCTCAAGGTTGACGGTGTCGCCGATCTGCTTGGCGCCCAGCGTGGTGTGGGTGAGGGTGGCCGGGATCAGGCTCACCGTGAAGCTGTCGGCGGCGGCCTCGACCACGGTCAGGCTGACGCCGTCCACGGTGATCGAGCCCTTGTCGACCAGGTAGCGCGAGAGCGCGGCAGGAAGGCTGAAGCGCAGCACCTCCCACTGCGGGCCGCCGTCCGCGCCGAGTTCGCCGGGGCTGCGGGAGAGCAGCACCGCGGTGCCGTCCACATGCCCCTGGACCAGGTGCCCGCCCAGTCGGGCGCCGAGCGCCATGGCGCGCTCCAGGTTGACCCGCGAGCCGGGCGCCAGCGCCCCGAGGCTGGACCGGTGCAGCGTCTCGGCCATCACATCGGCGCTGAACTCACCTGGTACGGAAGCAAGTTGGTCGTCGGTGTCGAGGACGGTGAGGCAGACGCCGTTGACGGCGATGGACTGGCCCTCGCGGGCGTCCTGGGTGGTCACCGGACCGCGCAGGCGAATGCGCGAGGAGTCCCCCAGGTCCTCGACTGAGAGGACCTCACCCAGCTCTTCGATGATTCCCGTGAACATTTCAGCTCTCCTCGACACGGACCGGCAGGCGCAGCGCGCGGACGTCCACGGAGAACAGCTGATCGACAGCTTCTGTTCCAACAAAAAATGTGCCCACCGGTTCCTCCTCGCGCTGTCTGGCGCGGGCTCCGGGGGCACTGAGGGAGAGAATGCGGGCGAAATCCGACGGGCAACGGCGGCGCGGGAGGCAGCGGAGGCGCCGGATGATCTCCGACGGCCGACACTGGTGCGCAGCACGAGCCCGACGCCCGCAGCGCACTGCCTCCCATCCGGACTTTCACCGTCGGTCCAGGAGTTTCACCTGGTCAACCGACCGCTGGAAGCGGCCGGGTCGCGGACTGTAACCGCCGGTTCGGAATTACACCGACCCCGGAGTGCGCAAACGTCGTAACTTGTGCCCTCAGTCTGCCACGGTCCGACTACGTTTTGGCAAGACCGCTCACTCCGCGGACCTGTGGCCTCGGTCACCCGCGCCGGGCGTTTCGGTTGCCGAAACGCGGGAGGGTCAGGCCTCGCCGGGGCGGACCAGGCCCGACTCGTAGGCGAGGACCACGAGTTGGGCCCGGTCACGGGCGCCCAGTTTCAGCAGCGCCCGGCTGACGTGGGTCTTCACGGTGAGCGGGCTGACCGCCAGTTCCTCGGCGATGTCGTCGTTGGAGCCGCCGCGGGCGACCATGGCGACGATCTCGCGCTCCCGGTCGGTGAGTGCCGACAGGGTGGCCGGGCTGGGGGTGGGCCTGCGGTCGGGCTGCTCCAGGAATCGGGCGATCAGGCCCTGGGTGGCCACCGGGGAGAGCAGCGCCTCGCCCCTGGCCACCACCCGGATCGCGTCCAGCAGGTCCTCGGGTTCGGTGCCCTTGCCCAGAAAGCCGCTGGCCCCGGCCCGCAGCGCCTGGAAGACGTACTCGTTGACCTCGAAGGTGGTCAGCACCAGCACCCGGACACCGGCCAGGTCCTCGTCGGCGGTGATGGCCCGGGTGGCGGCCAGGCCGTCCATGTCGGGCATCCGGATGTCCATGAGCACCACGTCGGCACGGGCCTCACGGGCCAGGGCGACCGCCTGCCGCCCGGTCGCGGCCTCGGCCACGACCTCCAGGTCGGGGGCCGAGTCGACCAGGACCTTGAGACCGGCCCTGACCAGGATCTGGTCGTCCGCGAGCAGTACCTTGATCGTCATTGCGCTCCATGGCCGGCGGTGCTGGGCAGTGTGGCGCTCCCGTTCGCGGCGCCGTTCGCCGTCCCCGCCCTGCGTCCGACCGCCCCACGCGGCAGCGGCAGGTCGACGCTCACCCGGAAGCCGCCGTCGGGGCCCGGGCCGGCCAGGAAGCTGCCGCCGACCGAGGCGGCCCGCTCGCGCATGCCGATCAGGCCGTGGCCGGTGCCGGGGCCCGGGTCGTCCGGCCCCGGCCCGTCGTCCTCGACCTCGATGTGCAGCAGGTCCCGGCGGTAGGCGAGGCGCAGCCGGGCCGCCGAGGTGCCGGCGTGCTTGCGGACATTGGTCAGCGACTCCTGGACCACCCGGTAGGCGGTGAGGTCCACGGTGGCCGGCAGGCTCCTGGGCTGGCCCTCGTCCAGCCGGCTGACCCGGAGGCCGGCCCGGTCGAAGCTCTCCAGCAGCTCCGGCAGCCGGTCCAGCCCCGGCGTCGGCTCGTGCGGCGCGTCCACGGCCTCGTCGCCCTGGCGCAGCACCGAGACGGTGGCGCTCAGCTCGGCCAAGGCGGACCGCCCGGCGTCCCGGACGTGGGCCAGCGCCTCGCGGGCCTGGTCGGGGCTGCTGGTCAGCAGGTGGGAGGCGACCCCGGCCTGGACGTTGATCAGGGCGATGTGGTGCCCGACGATGTCGTGCAGTTCCCGGGCGATCCGCATCCGCTCCTCGGCGACCCTGCGGCGGGCCTCCTCCTCGCGGGTGTGCTCGGCCCTGCGGGCGCGCTCCTCTATCGCGGCCACGAACGCCCTGCGGTTGCGGACCGCCTCGCCGACGGCGATGGCCAGCGCGGTCCAGACGAAGGCTATGGCGTTGACCGGCTGGTCCCAGGCCTCCACCGAGAGCCGCATGCTGGTGCCGCCCAGGCAGAGCACGGTGACCGCGCCGATGCTCAGCGCCAGTCTGCGCTCCACCGCGGAGGAGACGGTGTAGACGGCGAGGAACGAGCCCAGCAGGATCGGGCCGCGAACCGGTCCGACGATCATGAAGCCCAGGGTTCCCAGCGCGCAGACGGCCAGAACGGCCACCGGGTAGCGGCGGCGCCAGGCCAGCGGCGCGAAGACCGGTATCCCGGCGATGGCCAGCACCGCGGAGGGGTCCAGGTCGGACCATTCCTCGGGATGGTGGTTGGAGACCGGCCACAGCATGGTGATCACATACAGCACGACCGCCAGCACCCCGTCGGCCCAGTACGGGTGCCTGCGCACGAAGGCGCGACAGCGTCGGAAGGTGGTGTGCATGCACTCACCGTAGCCGGGTGAGCGGCGGCGGGAGTACTCCGATCTTCCGGGGAGCGACCCGCCGTACCCCCACGGAACCCGCTGATGGCCGGCGTCGGGCCAAGGGACCCTGCTCGGCGAATCGAAAAACACGCGGGTTGCCTCATCCCTCCCGGCGGCGGGCGATCGGGGCCGCGGCCGCCGAGGTGAGCGCCACCAGGTCGGCCGGCGCGAGCTCCACCTCCAGGCCGCGGCGCCCGGCCGAGACATAGACGCTGTCGAACGCCAGCGCGCTGTCGTCCACCACCGTGCGCAGCCGGCGGCGCTGGCCCAGCGGCGAGATCCCGCCGAGGACGTAGCCGGTGGCCCGCTCGGCGGCGACCGGGTCGGCCATCGCGGCGTGCTTGCCGCCGACGGCGGCGGCCAACGCCTTGAGGTCGAGCTTGGCGGCGACCGGGACCACGCCGACCGTCAGCACCCCGTCCACCTCGGCGAGCAGCGTCTTGAAGACCTGGTCCTGGCCGGCCCCCATCGCCTCGGCGGCCTCCTCGCCGTAGGAGGCGGCGGCCGGGTCGTGCTCGTAGGCGTGGACGGTGAAGGGCACCCCCGCCGCTTCCAGTGCCACCGTCGCCGGGGTGCCCTGCCCGCCGCGTTTCGCCTTCTTCGCCATTGCCCACCGCTCCCCTGACGATCTTTCCGCTGTCCTCGGGACGACCCTAGACTGCGGAGCATGAGCCGACGAATCGCCACCAACACCGCGGTCGACCGCGAGGCCCTGCTCGACTTCCTGCGGCCGCGCCACCGCGGCCTGCTGATCACCACCCGCGCCGACGGGGGCCCGCAGGCCTCCCCGGTGTCGTGCGGGGTGGACCAGCAGGGCCGGATCGTGGTCTCCACATATCCGCAGCGTGCCAAGGCAAGGAACGCCCGGCGCGACCCCAGGGTCTCGATCGTGGTGCTGTCCGAGGACTTCGACGGCCCCTGGGTCCAGGTCGACGGCCGGGCCGAGGTGATCGACGCGACCGAGGACGTGGAGCCGCTGGTGGAGTACTACCGCTGCATCGCGGGTGAGCACCCGGACTGGGACGAGTACCGCGAGGCCATGCTGAAGCAGGGCAAGGCCCTGGTCCGGATCACCCCGGAGCGCTGGAGCCCGGTGGCGACCGGCGGCTTCCCGGCGGAGCTCGCCGAGGGCTGAGCCACCGCACCGCTGAGCCGCCGCTAGGCTGGGGCCGTGTTCGACTGGACGGAGCGCGAGCCGCAGGAACTGGCCGTGGCGCCGGACCGTCTCGCCGCGGCGCTGCAGCTGGTGCGGGCGCGCGGGGGGACCGCGCAGCTGGTGGTGCTGAAGGACGGCGCGGTGCTGCTGGACCGCACCTTCGACTGCGCCCCCGACGACCTGTTCTGGACCTTCTCCGCAGGCAAGCCGTTCATCGCCCTGCTGGTCCATCTGCTGGCGCAGCGCGGCGAACTGTCCCTGGACGACCCGGTGGCCCGCAGCTGGCCGGGCTTCGCCGCCCGGGGCAAGGGCGGGGTGACCGTACGTCAGGTGCTGCAGCACCGCTCGGGGCTGTCCTCGGCCCGCGGCATGCTGGGCGACGCCCTGGTGATGGCGGACTGGGACCGCTCGCTGCGCGCCCTGGAACGGGCCCGGCTGCGCAGGCCGCCGGGGACCGCGCCGGCCTACCAGGCCATCGCCTACGGTTTCATCCTGGGCGAGGTGGTCCGCCGGGTGAGCGGGACACCGCCGGAGCAGCTGCTGCGCCGGGAGTTCCTGGACCCGCTCGGCCTCGACGACCTGCACCTGGGGCTGCCGGACGAGCTGTGGCACCGTCATGTACCGCTGCGCGGCGGCGGTCCCCGCGGGCGAGCCACCCGGGCGATCGTCAACCGCAGGGCGACCCGCCGTGCGGTGATCCCGGCCGCCGGGGTCTCCGCGACCGCTCGCGACCTGGCGCGGTTCTACCAGACCCTGCTGGACGGGGGCGTGGGCGGAGCCGGCGCTGTGCGCGTCCTGGAGCAGGCCACTGTCCTGGAGGCCAGGCGCCGCTCGACCGCCGAGGGCGAGATCGACCTGCGGATCAAGCGCCCGGTGCGCTGGGCCCAGGGCTTCCAGCTCGGCGGCCTCAGCACGCATCCAACCGGCCGACCGGTGATGGGACGGCTGAGCGCGCCCGAGGCCTTCGGCCACAACGGCAGCAGCTGCTGCATCGGCTGGGCCGATCCGACCCGCGGCCTGGTCTTCACCTACCTCACCGACGCGCTCCCCCGTGGCCGCGAGGGCGCCCACCACTTCAGCGCCGTCGCCGACGCCCTGCTCACAGCCTGCGACGCGGGCTGACCCCCGATCCGTCCCCAAAGGTGCTGGTGCGGGCAGCGGTGTAGACGATCGTCAGACGCGGGTCGTCGACCTGCCCGCCCTGACTGTCGACGATCGCAGCGAGCCGGGTCAGGAACTGCTCGCGGTCGGCCGGAGCGAGTTCGGCGATGTTCGGGAACGTCGACCAGAGGTCGCGCGCGGTCTGCGCGGTCAGGGTCTGGCTCCATTCGACGACCTCGACGGCGACGTCGTCGAACCAGCCCCCCGCGGTCAGCTGCCGCCGCCACCGGTCGGTGTCCAGCGCGTACGAGCGGCTGTCCCGGTAGCCGGGTTCGGTCGGCAGCAGGTCGTGGTAGACGGCGTCGAGCCGGTCGCGGAACGCCGTCGGCCGGTTGGTGTCGCCGAAATCGGTCCACCAGGCGGCCAGCCATCCACCCGGCCGGACCAGTTCGCCGATCTTCCTGGTCGAGCTGACCGGGTCCAGCCAGTGCAGCGCCGTCGCCGCCACCGCCAGGTCGAACCCGCCCGCGAGGTCAGCGGTCTCGAAGTCGGCGACCGTGACCTCCAGCCGGTCGGATGCGTGGGTGGCGGCCAGAATCGCCGCCAGGTTCTCGCCCGGTTCGACCGCGACCACGTGTGCCCCGGCGGCCAGCAGCGGCCCGGTCGCCAACCCCGTACCCGCGCCGATGTCCAGAACCCGCGCCCCCGGCCGCAGCCCGCAGCGGTCGGCCAGTAGCTCGAACACCGCATCCGGATACGGCGGCCGACCTCGCCGGTAGCTGCCCGCCGCGGCATTGAACGACATCCGGCGCCCGGGAGGCGCCGCCTCAGGTGTGGTCGACACCGCGTCAGTCTGCCACCACGGCCAGCACGCAGCACTTGGGCGCCACCGGAAGGCCCGGACACGCCGGTAGGGCCGGACCCCCACCCGGGGCCGACCCTACCGGTCTGCGCTGGGGCTCCCCCACCCGGGAGCCGCACAGGGCCACCGCAGTCGGGCGCCGTCCGAACCCCCCGAAAGAGGGGTGGAACAGGACCCGGCAGCTGCGGTTCAGTGGCGACTTACAGGAGTTCGGGAGCCGCTCCTAGCTCCTGCGCCTGCCGCCGAGAACTACTCTGCACTGCGCCCGTTACGGGAAAGCTGCCAAAACATGTCGTACGCCTACCGGATCGGGATGTACGCATGGCGGACAGGTTTCGCCTGCTCCAACGGGGTGAGTCGGACTCAGCCGGGGAAGGTCACACCGGTCAGCTTCTCGGAGAGGTCCCAGAGCCTGCGGGCGACCTCCGGGTCGCGTCCGGCCGCGACGGGCTCCTCCTCGCGCGGGCGCTCGCCGCTGCGGCCGCCCGGTCCGACGTAGCTGCCGCCGGGCAGGTCCTGGGTGGCGGCGTAGAGCGTGGGCAGCGCGCCGTACTCCGGTTTCCGCTGGCCGGCGAGACGGGTGCCCAGGCCGACGATGCCCGACCGCAGCCGTCCCATGGACCGGGTCAGCCCGGTGGCGGCGACGCCGGGGTGCGCGCTCAGGGCCCGCACCTCGCTGCCGGCGGCCTCCAGCCGGCGCTGGAGCTCCAGGGTGAACAGCAGATTGGCGAGCTTGGACTGGCTGTACGCCTGCCAGGGCCGGTAGCTGCGGCGCTCCCAGTTGAGGTCGTCCAGGTCGATCCGCCCCCTCCGGGCCAGTCCCGAGGAGACCGTGACGACCCGTCCGCCGATGTGCGGCAGCAGCAGATTGGTCAGCGCGAAGTGGCCCAGATGATTGGTGCCGATCTGCAGTTCGAAGCCGTCGACGGTACGGCCCTGCGGGACGGCCATGATCCCGGCGTTGTTGACCAGCAGGTCCAGCGGTTCGGTCCAGGCTCCGGCGAAGGCGCGGACCGAGGCCAGATCGCCCAGGTCCAGGGCGCGGACCTCGGTCTCGCCGTCGATCCGGTCCGCGACCGCCCGGCCCTTCGCCGGGTCGCGCACCGCCAGCACGACCCGGGCCCCGGCCCCGGCCAGAGCCCGGGCGGTGTCCGCGCCGAGCCCGCTGGAGGCCCCGGTGACCACGGCCGTTCGGCCGTAGAGGTCGGGAAGTCGGGCTGGGGTCCAGGTCTCGGTGGCCATGGTCGGGGCTCCTTCACGAGGCGGGTCTGCCGGGAGCGGTACGGGGCGAGGCGGAGGTGCGACCGCCTCCGTCCCCACTATCACTCACTATCGGCAGGTATCGGCCTCAGCGGGAGGGGGCGCGGACCCTCGTCCAGGCGCTTACAGCCGCTGAAGGGCCCGTTCGTCAGAGCCGGGCCATGCCCGTGTAGATCCCCAGCCGCTCGTCCCCCGCGGCCGGCGGGGTGTCCGGGCGCCAGTGCGGGGCGATGACCAGGCCGGGGTCGAGCAGGGTGAGGCCGTCGAAGAAGCGGGCGATGTCGTCCCTGGTCCGCAGGTGGATGCCGGAGGCGGCGGGGTCGTAGCTGCGTTCGGCGAGCTCGGCCTGTTCCGGGGTGACCAGGTCGCCGCTGCCGTGGCTGAGCACCAGCAGGCTGCCGCTGGGCAGCGCGGCCAGCAGCCGTTTGACGATGCCGTACGGGTCCTCGTCGTCGCTGATGAAGTGCAGGATCGCGACCAGCATCAGGGCGACCGGTCGGGTGAGGTCCAGCAGGTCGCACACGCCCGGGGCGGCCAGCAGCGCCTCCGTCTCGCGCAGGTCGGCCCGGGTGACGCTGGTCGCGCCGTGGCCGGGTCCGCTCATCAGCGCGCGGGCGTGGGCCAGCACGATGGGGTCGTTGTCGACATAGGCGACCCGCGCGGACGGCTCGACGGACTGGGCGATCTGATGCGTGTTGCCGGCCGTCGGGATGCCGGTGCCGATGTCCAGGAACTGGCGCACCCCGAGGGCGGCCGCGGCGCGCACCGCCCGGCCCAGGAAGGCCCGGTTGGCCTTGGCCCCGGCGACCGCGCCCGGGACGACTGCGCTCAGCCGCTCGGCGACCAGACGATCCGCGGCGAAGTTGTCCTTGCCGCCGATCAGCGCGTTGTAGATCCGGGCAGGATGGGCTGTCTCGGGGTGCAGTTCGTCCGAGGGGGCAGGCTCTCCGGCCCCCGCCGTCATCCAGCTTGTGTCCTCGGCCACTGGGCACCCCCACACCGTTTCGTGGCTACTCGAAGTCAGCGTACGTCCTGACACCACTGGACGAGGTGACATTGCGTCAATTGAAGGAACATCTCAGGTCGGGTCGATAGATCGTTCCTTAGGATGAACACATGGCTGATATCGCACTGCTCACAGGTCGGACCATGCCCCGCGAGGTGCCGGAGAACGGCCTGCTGGTCGCCGAGCTGGGCCGACTCGGCGTCACCGTGGAGATCCACCCCTGGGACGAACCCCTGGACTGGGCCGGATTCGGACTCGCCGTGGTGCGGACGACCTGGGACTACTGGTCCCGCAGCGAGGAGTTCGCCGCCTGGGCCGAGCGGACGGCGAGGCTGACGACGCTGCGCAACCCGGTCGAGGTGCTGCTCTGGAACAGTCACAAGGGCTACCTCGTCGAGCTGGCGGCAGCCGGCGTGCCGGTGGTGCCGACCCGGCTGGTGCCGCGGGGCGCCTCCGACGCGGAGCGGGGCCGGGTGCTCCTCGCGTTCGGGGACGACGAGGTGGTGCTCAAGCCGGCCGTGTCGGCGGGCGCGCGCGGCGCCCTGCGCTCCCTCGCCGCCGACGACGTCTCCGCTGCCCACCTGGCCGAGCTCACCGGAGTCGGCGACGCCCTGGTGCAGCCGTTCGCCGAGTCCGTGCTCGCCCGCGGGGAGACCTCGCTGGTGTTCTTCGACGGCGCGTTCAGCCATGCCGTGCGCAAGATCCCCGCGGCCGGCGAGTACCGCATCCACCTGCACCACGGCGGATCGGTGCAGCAGTACGCCCCCGACGCCGCCGAACTGGCCGTCGCCGCGGCCGCCCTCGCCGCGGCCCCGGCGGCGACCAGCTACGCCCGGGTCGACCTGGTCCAGCTGCCGGGCGGTCCGGCGGTGATGGAGCTGGAGCTGATCGAGCCCGAGCTTTTCCTTCCCACCGCCCCGGCCGCCGCCGGCCGCTACGCCCGGGTCCTGGCCGACCTGCTCGACGCGCGCTGATCAGGGAGCGCAGCCCCGGGGGCGCTGAGCGGGGGGCTCGACCGTCCCGTCGCGCGCCCCCGGCGTGCCGAGCGCCCCCGTCCCACCGCCCGCCCCTGACGTGTCGGGCGTCACAGTCCGCCGTCCGGGCTACCGTGGAAGGATGCCGCAAAGCACCACATCCACCCGTATGTCCGCCTTCGCCCCCCGTCTCCGCCCGGCCGTGGTCCGGGCGGTGGTCCGGGGCGGGGCGGTCACGGCCAGTGCCGCGCTGGTCCTGACCGGCTGCGGCGCGGGCGGCGGTGCGAAGCAGCACATCAGCGCGGACTCCCGGGCGTCCGCCTCGGCGACCGGAGCGCCGAACCGGACGGGGAGCCCGTCCTCGTCCCAGCCGGCGCCCCAGCCCCGGTCCGGGCCGTCCAGGCCCACCGGGTCGTCTCCGGCGGCCCCCGCTGCCACCGCCCCGGCCGCGTGCACCACTGCCGCACGGCTCGCCGGCTGGTCCGACCAGCGGCTGGCCATGCTGACGATCGCCGTGCCGGTGTCCGAGAACGCCGTCGGCACCGTCGCCCCCGAGGTGGCCGCGGGTGCCGGCGGCGTCCTGCTGTTCGGCTCCTCGGCCCCGCCCCGGCTGGGCGCCGACCTCACCGCGCTGAAGACGCACGTCCCCGGCCGCCTCGGGCTGCTGGTGATGACCGACGAGGAGGGCGGCGCCGTCCAGCGGATGGACAACCTGGTCGGCTCGCTGCCCTGGCCGGGCTGGATGGGAGCGCACTGGACACCTGACCGGATCCGCCAGGCGGCCGCCCAGGTCGGCGCGAGGATGGCCGCCGCCCAGGTGAACATGGACCTCGCCCCGGTGGCCGACGTCGACGGCAAGCAGGTCGTGCCCGGCTCCGGGGACCCGGACGGCCTGCGCTCCTTCAGCGGGGACCCCGCAGTGGCGGCCCGGGACACCGTCGCCTTCATGCAGGGCCTGCGCTCCGCCGGAGTCATCCCCGTCCTCAAGCACTTCCCCGGCCTCGGCGGCTCCACGGTCAACTCCGACTTCGCCCCGGCGCACACCGTGCCCTGGACCGCCGAGGTCGGCAGCGGCCTGACCCCGTTCAGCGCCGCGATCGCCGCGGGCGCCCCCGCCGTGATGATGTCCAACGACAGCGTCCCCGGCCTCACCACGCTCCCGGCCGGCCTCTCCCCCACCCTGGTCGGCACCGAACTGCGCGGACGGCTCGGCTTCCACGGACTGGTCCTCACCGACTCGCTGAGCGCGGGCGCCGTCTCCGGGGCCGGCTACAGCGTGCCGCAGGCGGCCGTACAGGCACTGCGGGCCGGAGCGGACATGGTGATGTCCGACCTCGGACCGAGGGTCCAGGCGCAGACTTCGGCCATCGCCGCGGCGGAGGTGGCCGCGGTCGCGAGCGGACACCTGCCGCGCAGCCGCCTGCTCGATGCTGCGGCAGCGGTCCTGGCGTCCCGTCAGGTCGACCTGTGCCGGGCCTGATGCCGACCCGCTGAGGCCGACCGGCTGACGCCGACCGTGATGCGGGACTTCGGGCGCCGGCTACGCGACCGGTGTCTGAGCGTCGAGCCGCTTGACGTCGTCGGAGCTCGGCGAATCGTCGGGGCCGTCCGCCGCCGCCTCCGACAGCCCGATCCGGCTGTGCAGCCGCCGCAGCGGCCCCGGCGCGTACCAGGCCGTGTCGCCGAGCAGCCGCAGCACGGCCGGGACGAGGACGCCGCGGACCAGTACCGCGTCCAGCAGGATGGCCAGACCGGTGCCGATGCCGAACATCTGCAGGAAGCTGATGCTGCTCGTCCCGAAGGCGAAGAAGCTGACGGCGAGCAGCCCCGCCGCCGTGGAGACGATCCGTCCGGTGCGGGACAGGCCCTCGGTGACGGCTTCGCCGGGGCCGGCGCCGGCGTCGTGCATCTCCTTGATCCGGCTGGTGACGAAGACCTCGTAGTCCATGGACAGCCCGAAGGCGACGCAGAACATCAGCACCGTCATCGAGGTGTCCATCGGCTGGGCGGTGAAGCCGAGCAGGCCGGCCAGGTGGCCGTCCTGGAAGATCCAGACCATCGCGCCGAGGGCCGCGCTGAGGCTGATGGCGTTGAGCAGCAGGGCGCGCAGCGGCTGCAGCACGCTGCCGGTGAACAGGAAGAGCAGCAGGAAGGTGGTGGCCGCGACCAGTCCGACGGCGTAGGGGAGGCGGCTGCCGATGGTGTGCTTGGCGTCGACCAGGACGGCCGCGTCGCCGCCGACGTAGGCACGGACCCCGGCCTTCGGCGCCGGGACCGCCCGTACCGCATCGACCAGGTTCTGGGCGGCGGACGAGTGCGGGTCGTCGGCGGTCGCGAGGGTGAGCCGCTGCGCGGTGGGCGTGCCGTAGCCCGCCGGGGCCGCCCTGCCGGGGACGGGTGCGCCGTCGTGGAAGGTCCCGGCGCTGGAGGTGACGCTGCCGACGCCGGGCAGACGGGACAGCGTGCGGGCGTAGGCGTCGAGGTGGGCGGCGTCGACGGGACCGTCGGTGACGACCTGGAGCGCGGTGGTGTCATTGCCCGGGAAGTGCGCCGCGAGCGCGTCCGCGACCTGTCGGCTGGGCGCGCTGGTGGGGAGAACCCGCTGGTCAGGGGTGCCGAATCCGACTCCGAGCAGCGGCGCGGCACCGAGCAGCAGCACCGCGAGCACCGGCAGCGCCCACCGGGCCGGCCTGCGCATCACTGCGGCGGCCAGCCGCCCCCAGCGCGGTGAGGCCGCGCCCGGAGTGCTGCGCGGCCAGGGCAGCCGCCCGGCGTTGACGCGCGGGCCGAGCACCGCGAGCAGCGCCGGCACGACGGTCAGGGCGGCGAGCGCCGCGATGGCGACCACGCCGATGCCGGCGTAGGCGAAGGAGCGCAGGAAGAACGGCGGGAAGAGCAGCAGCGCGGCGAGCGCGGTGGCGACCGTCGCGGCGGAGAAGAGGATAGTGCGCCCGGCGGTACGGACCGTGGCGACCAGCGCCTCGGGCGTCTCCCGGCCCGCGGCGAGTTCCTCCCGGAAGCGGCTGACCAGGAGCAGCGCGTAGTCGATGCCCAGGCCGAGGCCGAGGGCCGTGGTGAGGTTGATGGCGAAGACGGAGACGCTGGTCACGCTGCCGAGCAGGTCAAGTTCGGCGAAGGTGCCGAGGATCGCGATCACGCCGATGACCAGCGGGAGCAGCGCAGCCACCAGGCTGCCGAAGGCCAGCACCAGCAACAGCAGCGTCACCGGGACGGCGATGCCCTCGGCGAGCGCGAGGTCCTTGGTGACCTGGCCGGAGACGTCGTTGTTGACGCCCCGGTGGCCGCCGGCCTGGACGGTGAGGCCGTCGTGGTCGCCGGTGTAGCGGGTGATCAGGGCCTTGGCGGTCTTGGACGCCTGCTGTTCGGTGCCGTCGACGTGGGCGACGATCAGCGCCTCGGCGCCGTCGTCGCCGCGGAGAGCCGAGGTCGCGGCGGTGGCGGTGGCGGTGGCGGCACTGGAGTCCCAGTAGGACGCGAGATGGGTCAGCCCGGGTTCGGCCCGGAGGCGTGCGGTGAGCGCGCGGCCGGCCGCGGCGTCGGCGGGCGTGTCGATGCTGCCGCCGCCGCTGGCACGGACCAGCAGCACCAGGTCGGTCGCGCCGCCGAAGCGGGAGTCCAGCAGCTGGGCGGCCCGGCTGGAGGGCGAAGCGGGATCGTCGAACCCGCCGTTCTGCAGCTTGCCGAAGGCCCCGACCCCGAGCGCCGCGGCGGCGACCAGGGCGACGACGGCGAGCACCAGCAGCAGGCGGGCGCGCCGGTGTGCGAGCCGCGCGAGCCGGGCGAGCGGACCGCCCGGTCGTGGCGGGCGGGAGGGCGTGGGCCCTTCATCATGCTCTGCATGGTCCGGTTGGGCTGACGGTCCGTTCATGGGATACCCCACCCTGGGATCGCGCGGTCGGCTGTGCGCCGATGGTCAATGTTTACGGCGTGAACATCCTAACGCGCGGGATGCTTACGCTGTCAACATGCGGCACCATGGTCGAGTGCGGCACGAACGGACGACCTCGGAGCGGACTCCCCCACGCGGTGGCTACCACCACGGCGATCTGCGCAACGCGCTGTCCGCCGCCGCGGCCGAACTCGCCAGGGAGGGCGGCCCCGAAGCCGTCGTGCTGCGCGAGGCCGCGCGCCGCGTCGGGGTCTCCCCCACGGCCGCCTACCGGCACTTCGAGAACCACGCCGACCTGCTCACCGCGGTCAAGCACGAGGCCCTGGCCGACCTCGCCGACGCACTCGCCGCAGCGGTCGCCGAGGCCGACCGGACCGCACCGAGCCCACCGACCGCCCCCGGTTCCGCCGGCTCACCCGCCGCGGGCTCACCCGCCGCCGTCCGCGCGGAGCAGCAGCGGGCCCGGGCGCGACTGAGCGCGATCGGCCACGGCTACGTCGACTTCGCCCTCGCCGCCCCCGGGCTGTTCCGGACCGCCTTCTGCCGCTCCGAGATCACCGCTCACGCGATGGCCGAGCCCGGCACCGATTCCGCCACCGATTCCGCCACCGAGCCGTTCGACCTCGGCACCCAGCGCGCCTACCGGACGCTCGTGGACGTCCTGGACTCCATGCTCGCCGCCGGCCTGATCACCCCGGCCCGCCGCCCCGGCGCCGAGACCACCGCCTGGGCCGTCGTCCACGGCCTGGCCACCCTCCTCCTGGACGGCCCGATCCGCGGCCTCCCCGACCAGGACCGGCGCCAGATGGTCGACGTCGCCGTGGCAACCCTCGCCGACGGCCTGACCGCAGGGAGCGTCACCGACGCCTGACAGCTTCCTGACGCTCCCTCAGGAAGCTGCGGGAGCCCCAGAAATGACCGCGAGGGCGTCGATCTCCGCCCGGAACGCCGGATGCACCAGGCCTGCGACCTGGACCAGGGAGCTTGCGGGCAGGCGCTGCGGGTCGAGGAACTCGTCCCGGGCCTGGCGGAAGGCCGGCAGGTCGGCCATGTCGGTGAGGAACACCGTGAGCTTGACGACATCTTCCAGCTCGGCGCCCGCCGCGCGGAGCGCCACCCGCAGATTGCGGAACACCTGCCGGACCTGGGCCGCGACGTCACCCTCCCCAACCACCCGTCCCTCCTCGTCCAACGGCACCTGACCCGAGACGGCGACCACCGTCCCCGCCGCCGCAACCGCGTGGCTGTAACCGTTCACCGGAGGCATCCCCTCGGGACGCGTGAAGTGCTGCACTGGTCCTCTCCTCCCTCTCGCCCCGCTCGATCCGACTGATCCGACCGATCCGACCGGCTACGGGAGCGATCATGCCAGAGCGATCTCGTCCGCCAGGTAAGCGAAGAGCGACCCCCAAGCGTGTAGCGGGCGTGAAGCAGTCGGAGTTCAGCGAGTTCTACGAATCCAGTCGGGACGTGTGCCTGAGGGCGGTTCTGGCCGGCGTGGGTGACCGGCAACTGGCGGAGGATCTGGTCGCCGAGGCGTTCACCCGGGCCTGGATCTCCTGGCACGTGGTGCGCAAGCATCCCGCGCCACGCGCATGGGTCGTCCGGACCGCCTTCAACACCAGGGTCTCCTGGTGGCGCAGGCGGCGCCGGGACGTCGCCTGGGACGGCGCCGACGACGTCGCGAACGCCGTCGGCGCAACGGGCTCAACAGCCGCCGTCGACGAACCCGGCCTGGACCCGGTCCTGCTCGCCGCGCTGCGCGCACTCCCGCAGCGGCAGCGGGAGGTGATCGCGTTCCGGGTCTTCCTGGATCTCGACACCCGAGCCACCGCCCAGGCCCTCGGCATCGCCCCGGGGACCGTCACCGCCCACCTGGCACGCGCCGTCGCAACGCTGCGCGGCCTTTTCGTCAGCGCAGACACCATCACAGACAATCCGGAGGTCGCACCATGAACGAGGAAACCACCGGGACCACGGAGGTCCTGGACACCCTGAAGGCATCGCTGGCCGAGGTCACCATGCGCGCCCCGGTCGAACAGATCGTGGCCGCGGGCCGCGCGCGCGGGCGCCGTCGGCGCCTGGCCAAGGTCTCGGTGGCCGCAACGGCAGCCGTGGGGCTGGCGCTCGGCGTGACCACCTACGGCAACCCTTCGACCGCGCCGCCCGCGGCCGGAGGCAGCAGCTCCGCAGCCGGCGCCGTGCACATCCACACGGCCGCGTACACCGTGGACACCAACGCGGACGGCACGGTCCACGTGACCTGGGACAAGGCCAAGTACTTCGAGGACCGCACCGGCCTGCAGGCGGCGCTGACCAGGGCCGGCTTCCCGGTGCTCATCAGGACCGGGGAGTTCTGCCACGGCTCGGGCGATACCGGGACGCTGGACCCGAGCGGCGCGGGGCCCGGGGTGGACCGGGTCATGAAGGGCGAGTCGCAGAGCGGCGGCAAGGTCGAGTTCGTCTTCACCCCCTCGGCCATGCCCAAGGGCGAGCAGCTGTTCATCGGCTACCTGACCCCGGCTCAACTGGCCGTCACCCACGGGCGCCCCGGCTCGGTCGAACGCCTGGTGCCGACCGGAGTACCGCTGGTCTGCACCACCCAGGCGCCGCCCGCGAACACCGGCCGCTAGCTTCGAATAAGGTCGGCTTCAGACCCGGCGTGCGATGGTGACGATCTCGCGGCTGGTTTCGGTGATCGGGCCGCCGTGCCAGTCGCCGTACTGGGACTCGATCGCGAAACCGGCCCCGTCCAGGAAGTCGCCGAGCGTCGGCACGTCCAGGAAGCGCAGGCTGGCGCGATCGACGCGCAGGACGGTGCCGTCCGCCGGGTCGCTGGTGGTCTCGGTGAAGGTCACCACGTCGCCCACGACCGACTCGACGTGGTGCGACGAGCGCAGAGCGCGGCCGGCCGGGTCCGTGAAGTCCTCGGCGTTGGAGGCGTTCCAGTCCTCCCAGGCGCGGGCCTGCGGATGGCGCGTCTCGAAGGCGAACCGCCCGCCGTCACGCAGGGCGGTCCGGACAGCCGCGAGCGAGGCGCGCAACTCGTCGTCGCCGATCAGGCACTGGAAGGCGTGGCTGACCATGGTCGCCAGGTCGAATTCACCGACCCAGCCGATGTCGGCAGCCGTGCCGAGCACCCACTCGACGTCGGTGCGTCTGCGGGCCCGGTCCAGCGCCGCCCGATCGGGGTCGATCCCGACGAGCCGGCCACTGTGCCCGGACTCGCGGGCCTGGCGCAGCATGTTGCCCGTACCGCAGCCGACGTCCAGGACGGCGTCCGCGCCGCGGACCAGCTCGTCGTAGAAGGCGTCGCTGGGAAAGCGGATGGGATCCCAGGGACTGAGCAGGTCGTAGTGGGCGGCGACATCGGCATCGGAGAGCATCGCGACAGTGTAAATGCATCGACTCGGCGCTGCGGCGGACCGTACCCTCGCGCGTATGGAACTGCTTTCCGTCAATGTCGGTAAGCCTCGGCAGAACCCCTGGAAGGGTCTCGGCACCACCGGCACCACCGGTATCGACAAGCGGCCGGTGGACGGGCCGGTGGCCGTCACCGCCCCGGGGCCGAAGGGCACCGGCGCGGTCGGACTCGCCGGTGACCGCGTCTACGACCTGGACCACCACGGCGGTTCCGACCAGGCCGTCTACGCCTACGCCCGGGAGGACCTCGACGGCTGGGAGGCCGAGCTGGGCCGCCCCCTGCCCGGCGGCTCCTTCGGCGAGAACCTCACCACCCTCGGCGTGGACGTCAACGGCGCGCTGATCGGCGAGCGCTGGCGGATCGGGCCGCAGGTGCTCCTGGAGGTGTCGAGTGCCCGGATCCCGTGCTCGACGTTCCAGGGGTGGCTGCAGCGCGAGGGCTGGATCAAGCGGTTCACCCAGGCCGCGCTCCCCGGCGCGTACCTGCGGGTGATCGAGCCGGGAGAGATCCGCGCCGGGGACCCGGTCGAGATCGTCCACCGCCCGGACCACGACGTGACCGTCGCGGTGCTCTTCCGCGCGGCGACACTGGAACCCGAACTGCTGCCGAAGCTGCTGGTCGTGGACGCGCTGCCGGAGGAGGACCAGGCCTGGGTCCGTCGACGCCTCTCCGCGTAGGGGACGACGCTGTCAGGTGGACTCGCCCTCGTAGGCCTCCATGGTGCGTACGAACACCGCACGCTCAGCCGGGGTCAGCGGATCGAACGCCACCCGCCAGGCCCGGGCGCCGTTGGCGAGCCAGCGCTCGATCGCAGAGCGGGTCTCCGGGTCCTCGGTGAGGGCCACGATGGTCCGCCGCCGGTCCTCCGGATCGTCGCGCCGCTCCAGCACCCCCTGCTGGGAGAGGTCACTGACCATCAGGCTCACCGTGGTGGGCGCGACTTCGAGCCGGGCGGCGAGCTGACTGACAGGCATCGGCCCGTCGAAGAGCAGGTACGAGAGCAGCGACAGGTGCCTGGGCGCCAGCTTCATCGGCTGCAGCCGCTCCGGCAGCGGGATCCGCTTGAGCCGGGCCGCCACCCTCGGCATCAGCAACAGCATCGCCCGAATCGCGTCGTCGGTGCTCAGACCGGGGGTGTTGGGACCCGGGGTGCTGGGACCCGGATCCGACGCGGGTTCGAGGCCGGGCTCCGTCGCCACTCCAGCGGCCCCTTCCCGGCTCAGCGCCCGGTGCGCGTCCTGCCGTGAGCCGCCAGGTTATCCGACGTCACCGTGCAGGGCGGGCAGCAGCTGCTCCTCCTCATAGGCGAAGTGCTGCTCAAGACCGGCGACGACCCGCTCCAGCTCCACGCGAACCGACTCGACCTCGCCCGCGGCCCCGGCCCCGGACAGCAGGTCCTCGAACTCCTTCAGCCCTTGCTCCACGACGACGTGCTCCGCGCGCAGTCGCGTGATCACCGGAGCCAGATGCGGATACACCCGCTCGAACTCAGTGAAGGCGCCGTCCTCGCGGGTGTGGTGCAGCTGCAGTCCGTAGCAGAAGGCCAGGCAGTGGGCGCGCAGCTGCGCGGCCGCCGCAGGCTCCGGCCCTGGTGTCGCTTTCGCTGGGTCAATGGCTGCCCGCAGCCGGGCCAGCTCGGCGCGCAGATCCCGGTGGTGCGCGAGCAACTGCTCCCCGATCAGTCGGTTCCGGGACGGGTCCGCCGACAGGTCGAGGGGATGCAGGGCGATCACGGGGATCTGCCGCGCGGTCTTCTCCTGGTACGCGCGAAAGGCCGGGTCCAGGGAGCACTGCTGCTCCCACAACTGGTCCCGCTCCTCGCCCTCCAGAACGACGGCACGGGTCGAGAACGACTTCACCCGGCCCTCCGCAGTACCGGTCTCCATCGTGACCTGCGCGGTGCCGAGGATGTTGTGGTACCAGTCCGGGTGCTGATCCTTCCCCATGTTCGAACCGAAGACCACGACCCGGTCGCTGTCCCGCAGACAGACGACCGGGGTCGTGTGCGGCCTCCCGGTCCTCGCGCCTGCCGTAGTGATCAGCACCAGCGGGACCCCTTCGAACATGCCGCCCACCCGGCCGTTGTTCTCCCGGAACTCCCGGATGATCTGCTCGTTCCAGCCCATGCCCACGTCGACCCCTTGTCTACGTCCACTATCTTTGCTTTGCAAGCAAATGTATTACAGCATCGACGGACCCGTACGCGCAACGACGGGAACCGTCCCCGGCGGCACCACCGCTGTTAGCATCAAGCGTGCAGATTTCGGCCAAGGCGGACTATGCGGTACGAGCCATGCTCGAGCTGGCCGCGCACGGCCCCGAGGTGGTGAAGGCCAACGTCCTGATCGACCATCAGGGGCTGCCCCGGAAGTTCGTCGAGACCATCCTGGTCGAACTCCGCCACGCCGATCTGGTCTGCAGCCACCGCGGCGCCGAGGGCGGGTACACCCTGGCGAAGCCCGCCACCGAGATCACGCTGGGATCGGTCATCCGCGCGGTCGACGGCCCGCTCGCCGAGGTCCGCGGCCTGCGTCCGCACGAGACCGCCTACGCCGGCGCCGCCGAACACCTCCCCGAGGTCTGGGTCGCCGCCCGCGCCAGCCTGCGCCGCGTCCTCGACGAGACGACCCTCGCCCAGGTCCTCAGCGGCAAGCTCCCGGCCCACGTCCGCAGAATGGCCGCCGCCCCGGACGCCTGGCTCCCTCGCTGAAATCCGCGAAAAAAACTTCGCCCGGCCCGGCCAGGAATGGCCTCCTGGCGGCTCTGAACGGGGGCTTGCGCGATGTCGCACGCACAGCCCGGACACCCGTGGCTGCCACCCCCTCCCCCAGCCGTTCAGCGGGCTCGCACGACCGTCAGCACCCTGCCCTGACCTGGCCTTTCATCGTCATCAGCCCTAGGATCCGACCACCGCCAAAGGGGGCCGGATGGACCGGAACATACGCACGGTCGAAGACGTACTCAGACTCCTGGACGACCTGTTCGCCCCCGAGGCGGACCGCTGGACGCCGGCCCACGGCGGCGCCTGGTGGGACAGCTTCTACGCGGACCGCTCCAGGCCGATCCCGTTCTTCGTCGCCAAGCCGGACGAAAGCCTGGTCTCCTGCCTGGACCGTGGCCTGGTCGCCCCGGCGGGCCGCGCCCTCGACCTGGGGTGCGGCCCGGGCCGGAACGCCCTGTACCTGGCCTCGCGCGGCTTCCGAGTGGATGCCGTCGACCTCTCCCCCGCCGCCATCGCCTGGGCCGAGGAACGGGCCCGCGAGTCCGGGACGGACGCCGACGTCCGGTTCCGCTGCGGCGACGCCTTCGCACTCACCGCCGCCGAACTGACCGGCCCCTACGACCTGATCTGCGACTCGGGCTGCTTCCACCACCTGCCCCCGCACCGCCGGATCAGCTACCTCGACCTCCTCGCCCGCGTCCTCGCCCCGGGCGGCCATCTGGCCCTGACCTGCTTCGCCTCCGGCGCGATGGGCTCCGAACTTCCCGATGCGGACTTCTACCGCGACTCCCGCCTCCACGGCGGCCTCGCCTACACCCCGGAATCCCTGCGCCGAATCTTCTCCGACCTGACGGAGGTGGAACTGCGCCGCATGCACGACGAACCCCCCGAGTCCCCACTCTTCGGCGAACCCTTCCTCTGGACGGCCCTGTTCCGCCGCGCCCCCGAAACCGCGCCGAGCAAATCCGCCGCCGCTGCCCCGGGGCCCGTCGCGCGGCCGAGCCCCCTTCCAGCGGCCGAGTGACCGGTGCGCGATTGCTCCCGCTGACCGTCCGTCTCCTCCGTGGGGCGCGTCGGTCCATGCCAGGCTGGGGTGGCTCGGCTCCGCCTCGCGGCAACCACGAGGAGCGGGGCGGTTGGTGGGGCGTGCGTTGCCGGGTGGCGCGCCGGTGGTGGGCCTGCAGAAACCTTTCTCCATGCCGGATTGCCCGTGCTGGGGGGAGTTACAACCACGCTGGGGTGAATTACACCCATATATGGTTGCTACGCCCCCCAGCGTGGTTGTAACTCCCCCCAGCTAACCCGATTGGGGGACGCACTTGCCCCGCCCCGCGCTCCCGGCGAGCGCTTCGCGCCGGACCTGGGCCGCCCCCGGCCGCTGTCGCGCGGCGGAGCCGCTTCTGTCCGGGCGGAGCCCGGGAGACGGCGCCCAACACGCCCCACCACACGCTGCCGTTGCAGCCGTGGGGCGTCACCACCCACGCACTTCGCGCGACGCTCCGCATCGCCAAGTGTCCGGATGCGCCACCCGCCGGATCCCGTCTCCACTGTTGTCCACGAATCGTGGACATGTTCGCTCCCCTCCTGATGCGCCCGTGGGCGTGATTCCGGGAGTGGGTCCGCCGCCCCATCCGTAGTCCAAGACGGAGGGGCGGCGGGCCTGACGGGTGGTCAGGAGTTGGTGAGCGGGAGGCCGGGCGGGTTGACCAGGGAGGTGGGGACGGCCTCGTTGGAGAGGTTCCAGGCGGCCAGCCACTTGGCGTAGTCGCCGGTCTTGATGAGGTAGTTGATGGCGTCGGCGAGGGGCTTGGCCAGGCCGTCGCCCTTCTTGGTGGTGGCGGCGATCAGCCCCTGGAGGCTGGCGCCGGCGCCGGAGAACTTGCCGGCGCTGCGGGTCGCGTTGGGCGTCTTCGCGGTCTGGGTGATGTGGTAGGCGAGTTCCGGGTTGGGCTCGAAGTAGGCGTCGATCTTGCCCGAGTCCAGGGCGAGGTACGTGCTGTTGCCGTCGGGGTAGTACTTGATGGTGAGGGTCTTGCCCTCGGCCTTGAGCGTGGACTGCCACTTCTCCAGGATCTTCTCCTGGTTGGTGCCCGCGCCGACGGCGACGGTCTTCCCGGCCAGGCTCTCCGCCGTGCCGTCGAAGTTCCAGGTGCTGCTCTTGAGGACCTCGAAGCCCAGGTTGTCCTGCCGGTAGCTGGCGAAGTCGTACTTGGTCTTGCGCTGCTCGGTGTCGGTGATGTTGGAGAAGCCCACGTCGTTCTTGCCGCTGTCGATGCCGACGAAGAGGTTGTCCCAAGTCGCGTTGGACAGCACCGGCTTGAGGCCGAGGACCGCCGCGACCAGCCGGCCGATGTCGGGCTCGGAGCCGGTGAGGGTCTTCTGGTCGGAGCCGGTGTAGCCGAGCGGCGCGGATCCCGTGGGAAGCAGGCCGAGACCGATGGTGAGCTCGCCGCTGTCGCGTACCGAGGCGGGCAGCTCGGCCCGGATCGAGTCGACCTGGGGGACGGTGAGGTCGACCTCGGTCGCGGCCCCGTTCGACAGCGCGCCGACGGCGACGACGGTGCTGCCGACCGGCGCGGAAGCGCCCGCGGCCGCAGTCACCGTCTTGGCGGTGGTGCTGCTCCCGCAGGCGGTCAGCCCGATGGCGAGGGCGCTCAGAGCGGCGGTGGCGGGGATGAGGCGGACTCGTCTGGACACGGCGCTGGACATGGTTCTCCTGGGGAATCTTGGTGCTGTGCTTGCGGATGAGAGGGTGAGAAGGGGTGGGACAGGGGGTGGTCAGAGGACCTTGCTGAGGAACTCCCGGGTGCGCGGGTGCTGCGGGTTGTCCAGCACCTCCGCCGGGGTCCCCTGTTCGAGGACATGGCCGCCGTCGAGGAAGACGACCAGGTCGGCGACCTCGCGGGCGAAGCCGATCTCATGGGTGACCACGATCAGGGTGGTGCCGCTGCCGGCCAGGTCCTTGATGACGGCCAGCACCTCGCCGACGAGCTCCGGGTCGAGCGCCGAGGTCGGCTCGTCGAACAGGATCAGGCCGGGCTTCTGCGCGAGCGCCCGGGCGATGGCGACGCGCTGCTGCTGACCGCCGGACAGCTGGCGCGGGTAGGCGTCCGCCTTGTCGCCGAGACCGACCCGGGCGAGCAGGTCGAGCGCGGTCGAGCGCGCCTCCTCCTTGGTGGCCCGGCCGGTCGCCACCGGGGCGGCGGCGACGTTCTCCAGCGCGGTCAGGTGCGGAAAGAGGTTGAAGCCCTGGAACACGAAGCCGATCCCGGCGCGCTGGGCGAGGATCGCCCGTTCGCCCAGCTCCTTGAGCCGATCGCCGTGCCGACGGACGCCGATCAGTTCGCCGTTGACGCTGACGTGCCCGATGTCGAGCTGCTCCAGGTGGTTGATCGCCCGCAGCAGTGTGGACTTCCCCGAGCCGGACGGGCCCAGGATCACCGCGACCTGTCCGGGCTGGACGGTGAGGTCCACTCCGTCCAGCACCCGGTTGGTCCCGTACCACTTGTGCGCGCCGTGGACCTCGACGGCGGCGGCTGTGGTGGCCAGGGGGGTCGCCAAGGTGGTCGTGCCGCTCATGAGTTCACCGTTCTTCCGAAGTCGGCGCGTTCGCGCAGCTGTCGCAGGCTCGCTCGGAGCTTCTGCAGGGGCGTCGGCGGGACGGTGCGGAGCGCGCCGCGCGAGTAGTGGCGCTCCACGTAGAACTGCACGACGGAGACGACGCTGGTCAGGATCACGTACCAGACGGTGGCCACCAGCAGCAGCGGGACCACGTCGCCGGGGTAGGTGCTGCCCATGTTCTGGACCTCGCCGAACAGGTCGAGCAGCGAGACGTAGAACACCAGCGAGGTGCCCTTGATCAACCCGATGAGCTGGTTGACGTAGGCCGGGACGATGGCCCGCAGCGCCTGCGGCAGGACGATGCGCCGGAACTGGTAGACCTTCGGCAGCCCGAGCGCGGCCGCGGCCTCGTGCTGTCCCTGGTCGACGGAGAGGATGCCGGCCCGGACCACCTCGGCGGCGTAGGCGGCCTCGTTGAGGCTGAGGCCGACCGTCGCCACCACCAGGTCGGTGGCCAGCGCCGACTCGTTGAAGTGGACGAAGCCGGGGCCGAAGGGCACCCCGAGACTGAGCGTCTTGTACAGGGCGCTGAAGTTGTAGAGCACCAGCAGCACGACGATCAGCGGGACCGAGCGGAACAGCCAGATGTAGGTCCAGCTGACGGCCCGCAGGATCGGGTTCTTCGACTGCCTCGCCAGCGCCAGCACGATGCCGCCGACCAGGCCGAGCACCGCGCTCAGCGCGGCGACCTCCAGCGTGATCAGCAGGCCCTGCAGGATCACCGGCCGCGCGAACCAGTACTGGAACCGGTCCCACTGGTAGAACGGGTTGGTGATCAGGCCGTGGGCGAACTGGGCGACCAGGACCAGGACGATGGCGGTGGCTATCCAGCGTCCCGGATGCCGCAGCGGGATGATCCGCTGCCGGGAGAGGGGTGTGGCGGCCGGCGCGTCGGCCGCCGGGGCCTCGCCCGGCGGTCTGTCAGCGACCGTGAGCGACGGGGCGGGGAGGGACTGTTCGGTCATCGGAGGGTTCCTCCCGATTCAGAAGGTGGTGGGCGGGTTGACGACCGAGCTGGTGACGCCGGTGTCCGGCACCCCCCACTTGGCGAAGATCTTGGCGTAGTCGCCGGTGGCGATGAGCTTGTTGACCGCGTCGCTGAGCACCTTGGCCAGCGGCGAGCCCTTGGCGGTGACGAAGCCGACCGGAGTGGTGCCGACCTGGCCGAGGTACTTGGTGCCGGGGATGTGCGCCGCGTCGTACTTCAGCGCCAGGGTGGGCCCGAACTCGATGTCGATCTTCCCGTTGGCCAGGCCGAGGAAGATCGGCGCGGTGTCGGCGAAGTACTGCACCTTGTAGGGGCTCTTGCCGGCCGCGGCGCACTTGGACGCGCCGTCGGTGAGGAGCTGCTGGAAGGTCGTCCCCGGGCTCGTCGCGACGTTGTACCCGCACAGGTCGGTGATGGTGCTGGCGCTGTCGATCTTCAGTCCGGCGGCGCCGAGGAAGGACTGACCGTCCTTCAGGTAGGTGGTGAAGTCGACGACCTTCTCCCGGGCCTTGGTGGCACCGAAGTTGGACATGCCGACGTCGTACTTCCCGTTCTGTACACCGGGGATGATGGTGGGGAAGGTGCCGTACTGCACGTTCCAACTGATTCCCAGCACCTTGGCGACCGCGTCGCGCAGGTCGACGTCCAGACCGACGACCTTGCCGTCCGGGGTCTGGCCGCCGTGCGGAAGGCCCGAGGTTCCCACCACCTTGACGCTGCCCAGCGCGAGGGAGCCGCTGCTGCGGACCGCGGCCGGGAGTTCCGCCCTCAGCGCGGGGTCGGCCTGGATCGAGGAGACCACGTCCTGGGTGGGTATCGCCGTCGACGACCCCTGGACGGAGCCGCTCGACGATGCGCCCGCGGCAGGGGTCACCGTCGTGCCGGAGCTCGATCCGCAGGCGGTGAGCAGAGCGAGGGCGGCAGAGGCCGTGATGGCGGCGACGGCGTTGCGTGGGAGATGACGCATCGTCACGGTGGTTCCTTTCGGGAGGTCGAAGCGGCCGGGAAGAAGGTAAGGAGGTGCCGTAGTAGGGGCGTTGGTGCTGCTGGAGCGGCGCGCCGCTACAGGACCGCGGCGAGGAAGGCACGGGCCCGGCCGTGGCTGGGGTTGGCGAGGACGTCGGCCGGGGCGCCGGACTCGATGATCCGTCCGCTGTCGAGGAAGACGACGGAGTCGGCGACCTCCCTGGCGAAGCCGATCTCATGGGTGACCACGATCATGGTCATTCCGCTCAGAGCGAGGTCCTTCATCACCGCCAGTACCTCGCCGACGAGTTCGGGGTCCAGCGCGCTGGTCGGCTCGTCGAACAGCAGCAGCTTCGGCTCCATGGCCAGGGCCCTGGCGATCGCCACCCGCTGCTGCTGGCCGCCGGACAGCTGCCGAGGGTAGGCGCTCTCGCGCCCTCCCAGTCCCACCCGCTCCAGCAGTTCCCTGGCCTGCAGCGCGGCCGACTTCCTGGAGAGGCCCCGGACGGCGACCGGCGCCTCGGTGATGTTGTCCAGCACCGTCAGATGGGGGAACAGGTTGAACTGCTGGAACACCATGCCGACCGCGGCCAGCTGCCGGGTGACCGTCCGATGGCCCAACTCGTGCAGCCTGCTGCCGTGGTGGCGGTATCCGACGATCTCGCCGCCCACCTCGACGAAACCGGCGTCGGGCTTCTCCAGGTGGTTGATGCTGCGCAGCAGGGTGGACTTGCCCGAGCCCGAGGGCCCCAGCAGCACGGTCACCTCTCCCTCCCGCACGTCCAGGTCGATGCCGTCCAGGACCAGGTTCGCACCGAAGCTCTTGCGCAGTCCGCGGATCCGTACCAGGGGCGCCAGGGTCTGCCGCTCGTCGGCCTGGTGCTCGTCCGTACTCATGACAGGCCCGCCAGTTCGCGTCCGCTCCGGCCGTTCGCGCCGAACAGCGGCACGTTGCCGCGGAACAGCTGCCAGAAGCCGGTGCCGCTGCGGCGGTTGCTGCCGCGGGCGTAGCGGCGCTCGACGAAGAACTGCCCGATCGAGAGCAGTGTGGTGAGGATGATGTACCAGAGGGTCGCGACCAGCAGCAGCGGGATGATCAGGTAGTTCTGGTTGTAGATGAGTTCGGACGAGTAGAGCAGGTCCTGCACCGCGATCACGCTGACGATGGAGGTCGCCTTCAGCATGCCGATCAGCAGGTTGCCCGAGGCCGGGATGATCGCCGGCATCGCCTGGGGCAGCACGATCCTGCGGAAGATCCTGGCCCGGCCCAGGCCCAGCGCCTCGGCGGCCTCGGTCTGGCCGTGCTCCACGGACAGGATGCCGCCCCTGACGATCTCGGAGGCGAAGGCCGCCACATCCAGGGTGAGCCCGACGTAGGCGGCGAGAATCCCGCTGAACAGGTGCGCGGTCCGCACCGTGACGAACTCGTGCCCGAACGGGATTCCCAGCGACAACTGCGGGTACAGCGAGGCGAGTTCGTACCAGAAGAGCAGCTGGACCAGCGGTGGCACCGAGCGCACCAGCCAGACGAAGCCGAAGCTCAGCGAGCGCAGCACCGGATTGCCGGACAGCCGCATGGCGGCGACCCCGATGGCGAGCAGATAGCCGGTCGACATGACCGCCGCGGTCAGCCACAGCGTCAGGACCAGGCCGTTCACGATCGACCCGTTGAGGAAGTAGCTGCCGACCACGTCCCACTGGAACCGCTTGTTGGTCAGCAGGGTGTGCACGAGCATCGCCAGCAGGACGAGGAGGGCGAGCGCGGAGACCCACTGGCCGGGGCGGCGCAGCGGGACGAGCTTCGCGGCGAGCAGCTGCCCGTCCTCGGGGCGCTCGTGCAGTGGGCGGTTGGCGGCAGGGCGGTCGGCGGCGGGCTGGTCGGCGGTGACTGGAGGCGGAGGCTCTGGCGCGACAGCGGTGCGCGCGGAGGTGTCCGGACTGCTCATGGGGGTGTGGATTCCGTCCCGTGAGGACGCGGCATCGCGCCGTGTGAGCACGGCGAGACGGCGTGAAGGGGGGCGACAGGTGCCGAGGGGGGAAGCGAGAAGTGTGCGGTCAGCAGACCGCGGACGTCCCCGGACACGGACACAGGGCACTGCTCACCCGCAGCAGATCGACGTGGCGACGCGAGTACGTACCGGCTGGCCGACGCACTGCTCTCACCTCCGCTTTCGATCTCGCGCTTACAGGACTGGGGCGTCCCGTCGGGTCGTCACCTGGAGCACCCCGCCGCGTCGGAGGGTTGCCGGTCAGCAAGCCAGGGCTTGACGCTGACGCTCATAACCAGGGAACACCGTAACCCGTCCAGCTGTTTTAGACAATGCCTATCTGTTCGATAGAGATTCGGCAGGGCCCCGAACGGCCTGCACGATCCCCAGTCGATCAGTGGGGATTGTGTTCGGCACCCATCCGGAGTTAGCGTGTGAGCAGGTTACGAGCGTCAGCAACAAGCCCTGGCTGGCTGACCAGCAACCCTCCGACGCGGCGGGGTGCTCCAGGTGACGACCCGACAGGACGGCGCAGTCCTGTAAGCGCGCAAGCTGAACCGGAGGTGTGAGCAGTGCGTCGACCAGTGGGTACGTACTCGCGTCGCCATATCGATCTTCAGCGCATCGCCAGCGCCCTCTGTCCGGCCGTCTGAGCCCGAAGCGTCGTCCTTCGCGCCGAAGCATCCCTCCCGCCTAAGCATCCCTCCCGCTGAAGCACCTCCCTCCCGCCGACTCCGCCCTGGGCCCGCCCGGCGCGGTTTCCCTTCGGCATGCCCGCCGCACCCACCACCGGGCACCCATCCGAGCAGGAAGCGACCCCCCATGTCTCACCCGCCGTCTCACCCGGAGTCTCACCCGGAATCTGCCCTCCGCCTGGCGGTAGCCCTCGACGGCACCGGCTGGCACCCCGCGGCCTGGCGGCTGCCCGACGCCCGTCCCGAGGGTCTCTTCACCGCGGCGTACTGGGCGGACCTGGTCGCCGAGGCCGAGCGCGGACTGCTGGACTTCGTCACCATCGAGGACTCCCTCGGCCTGCAGTCGTCGGCCGCCTTCGAGCCGGACCGGCGCACCGACCAGGTCCGAGGCCGACTGGACGCGGTGCTGACCGCCGCCCGGATCGCCCCGCTCAGCCGGCACATCGGGCTGGTGCCGACGGCGACGGTCACCCACACCGAGCCGTTCCACATCTCCAAGGCGATCGCCACCCTGGACTTTGTCAGCAGCGGACGCGGCGGGGTCCGCGTACAGGTGTCGGGACGTCCGCACGAGGCGGAGCTCTTCGGCCGCCGGACCCTGCCGCGGCTCACACTCGCCGACCTCCAGCGGCCGGAGGTCCAGGCCCAGGTCGCCGAACTGTTCGACGAGGCGGCCGAGTATGTCGAGGTACTGCGGCGGCTCTGGGACAGCTGGGAGGACGACGCCGAGATCCGCTCCGTCGCCACCGGACGCTTCATCGACCGCGAGAAGCTGCACTACATTGATTTCGAGGGCACGGCCTTCAGCGTGAAGGGGCCCTCGATCACCCCGCGCCCGCCCCAGGGCCAGCCGCTGGTGACCGCGCTGGCGCACCAGAGCATCCCCTACCGGCTGGTCGCCCGCTCCACCGACCTCGGTTTCATCACCCCGCACGACGCGGACGACGCCCGCGCCATTGTCGGCGAGATCCGCGCGGAGCAGTCCGCCGCGGGGCGCTCCGACGAGACCGTGCACATCTTCGGCGACCTGCTGGTCTTCCTCGACGACGCCCCGGGCGCTGCCGCCGCCCGCCGGGACCGGCTGGACGAGCTGGCCGGGGCCGCCCTCAGCAGCGACGCCGAGGTCTTCGCCGGAACCGCCGCCGACCTTGCCGACCTGCTGCTGGAGTGGCAGCGGGCCGGGCTGACCGGCTTCCGGCTGCGCCCCGCCACCCTCCCGTACGACCTGGAGCAGATCACCCGCCGACTGGTCCCGGAGCTGCAGCGCCGGGGAGCGTTCCGCACCGGCTACGAGGCGGACACCCTGCGCGGGCTGCTCGGCCTGCCCCGCCCCGAGAGCCGTTACGCCGCCGCTGCTTCCAACTCCGCATCCGCCACCTCTGTCTGAGCGCTTGTTCCCCACCGAGACCTAAGGACGCCAGTCGCATGAGCAAGCCTCTCAAGCAGATCCACCTCGCCGCACACTTCCCCGGCGTGAACAACACCACGGTGTGGAGCGATCCGGCCGCCGGAAGCCAGATCGACTTCAGCTCCTTCGTCCATCTGGCCCGCACGGCGGAGCGCGCCAAGTTCGACTTCCTCTTCCTCGCCGAGGGCCTGCGGCTGCGCGAACAGGGCGGCCAGATCTACGACCTGGACGTCGTGGGCCGCCCGGACACCTTCACCGTCCTGGCCGCGCTGGCCGCGGTCACCGACCGGCTCGGGCTGGCCGGCACCATCAACTCCACCTTCAACGAGCCCTACGAGGTGGCCCGGCAGTTCGCCTCGCTGGACCACCTGTCCGCGGGCCGCGCCGCCTGGAACGTGGTCACCTCCTGGGACGAGTTCACCGGGCAGAACTTCCGCCGCGGCGGCTTCCTGGCCGAGAAGGACCGCTACGAGCGCGCCAAGCAGTTCCTGACGGCCGCTCAGGTCCTCTTCGACTCCTGGCGCGGCGACGAGATCCTCGCCGACAAGGAGTCCGGCGCCTTCCTGGCCGGCCCGGACGTCGGCCGGTTCCAGCACCGGGTCAGCCAGTTCGACATCGCCGGACAGTTCAACGTCCCGCGCAGCCCGCAGGGACGGCCGGTGATCTTCCAAGCCGGCGACTCCGAGGAAGGCCGCGAGTTCGCCGCCTCCTCCGCCGACGCCATCTTCAGCCGCTACGGCACGCTGGAGGCGGGACGCGCCTTCTACACCGACGTCAAGGACCGGCTGGCCCGCTACGGGCGCAGCCGCGACGAGCTGCTGATCCTGCCCGCGGCTACCTTCGTCCTCGGCGACACCGACGCCGACGCCCAGGAGAAGGCCGCGCTGATCCGCCGCCAGCAGGTCAGCGGCCAGACCGCGATCAAGTTCCTGGAGCAGCTCTGGAACCGCGACCTCAGCGACCACGACCCGGACGGCCCGCTGCCCGAGATCGACCCGCTGGTGGGCGAGAACACCATCGCCAAGGGCCGGGCCAGCGTCCGGATGAACCGTGACCCGCTGGATGTCGCCCGGCAGTGGCGGGAGCTCGCCGCGGCGAAGAACCTCTCCACCCGCGAGGTGATCATCGAGGTGACGGGGCGTCAGTCCTTCATCGGCACCCCGGCGAAGGTCGCCGAGGCGCTCAACGAGTTCGTGCAGACCGACGCCGGCGACGGCTTCATCCTCGCCCCGCACCTGACCCCCGGCGGCATCGACGAGTTCGCCGACACCGTCGTCCCGCTGCTCCAGGAGCGCGGGGTGTTCCGCAGCGAGTACGAGGGCACCACCCTGCGCGACCACCTCGGCCTGGCCGCACCGCGGAACCAGAGCGAGAACCGGGCCGAGGAGAGGGCCGCGTCGTGAAGTTCATCACCATCACCCTGATCGTCCACTCCCCCGACCCGGTCACCGGCCTGCAACCGTCGACCCAGGAGCGCTTCCGCCAGGTGCTCGACAGCGCGCTGCTCGCCGAGGAGCTCGGCTTCGACGGCTTCGGCGTCGGCGAGCGGCACGAGCGTCCCTTCATCTCCTCCTCCCCGCCGGTCGTACTCAGCCATGTCGCCGCGCTGACCAAGCGGATCCGGCTGTTCACCGCGGTGACCACGCTCAGCCTGCTCGACCCGGTGCGCGCCTACGAGGACTACGCCACCCTGGACCACCTGTCCGGCGGCCGGCTGGAGCTGATCATCGGCAAGGGCAACGGAGCCGCCCAGCGCGAGCTGTTCCAGGTCACCCCCGAGGACCAGTGGGACCGCAACGCCGAGTCCTACGAGCTGTTCCGGCAGATCTGGCGCAACGACAAGGTCACCGCCTCCCCGAAGTTCCGCCCGGAACTCCTGGACGCGGAGGTCTGGCCGCGGCCGTTCCAGCATCCGGTCCGGGTCTGGCACGGCAGCGCCACCAGCCGGGAGTCCGTCGACCTCGCCGCCCGCTACGGCGACCCGCTGTTCTCCGCCAATGTCACCAACCCCATCGAGCCCTACGCCGAGCTGGTCCGCTACTACCGCGAGCGCTGGGAGCACTACGGCCACGACCCGGCCCAAGCCGCCGTCGGTGCCGGCACGGCCGGCTTCTACGCCGCGCCGACCTCGCAGCAGGCGCTCGCCGACTACCGCCCCGTCTTCGAGGGCTACCTGGGCTTCCAGAAGCGGCTCGGCGTGGAGCCGGTGTTCCCCACCCTGGAGGACTTCGTCGAGCGCAGCTCCGCCCTGATCGGCAGCCCGCAGCAGATCGTCGACAAGGTGCACCGCTACCACGAGCAGTTCGGCCACAGCGTGCTGCATCTGCACGCCGAGGCAGGCGGGCTGACGGATGCTCAGCACCGTGACTCGCTGGAGCTGTTCCAGTCCGACATCGCACCGGTGCTGCGCCGGTCCATCCCTGACCCGCCCTGGGCCTGGGCCCCCGTCACCGCCCCGGTCCCCATCGCGGCCCCCATCGCGGCCCCTGAAGGAGTCTGACCGTGTCCCCCACTCCGCTCGCCGTCCTGGACCTGGTCCCGATCAGCTCCGGTTCCACCGCCAGGCAGGCCCTGCACAACAGCATCGACCTGGCCCGGCAGACCGAACGCTTCGGCTACAGCCGCTACTGGTTCGCCGAACACCATCTCAACCCCGGCGTCGCCGGGACCTCGCCCGCCGTCGTGCTGGCGCTGACCGCCGCCGCGACCTCCCGGATCCGGCTCGGCGCCGGCGCGGTCCAGCTGGGCCACCGCACCGCGCTGGCGACCGTCGAGGAGTTCGGCCTGCTCGACGCGCTGCACCCGGGCCGGTTCGACCTCGGCCTGGGCCGCTCCGGCGGCCGGCCGACCCCGCCGGTCCGCGAACCCGCGCTGGTCGGGGGCACCGCGGTGGTCGACGGCTACACCTCCAACGGGCTGCGCATCCCGGCGAAGTTCGACTTCCGGCAGCTGCTGGGCTCCCCCCGCTTCGCCCTGCACAAGAAGCTGCTCCAGCAGCCGAACGCGGAGGCGCAGGACTACGCCGAGCAGGTCGACGACATCCTCGCGCTGATCGAAGGCAGCTACAGCACCGCCGACGGCGTGGAGGCCCATGTGGTGCCCGGCGAGGGCGCGGACCTCCAGGTCTGGATCCTCGGCAGCAGCGGCGGCACCAGCGCGGAGGTCGCCGGCGCCAACGGCCTGCGCTTCGCGGCCAACTACCACGTCAGCCCGGCCACCGTGGTCGAGGCCGCCGAGGGCTACCGGGCCGCGTTCCGTCCCTCCGCCGTGCTCGACCGCCCCTACGTCAGCGTCTCCGCCGACGTCGTGGTCGCCGAGGACGAGGCCACCGCGCGGGAGCTGGCCACCGGCTACGGGCTGTGGGTGCGCAGCATCCGCAGCGGCGAGGGCGCGATCCAGTTCCCCACCCCCGACGAGGCCCGCGCGCACGTCTGGAGCGAGCAGGACCGGGCGCTGGTCCAGGACCGGGTGGAGACCCAGTTCGCCGGCTCGCCGCACCAGGTCGCCGACCAGCTGGAGATCCTCCGCGACGCCACCGGCGCCGACGAGCTCGTGATCACCACCATCACCCACGGCCACGCGGACCGGGTCGCCTCCTACCGGCTGCTCGCCGAGGAATGGGCGCGCCGGTCATGACGGTTACAGCGACAGACACCATGCTTCGGAGGAGAACCGTGGAACAGGCCCAGGCCCAGACCGACGTGGCCCTGCACCCCGCCGAACTGCGCCGTGTCTTCGGCGCCTTCCCGACCGGCGTCACCGCGATCGCCGCACTGGTCGACGGAAGCCCGGTCGGCCTCGCCGCCAGCTCGTTCACCTCGGTCTCGCTGGACCCGCCGCTGGTCTCGGTCTGCGTCGCGCACAGCTCGACCACCTGGCCGCTGCTCAGCGGCAGCGCCCGGCTGGGCGTCAGCGTGCTCAGCGCCGAACAGGAACTGGCCTGCCGTCAACTCGCCGCACGCGACGGGGACCGCTTCGCCTCGCTGCAGTGGCGGGCCACGGACGACGGCGCCGTCCTCGTCGAGCAGGCGTCCGCCTGGCTGGACTGCAGCGTCGAACAGCTGATCCGCGCCGGGGACCACGACATCGTGCTGCTCCGGGTACACGAACTGGACGCCGACCCGTCCGTGCCCCCGCTGGTCTTCCACGCCAGCGGCTTCCGCCGCCTCGAGGCCGCCTGAGACCTCCAGGCCCTGTGGACGAGACCACGGCGGTGAGCGGGAGGCGCCGTTCACCGCCGTAGTCTCGCACGAGCTCATTCTCGGCATGCTCCCCCACCACGGCACCCGGCGCCAGCCGGACCGGATTGGAGTCCAACTGCCGCCCCAGCGAGGGTCACACGGTGGTAGGGCTGCCGCTGGTCCCGGCGCGAAGTGCCGCGATGAACCAGGCGAAGACGGGTGCCAGGCTCGGCTGGACGGGCCAGGCGTTGATCACAGCGAGGAGGTGCCAGTAGCGCTCCGCGCGAGGGTCGTTGGCCGTCTTGAGGCGCGTCAGCAACCACTCGCGTAGGTCGTCATCGTCCGCACGGTTGAAGGCTTGGGCGTAGCAGGCGGTCAGGTCACGGACGATGGGTTCCGCCTCGGCGGCGGTCGGGGCGACGCCAGCGGCGAGGGCGACGCCGACCCGGTCGCGGACGGCTTCGGTGAGCTCCTGGTGCAGGCCGGTGGTGTCGCCCTGCGCGCGCTCGTTGGCCTGGTGCTCGGCCATCCGTCGCACGGAGGCGCGGAAGTCCGGGTCCTGCGTCAGTTCGGCGAGCTCGACCCAGGCCTCGACCTGCTCGGGTTCGGGGTTCTCGGGCAGCTCGGGCATGGCCGAGCGTATGAGGGCGATGAAGTGGGGGTTGGCTTCGAGACCGCCGAAGGTGTCGTCGATGAAGTCGTTGACGAGGCGTCGGCGTTCTTCGTCGGAGAGTTTCGCGAGCTTGTGCATGAGGTCCATCTCCTTGGGAGTAGAGCCCCGTTTGGCCACCGCCCGCAACACCGCGCGTCGCAGTCGAAGAGTGCGGATCTGCACGTCCAGTGCGTCGGCGTGCGCCGCCGCGACCTCGGGCAGCGAGATCTCCCGGTCCAGCACCTGCCGGATGACGGCGAGTTCCAGGCCCAGGTCGCGAAGAGTGCGTACCAGATCCAGACGTGCGAGCGCGGTGATGTCGTAGAGCCGGTAGCCGGCCGGGCTGCGGTCGGTCGACGGCACGATCCCGGTGTCGGAGTAGAACCGTATGGTCTTGACCGTCAGTCCGGTCCTACGGGCCAGAGCCCCGATCGTGAAAAGTCCGTCGCTGTCCATGCCCCCACCCTGGCGTCTCCCCCTGATGGAGACTCAAGCCATCTTCCCTCCAGGAGGTCCGGTGATTCTGTCTCGGTTTCGGGGACAGGTCGGGGGGCGTGCGGGGGTTCGGAATGCAACCGTTTGTGCAGCTCAGAGGCCCTTTCTGACGGTGGCTCACGATAGAATCAGGAGTACACGGAGCACCTGGAGGGGGTGGTCGGAATGGATCGGTTCGAGGCGGCCGATGGGCTGGCGGCGGAGCTGGCGCGGGTGGTGCCGGGGGCGGGGAGTGTGGCCGGGATCGCCGACCTGGAGGGCGCGCAGCTGTCGGCGGCCGGGCGGATCGACGCGCTGGTGGCGGTGCAGCGAGCGCGGTGCCGGCTGGAGGCGGTGCAGATCGCCATGCTGGCCGGGCTCAAGGAGCAGCCGCTACCGCCCCACCGCCGAAGTCACCCGCCACGTCACCACCCGCGACCCGCACTGCCGCTTCCCCGGCTGCACCCGCCCCTCCCGCCACTGCGACCTCGACCACGTCACCCCCTTCAACCACGCAAACCCCCACACCGGAGGCCCGACCACCCCCGACAACCTCATCCCCCTCTGCCGCCACCACCTCACCAAGCACCACGCCGGCTGGCACATCGGCTACAACAACCGCACCGGCCACGTCACCTGGACCGCCCCCACCGGCCACACCTACACCGACCAACCAGTTCTCACGGCATAGCCGGACACCCTCCTGACCAGCGGGTCGGCCTACAGGAAAGGTGTTGCTGAAGGGACATGGCGTAGGTACTGTCGCCCGGCGTGACCCCGATTCTGCGCACCGAACGCCTGCTGCTCAAGCCGTACACCCCTGCTGACGAAGACGACTTCGTGGCGCTCTTCCAGGACGCGAGAGTATCCAGATGGATGGGAGACGGCCCCGAGCCCGAGGCTGAGGACCGCGCACTCTTCGGTCGGATCTTCACGAAGGTGTACGCCGAGAACCGGTTCCACGTCTGGGCCGTTCGGCGCGACGGCCGCCTGGTGGGCCACGCCGAGATCAAGCCCGCGACAGTCGTCGAGGGCTACGAGATCATCTACGCACTTGCCGTGGAGTCATGGGGCCAAGGCCTCGGCACCGAACTGGCGGACACGATCGTCAGCTACGGCTTCGAGACCTTGGGGCTGGCCCACGTGCACGCGACGGTCGCGGAACCGAACCACGCCTCACTGGCCTTGCTGGGCAAGATCGGGTTCCAGCACATCAGGGACATCAAGGAGGACGACGGCACTACGACCTGCCTGCTCACCCGTAGTCGCGCTGACGCCCGCGGGGCCGATCCGCAACTCTGAAACGGTAGATGGGTAAGGTCCGGGCATGCGCGAGGTCGAGGTGGTTCCGGAGAAGGCGGCCTGGGTTCTGGCGCGTGATGGGCGGGTGCTGGTGACGCGCAACCACAGCGTCGACGTCTTCTACTTCCCCGGTGGGAAGAGGGAGCCGGGTGAATCCGATGCCGAGACCTTGGCACGCGAGATCGACGAGGCTGATTCAACATCATGATCAACGGCCGGAGTGCCGGGACTACCAGCCGTGAGCACGTCAGTCGACGGCACCGAGGGGGCTGACGAAGGCATGCGGTTGGTCGGTACTGCGGGCGATGGTCTGGAAGTCCTTGTCGTAGTGCAACAAGGTCAGGCCGGAGAGCTCGGCGGTTGCCGCGACCAGGAGGTCGATAGCGCCAGGCCCTTGGTGCTGGGCGGTAGTGGCGAGTTCGTCCTGGACCTGGCGGGCGCGGCGCATCACGCCGTCCGGGGTTGGGCACCAGCTGAACATCTCGCCGAGAAGCCCTATGACGACAGCGCGCTGAGAGTCGCTGCCTGCAGCCCGGCCGATCTCCAACTCGGTGATATCACAGATGGCGAGGAGTCCGGCATCCCGCGCCTCGCGCCATCCGTACAGGTCGGGCGCGGGGCACCGGACGAGTCGGTTGAAGGCCGACGTGTCGATCAGATGAGTTGCTGCGGTCACGGTCGATAGCGCTTCTTGTCGGCGAGCAGGTCGAGGTCCAAACCACCGTCCGCAGTGAGCTGCTGCAATTCAGCCCAGGCTCGGGCCCGCCGATTGCGGTCGGCGACCTCACGCAGAGCGGTGTTGACGGTGTCGCGCTTGGTGGTGGTACCCAGCTCTATGGCGGCGGCATCCAGCGCCTCGTCGTCCAGGTCGATGACAGTGCGGCTCACGTCGGCCTCCTCGATATATCGCTACCCGTATACCAATATACACGCTCACATATACATAGCAGGTGGGCCATGTCGATGCCTTCCTGGACGGTGATCTCACCGGCCTGCCGCTCCCGTGTGCGGGGGTTGTAACCGCGTGGCTGCCGTTGGCGTCACCGTCGCGCAACAGCGGGTTTCTAGCGTTCCTGGTGGCGGGACAGTCTCGTCGGCGTGGACGAGAGGGGCCGTGGGTGCCGGAGCTGGGTGTGGCTACCGAGCAGGTGCGTACGGTGTGCTCGTACTGCGGGGTGGGCTGCGGGATCGTGCTGGACGTGGGGCGGGACGCCGAGGGGCGGCGCAGTGTGGTGCGTGCCTCCGGGGACAAGGCGCATCCGGCGAACGGCGGACGACTCTGCACCAAGGGCGCGACCAGCGCCGAGATGCTGGCGGCGCCCGGACGGCTGACGCAGGCGCTGGTACGCGTGGAGCGCGGTGCCGAGCCGGGGCCGATGGAGCTGGACGGGGCGATCGCGGAGGCCGGGCGCCGGTTGCGGGCGGTGCTGGACGAGCACGGGCCGGACGCCGTCGCCCTCTACGTCTCGGGGCAGATGTCGCTGGAGGCGCAGTACCTGGCGAACAAGCTGGCCAAGGGCTACGTCCGGACCAGCAGGATCGAGTCGAACTCCCGGCTGTGCATGGCCAGCGCGGGCAGCGGCTACAAGCTGTCGCTGGGCGCGGACGGGCCGCCCGGCTCCTACCAGGACTTCGACCACGCGGACGCGTTCCTGGTCATCGGGTCCAATATGGCCGACTGCCACCCGATCCTCTTCCTGCGGCTGCTGGAGCGCCGCAAGGCGGCCGGGGCGAAGCTGATCGTGGTGGACCCGCGCCGCAGTGCCACCGCCGACAAGGCCGACCTGTTTCTGCAGATCAAGCCGGGTACCGACCTGGCCCTGCTGAACGGACTGCTGTACCTGCTGGTGCAGAACGGCGACGTCGACGAGGAGTTCGTCGCCGAGCACACCGAGGGCTGGGAGGCCATGCCGGCCCTCCTGTCCGACTACCCGCCGGCGCAGGTCGCCGAGGTGACCGGCATACCCGAGGCGGACATCCGCCGGGCCGCCGAGTGGATCGGAGCGGCCGGCGAGTGGATGAGCTGCTGGACGATGGGGCTCAACCAGTCCACGCACGGCACCTGGAACACCAACGCCCTGGTCAACCTGCACCTCGCCACCGGGGCGATCTGCCGCCCCGGCAGCGGCCCGTTCTCGCTGACCGGCCAGCCCAATGCCATGGGCGGCCGGGAGATGGGCTACATGGGCCCCGGACTGCCCGGCCAGCGGTCGGCGCTCGACCCCGGCGACCGCGCGTTCACCGAGGAACTGTGGGCCCTGCCCGCCGGCACCCTGCGCGCCGAGGCCGGTCAGGGCACGGTGGAGATGTTCGAGCGGATGGCGGCCGGGGAGATCAAGGCCTGCTGGATCATCTGCACCAACCCGGTGGCCTCGGTCGCCAACCGCAGGACGGTGATCGAGGGCCTGGAGGCGGCCGAGCTGGTGATCACCCAGGACGTGTTCGCCGACACCGAGACCAATGCCTACGCCGACATCGCCCTGCCCGCCGCGCTCTGGGCCGAGTCCGAGGGCGTGATGGTCAACTCGGAGCGCAATCTGACGCTGAGCCGCAGGGTCGTCGACCCGCCCGGCGAGGCGCTGCCGGACTGGCAGCTGATCGCCCGGGTGGCGCGGGCCATGGGCTTCACCGAGGGCTTCGCGCACAGCTGCGCCGAGGAGGTCTTCGAGGAGCTCAAGCGCGCCTGGAACCCGAAGACCGGCTGGGACCTGCGCGGAGTGGACTACGACCGGCTGCGGGACACCCCGGTGCAGTGGCCCAGCGCCGATCCGGCCGGCCCCGACCGCAACCCGGTCCGCTACCTCAACGACGGCGTCAGCCAGACCCTGCTGGTCCGCCCGGACGGGACCAGGCCCCGGCTGGCCTTCCCCACCCCTAGTGGCCGTGCGGCCTTCTTCGCCCGACCGCACCTGCCGCCCGCCGAACTGCCCGACGACGACTACCCGTTCGTCCTCAACACCGGTCGGCTGCAGCACCAGTGGCACACCCTGACCAAGACCGGCAAGGTCGCCAGGCTCAACAAGCTCGATCCCGGCCCCTTCGTCGAGCTGCACCCCGAGGACGCCGCCGCGCTCGGGGTGGTCGACGGCGACGGGGTGGAGGTGGCCTCGCGGCGCGGGCGGGCGGTGCTCCCGGCGCGGATCAGCGACCGAGTCAGGCGCGGGGACTGCTTCGCGCCGTTCCACTGGAACGACCTGTTCGGCGAGTACCTCAGCGTCAACGCGGTGACCAGCGACGCGGTCGACCCGATCTCCTTCCAGCCGGAGTTCAAGGTGTGCGCGGTGGCGCTGGCGAAGGTCTCCAGCGCGACGGCGACCACCGCCGAGCCGCTGCCGGAGCCGGCCCGTGCCACGCTGCCGGAACTCGTACCGGCGCTGGCCCACGCGCTGGGAATTGAGACGACGCCCCCCGCCCTCGACGACAGCGCGCGCCGCTATCTCTCCGGGTTCCTCGCCGGGCTGACAGCCAGGCCGCTCACCGACGGCGCGGTACCGGTCCTGCCGTCCGGCGCGCCGTTGCAGCGCGCCCACGCCGAGTGGGTGGACGGCATGCTCGCCGGGTTGTTCTCGCGCTCCCCGGTGACGGCGAACGAACCGACCCAGCGCACCCGGGAAGTCGTGGTGCTCTGGGCCTCGCAGACCGGGAACGCTGAGGAGGTCGCCACCGCGGTCCGGGACCGACTGGCCCTGGCCGGACGGACGGTGGAGCTGCGGGACATGGCCGACGCCGCTCCGCAGACCCTGGTCGACGGCGCGGACCTGCTCGTCGTCACCAGCACCTTCGGCGACGGCGATGCCCCCGACAACGGCGCCGGCTTCTGGAAGTGGATCACCGACGCGAACGCGCCGAAGCTGGCCGATGTCCGCTACAGCGTCCTGGCCCTCGGCGACTCCAGCTATGACGACTACTGCGGCCACGGCCGGCGGCTGGACGAGCGCCTGGACGAGCTCGGCGCGCAGCGGTTGCTGCCGCGCGTCGACTGCGAGCCCGACAGCTACCAGCAGGAAGCCGAACGGTGGTTGGAGCAGATCGTCGGCCTGCTCCAAGACACGCCCGCAGGCACGCCCGCAGGGCCGACCTCGGCAACGACCACGGCCCCCGCTCCGACGCCCGCCCCCGCCCGTACCGGCCAGGCTCCGTTCACCGCCCGGCTGACCGGCAACCGGCTGCTCAGTCTTCCGGGCGCCGCCAAGGAGGTCCGCTCGTTCGCCTTCGACACCGGCGGCGCCCTCGCCTACGAGGCCGGCGACGCCCTGGGCATCCGTCCGCTCAACTGCCCTGACCTGGTCGCCGAATGGCTGGAGGCCACGGGGCTGGACCCGGGCGCCGAGGTGGCGCTCGCCGACCGGGGCGCCGTCCCGCTGCGCGAGGCGCTGCTGCGCCACCTGGACATCACCCGGATCACCCCGGCCCTGCTCCGCTTCGCGTCCGAGCACACCGGGGACCGTGAGTTGCGCCGGCTGCTGCGTCCCGACAACAAGGACGAGCTGGCGAAGTGGAGTTGGGGCAGGCAGGCGGTCGACCTGGTCGGCGGGTTCTCGCTCGGGATCACCGCGCAGGAGTGGGCCGAGCTGCTCAAGAGCCTGCAGCCGCGGCTGTACTCCATCTCCTCCAGCCCGCTGGCCCACCCGAACGAGCCCAGGATCACCGTGTCGGTGCTGCGCTACGACGGTCTGCGCGGACAGCGGCGCAAGGGCGTGGCCTCGACCTATCTGGCCGACCGCTCCCCCGGCGGCGAGGTGTCGGTCTTCGTCCGGCGGTCACCGCACTTCCGGCCGCCGGCCGACCCGGCCACGCCGATGATCATGGTCGGTCCCGGCACCGGGGTGGCGCCGTTCCTGGGCTTCCTGGAGGAGCGCCGGGCCCGCGGCCACTCCGGCCGCAACTGGCTCTTCTTCGGCGAGCAGCGCCGTGGCACCGACTTCTACTACCGCGAGGAGCTGGAGGAGTTCCACCGCCGGGGCGTGCTCACCCGGCTGGACCTGGCGTTCTCCCGCGACCAGCGGGCCAAGGTCTATGTGCAGGACCGGATGCGCGAGCATGGCGCGCAGGTGTGGTCCTGGCTCCAGGACGGAGCGCAGCTGTATGTCTGCGGCGATGCCACCCAGATGGCCAAGGACGTCCAGCGGACGCTGATCGACATCGCCGCCGCCCACGGCGGGCTCGGTCCTGCGCAGGCCGCAGCGTACGTCGAGCAGCTCGCGGCGGACCGGCGTTATCTCAGGGACGTGTACTGATGCTGCGTCAGGACACCGTCAGCCGCCGGTGACCGCGAGCCGGTAGCCGCGCTTGGGCACGGTACGGACCAGGGCCGCATGCGGCCCGAGCGCGGTGCGCAGCCGGGCCACCGCCGCCTCGACGGCGTGCTCGTCGGCGCTGACGCCGACCCAGACCCGGCGCAGCAGTTCGGCCCGGCTGAGCACCCGTCCCGGCTGCTCGGCCAGTGCGCGCAGCAGGGCCGCCTGGGTGGGCGACAGCCACAGCGTGCCGTTGGGGGTGATCACCGCGCTGCCCTGCAGGACCAACCGGGCGCTGCCCAGCTGCAGTTCGCGGTTGCCGACCGGGAGGGCCTCGACGATGGTGCGCACCAGCGAGCCGAGCCGGCCCCGGTCGGGGTAGACCGGACGCACGCCGTGCTCCTCCAACGGGCGGGCGCAGACCGGTCCCACGCACACCGGCAGCACCCCGTCCCGCAGCGCCGCCAGCACCTCAGCGTGCAGTCCCTGGGCGTGCGCGCAGTCCAGGAAGCCGGTGATGGCCGGCGCGCTGGTGAAGGCGATCGCCTGGATCTCCCGACGGATCGTCTGCTCCACCAGACGGCGTACCGCTTCCGGGTCCGACGGCGGGGCCCAGCGGTAGACGGGGACGGTGATCACCTCGGCCCCCCGCTCGCGCAGCGCCGCGGCGAAGGCGTCCAGGGGCGCGCCGTGCTCCTGCAGGGCGACCCGCCGCCCGCGCAGGTCGCGGGCGAGCAGCCAGGTGAGCAGCCCGTCATTGGCCTCGTTCGGCGGCGCGTACGCCTCGCCCAGGCCGCTGGCGCGGACGGCGCCGGTGGCCTTGGGGCCGCGGCTGATCACCACGGCGTTGCGGCAGGCGTCGCTGAGGCGCCGGCCGAGTCCCCAGCCGTCGGCGGCGCTCATCCAGCCGCGCCAGCCCACGCCGGTGGTGGCGACGACGTAGTCGAGCGGCGCCGCCAGGCACAGCTCGGTCGCCTGGCGCAGGGCGTTGTCGTCCTCCAGCGGGACGATCCGCACCGTGGGAGCCTCGACGACTCTGGCCCCGCGCCGCTTCAGCAGCGCGACCAGCTCGTCGCGGCGACGGGCGGCAGTGACCCCGACCGTGAAGCCGGTCAGCGGCCCGGAGTTGGCCGCGCCCTCGCCGGAACCGGCAGCCTCGGTCGGCTCCGGGCCACCGGCGCCCTTGATCGAGTCCGCGCTCCCGGCGGGGCCTGCGGACGCGGAGTCGGGAGTGGGAACTGTTGCCATGCTCCGCAGGCTCCATCAGCGGTGTTTCGGTGCTGTTGCGCCGCCGTCACGGGGCGATGAGCGAAACGACAGCGCGGCATACAGCAGATGACGCGGCGGTCACCAGGTCGGGGTGCCCGCGTGAGGGACACGTACCGCTGCGGCAACACCGGCGACCCATCCCGGAAACCGCCCCCGACCACGCTCGATGCCATGAACACCCTGCGAGGAGAGAACCCGTGACGCTGAAAGACCTGGTCCTGGTCGGCCATGGCATGGTCGGTCAGCGTTTCCTGGAGGCCCTGTTCGAACAGCCGCACGACTGGCGCGTCACCGTGCTCGCCGAGGAGCCCCGACCTGCCTACGACCGGGTCCATCTGACCTCGTGGTTCTCCGGCACGACGGCCGAGGAGCTGTCGCTGTGCCCGCCGTCGTTCGCCGAGGAGAACGGCATCGACCTGCGTCTCGGCGACCCCGCCGTGTCGGTCGACCGGGCCGCCCGCACCGTCGCCACCCGCAGCGGCGCCGTGCTCGGCTACGACGCGCTGGTGCTGGCCACCGGCTCGTACCCGTTCGTGCCGCCGGTCCCCGGCCATGACGCCCGGGGCTGCCATGTCTACCGCACCATCGAGGACCTGGAGGCGATCAGGGACGGCGCCGAGCGGGCCAGGGTCGGCGCGGTGGTCGGCGGCGGGCTGCTGGGCCTGGAGGCCGCCGGAGCGCTGCGCGCAATGGGCCTGGAGACCCATGTGGTGGAGTTCGCACCGCGACTGATGGCCATTCAGGTGGACGACGGCGGCGGCAAGGTGCTGCGCCGTGCCATCGAGGAGCTGGGCGTGGTGGTGCACACCGGCGCCGGCACCCAGAGCATCGAGACCCACGAGGACGGCGCGGTCCGGGGCATGACCCTGTCCGACGGCAGCTCCCTCGACGCCGACCTGGTGGTGTTCTCCGCCGGGGTCCGCCCCCGCGACCAGCTCGCCCGGGACTGCGGACTGACCGTGGGCGAGCGCGGCGGCATCGTGGTGGACGAGCAGTGCCGCACCTCCGACCCGCGGATCTCCGCCATCGGCGAGTGCGCGCTGGCCGCCGACGGCCGGGTCTACGGCCTGGTCGCCCCCGGCTATGCGATGGCCGAGGTCGCGGCCGCGGAACTGACCGGCGCCACCGGATCGTTCACCGGCGCCGACACCTCCACCAAGCTCAAGCTGCTGGGCGTGGACGTGGCCAGCTTCGGCGACGCCCACGGCGCCACGCCGGGCTCCCTGGACGTGCTGTACTCCGACAGCCGCTCCGGCGTCTACAAGAAGCTGGTGGTGCACCCGGACGGGCGGCTGCTGGGCGGCGTGCTGGTCGGCGACGCCGAGTCCTTCGCCACCCTGCGCCCGCTGGCCATCGGCGGCGCACCGCTGCCGGTCTCCGCCGAGCAGCTCATCCTCCCCGCCTCCGAGGGCGGCGCGGCGAGCAGGCTGGAGCTGCCCGACGACGCCGTGGTCTGCTCCTGCCACAACGTCACCAAGGGCGCGATCCGCGCGGCCGTCGCCGAGCAGGGCTGTACGAGCCTGCCCGAGGTCAAGAAGTGCACCAAGGCCGGCACCGGCTGCGGCAGCTGCCTCAAGCTGATGGGCGGCATCGTCGGCGCGGAGCTGGAGGCGGCCGGCGTCGAGGTCGCCAAGGGCCTGTGCGAGCACTTCGCCCACACCCGCTCCGAGCTCTACGAGATCGTCCGGGTCAAGGGCATCACCAGCTTCGCCCGGCTGCGGGACGAGCACGGTACCGGCCTGGGCTGCGAGATCTGCAAGCCGGCCGTGGCCTCCATCCTGGCGAGCCTGGGCAACGGCCACATCCTCGACGGCGAGCAGGGCTCGCTGCAGGACACCAACGACCACCACCTGGCCAACCTCCAGCGCAACGGCTCCTACTCGGTGGTCCCCCGGGTCCCCGGTGGCGAGATCACGCCCCAAGGGCTGATCACCATCGGCGAGATCGCCCGCGACTTCGGGCTCTACACCAAGATCACCGGAGGCCAGCGGATCGACCTGTTCGGCGCCCGGGTCGACCAGCTGCCGGCCGTCTGGGCCCGGCTGGTCGACGCCGGGTTCGAGTCGGGCCACGCCTACGGAAAGGCGCTGCGCACCGTCAAGTCCTGTGTCGGCGAGACCTGGTGCCGCTTCGGCGTGCAGGATTCGGTGGGCCTGGCGATCGAGCTGGAGCTGCGCTACCGGGGGCTGCGGGCCCCGCACAAGCTCAAGTCGGCGGTCTCCGGCTGCGCCCGCGAGTGCGCCGAGGCGCAGAGCAAGGACTTCGGCGTGATCGCCACCGCCGAGGGCTGGAACCTCTACGTCGGCGGCAACGGCGGCATGACGCCCCGTCATGCCGACCTGCTGGCCAAGGACCTGGACCGGGACACGCTGATCCGCACCATCGACCGGTTCCTGATGTTCTACATCCGCACCGCCGACCGGCTGGAGCGCACCGCGCCCTGGCTGGACCGGCTGGAGGGCGGCCTGGACCATCTGCGCGCGGTCGTCATGGCTGACTCGCTGGGCATCGCCGACGATCTGGACCAGATGATGGCCCGTCATGTCGAGACCTACCAGGACGAATGGGCGGCCGTGCTGGCCGATCCGCAGCGGCTGCGCCGCTTCGTCTCCTTCGTGAACGCGCCCGGCACCCCCGACCCCACGGTCCGCTTCGTCCCCGAACGCGACCAGATCCGCCCCGCCCGCTCCGACGAGGACGGCCACGTCCTGATCGGCGGCACCAGCCTGGAGGTACGCACCCGATGACCGAGATGCTCGCCGTCGAAGCCGACGTCAATGCCGTCGATGTCAGTGCCGCCGGTACGGTCTGTACCGTCGAGATCCACGACGGCCAACACTGGGTCCAGGTATGCGAGTTGGACGATCTGCTACCGGGACGGGGAGTCGCCGTGCTGCTCGGCGCAGACCAGGTCGCCCTGTTCCGCGACCCGGCCGACGGCCTGCACGCGCTGGACAACCGCGACCCGTTCAGCGGCGCCTACGTCCTCTCCCGTGGCCTGCTGGGCAACCGCGGCCCGGTCCAGGTGCTGATCTCCCCGATGCTGAAGCAGGCATTCGACCTCGACACCGGCCACTGCCTGGACGAGGACACCGCGCCGGACGGCAGCAGCGCGACCCTGCGCCGCTGGCCGGTGCGCAGCCGTCCCTCACAGGCTGCTCCGGACGGCGTGCGGGAACCGTAGCGCGCCGGAACCGACAGTGCGCAGGGCATGAAACCTCCGCCCACCAGCATGGGAACCAGTCAACAACGTCCCTCTACGTGAGGCTGGTTCACCCATGAGCGCAACAGTAGACAGCACCGTCGAAGCGGTCGCACCACCCCGGTCCCGGTCCATTTCGGACTGGCGTCCGGAGGACGAGGCATTCTGGGAGCAGACCGGGGCAGTGACCGCCCGGCGCAATCTCGTCTTCTCGATCCTGTCCGAGCACATCGGCTTCTCGGTCTGGAGCCTGTGGTCGGTGCTGGTGCTCTTCCTCGGGCCGAAGTACCACATCGACCCGGCCGGCAAGTTCGTGCTCACCGCCGTCCCCACCGCTTGCGGTGCGGTGCTGCGCCTGCCTTACACCTTCGCCGTCGCCCGCTTCGGCGGCCGCAACTGGACCGTCTTCAGCGCCCTGCTGCTGCTGGTCCCCACCGTGTTCGCCGCGGTGGTGCTGCACCCCGGCGTGAGCTACTCCACGCTGCTGGTCGCTGCTGCGGTCGCCGGGGTCGGCGGCGGCAACTTCGCGTCCTCGATGGCCAACATCAACGCCTTCTACCCGCAGCGGCTCAAGGGCTGGGCCCTTGGCCTGAACGCCGGCGGCGGCAACCTGGGCGTGCCGGCCGTGCAGTTGGTCGCGCTGCTGGTGCTGGCCACCGCCGGGGCCGCGTACCCGCGGCTGCTGGTCCTGGTCTACATCCCGCTGATCGTTCTGGCGGCGCTGGGCGCGGCCCTGCGCATGGACAACCTCACCATGCTCCGCAACGACCGCAGGGCCATGCGTGACGCCACGAAGGACTACCACACCTGGGTGGTGTCCGCGCTCTACATCGGCACCTTCGGCTCCTTCATCGGCTTCGGCTTCGCCTTCGGCCAGGTGCTCCAGGTCCAGTTCCACACGCAGTTCGACACCCCGCTCAAGGCCGCCTACCTGACCTTCCTCGGCCCGCTGCTGGGATCCCTTTCCCGCCCGCTCGGCGGCCTCCTCGCCGACCGCCTCGGCGGCGCCAGGATCACCCTGTGGACCTTCGCCGCGATGGCCGCGGCCACCATCGTGGTCCTGGTCGCCTCGGAGCAGAAGTCGCTGGCGCTGTTCCTCGGCGGCTTCATCCTGCTCTTCACGCTCAGCGGGATCGGCAACGGCTCGACCTACAAGATGATCCCGGCGATCTTCCGCACCAGGGCCCAGGTCGCGGTCACCGAGGGCGCCGATCCGGTCCAGGCCGAGCAGTCCTCGCGGCGCAGCGCCTCCGCGCTGATCGGCATCGCCGGCGCGATCGGCGCCTTCGGCGGGGTCCTGGTCAACATCGCCTTCCGGCAGTCGTTCCTGAGCTCCCACAACGGCAATGCCGCCTACCTGGCCTTCATCGGCTACTACGCGCTGTGCCTGGTGCTGACCCGGGTCTTCTACACCAACCGGGTCTGAGCAGGCGGCCGGGGTCAGTTGCTGGTCGAGCGCAGGGCGGCCCAGGTGAGCGGGCCGACCTGGCCGTCGACCTGAAGGCCCTTGGCGGTCTGGAAGGCCTTCACCCCGGCCTGGGTCCCGGTGCCGAACTGACCGTCGACACCGGAGGAGCCGACTCCGTAGCCGCGGTTGACCAGCATGCACTGCACCTGGCGGACCCGGGCGCCGGTGTCCCCGTACTGGGTCTGGGTGGTGCCGTAGTAGTAGGTGCAGTTCCTGATCCAGGCCGGGCTGGTCGGCGAGGCCGCAGGTGCGGTGGTCGGGGTGGACGCCTTGGTGGTGGTCACCGCGGCGGCCGTGGTCGCGGCCGCGGCAGCCGTGGTGGCTCCCGCAGCGGTGGTCGCGGCCCTCGCCGCGGTGCTGGTGCCCGCGGCTGCACCGGCGGCCGGCGTGGTCGCACCGCTGGACGGGGTGGCGGCGGCCGTGGTCCCACTCGCCTTGGCGCTCAGGGAGACCGACGCGCTCACTGTCCCGGTCGAGGTAGCGGTAGCAGCCGAAGTCACCCCGGGAAGGGCCGAGGCCGAAGCCCCGCCGGAGGCCGCAGCGTTCGCTCCATGGGCGCCGGAACTGCCGGTCCCCAGCAGCACCCCTGCCACCGCGATCGCCCCGACCGCGACGGCGGAACCCGCGACGACCAGCACAGTGCGTCGCCGGGAGGAGGACGGCGCGGTCGGCCCCGGCGGCACGGTACGGGGCGGCGGCGCGGCCATCACATAGGCGGGCTGCTGCAGCACCGGAAGCGTCGGCGGGGTCCGGGGCGGACCGACCGGCGTGGCCGCCCCGTACGCCTGCCAGGGCGCGGCGGCGGGAGTCGGGTCGGGAGTCGGGGCGGGAGTGGGCACTGCCCCGGCCCCCGAGAACAGCTGCACGGTCGACTGCGGTCGATCAACCTGCGGCTGCACAGCCTGAGGAAGCGTCAACTGCTGTGCAGCCAGGGCTATCTCCACCCGGCGGACGATCTCCGCGCTCAGCGCGGCCGACCAGGGCGCGAGCACCCGCCGGCTCGCCGCCTGGGCGGCGATCTCCTCCGGCTCCGGCCTCGCCGCAGGGTCCTTGTCCAGGCAGGCCCGGACGAGCACGGCCAGCCCGGGGTCCGCCAGCTCGACCCGTGCCAGCACATCCTCCTTCGGCGGCTCGAAGGCCACCCGGTGCAGGACGTCGACACTGGTGCCGTCGCCGAAGGGACCGTTCCCGGTGACCGAGTAGGCCAGCACCGACCCCAGCGCGAACACGTCCGAGGCCGTGGCCACGCTCTGACCGCGCACCTGCTCGGGCGACATGTAGGCCGGGGTGCCGACCTGCTGCCCGGTGGTGGTGATCGAGCTCCGGTCGGCGGCCTGCGAGATGCCGAAGTCGATGACCCGGCAACCGTCGGTCCCCAGCACCACATTGGACGGCTTGACGTCCCGGTGCACCACGCCGACCCGTTCCATCGCGGCCAGGGCCTGGGCCAGGTCCCCGGCCAGCCACCAGGCCGCCTCCGCGCTGAGCACGCCATGGGCGGCCACCGCCTCGGAGAGGTTGAGCCCGGGGATGTAGTCGGTGGCCATCCACAGCAGGTCGCCGTCGAGCCCGGTCCCGAGCAGCACCGCCGCCTGCTCGCCGTGGACCCGTCCCAGCGCCTCCGACTCCCGCTCGAAGCGGCGCCGGAAGCCGTCATCCTCGGCGTACTCCGGGCGGATCACCTTGACGGCAGCCAGCCCGGCGCTGCCGTCCAGCGGTCGGCCCAGGTAGATCCGCCCCATCCCGCCGCCGCCCAGCGCGGCGAGCACCGCGTACGGGCCCACCCTGCGCGGGTCGGCGGCCCGCAGCGGGGTCGCCCCGAGCCGGTCCAGCCCCGTGGCGGCGAACAGGCGTGGATCGGACAGCTCATCATGCTGCTGCGACATGGTGCGGGCTCGACTTCCCCGTTGCGGACATGACCGTCGTGACCGAGGTGCTCAGGATGCCTGAGATACCCACGGTGCAAGGAGGAGATTACCGTTCCCGGCCCGCGCCGGTTCAGTCGACCGCCAGTCGCACCACTACCGCCTGCGGTGCCTGCGGGAGCTCGACGGTGAGTTCGCCGTTCTCGTCGTCCCAGCGCACCGCGCCGGGCGCGGCGGCGGGGTGGACGACCTGGACGCGGACGCCCTGCCCGCGCAGGTGCGGGAGGCTGAGGATGCGCTGCCGGGCCGGTGCGGACTCCTGCGCGCCGTCGGGCGCCGGGCGGCGCCAGACCGTCAGATAGCTGGCGCCGGCGCCGCGCAGGCCGAGGGCGAGCCAGTCGTCCTCCCAGCCGGGCAGGCCCAGCGGCCAGAAGGGCAGGGTGCCGGGAAGGTCGGCGCGGACGGCCTTGTAGGCGGCGACGCCCTCGGCCACCAGGGCATGCTGACGTTCCGTCATACGGTCCAGGAAGCCGGAGAGGTGGATCCGTCCGAGCATGGCCCCGGCGAGGATGAAGGCGTTCTCGTCGTCGCTGAACTCCGGTTGCGGGTAGGCCCAGACCGCGCTCTGCTCAGGGGTGACCGCGGTGGGGGCGGCCGCCGCTATCGGCGGGTAGCACAGGAAGTTCTCCTGGTCGCTGGTGGACTGCAGTTGCATGACCGCGAGTTGGGCGTAGTCCATCCGCAGGCCGCCGGAGCCGCAGTTCTCCAGGACCAGGCCGGGGTGGCGGTCCAGCAGGGACTCCAGCCAGGCCAGATGGGCGCGGTGGTGGCCGAGCAGGCCGGCGCCCGGGGACTGACCGTCCGCGTCGGTGCCCGGACCGGCGTTGATGTTGTAGTCGAACTTGAAGTAGCCGACACCCCAGTCGCCGACGATGCGGTCCACGACCGCGTCCAGGTGGGCCCGGGCGGCCGGATGGCGCAGGTCCAGGTGGTGGCGTCCGTGCTCGGTGACCCGCACGCCGCCGCGTTGGAAGAACGCCTCGTCGGGCAGGGTCCGGGCGATCGGGCTGCGGACCCCGACGACCTCCGGCTCCAGCCACAGCCCCGGCACCATGCCGTGCGAGCGGATGGCGTCCAGCACCAGTTGCAGTCCGCCCGGGAAGCGGCGCTCGGCCGCCTCCCAGGCTCCGACCGAGTCCCACCAGCCCAGCGCGTCGTCGTCGTACCAGCCGGCGTCGATGACGAAGTACTCGGCGCCGGCCCGCCCGGCCGCCTCGATCAGCGGCAGCAGCCGCTCGCTGCTGGGGTCGCCCATCAGGGTGTTCATGTAGTCGTTGTAGATCACCGGCAGCGCGTCCAGGTCCGGGTGCGGACGGCGCAGCAGTCTGCGGTATTCGGTCAGGGCGCCGAAGGCGGCCTCGGGACCGCCGGACTCCACCACCGCGAGCGCGGCGGGGACGGAGCTGAACTCCTCCCCCGGCGCCAGCGCGCAGCTCCACTGGTGCCGGGCGTCGTCGGGTCCGGCCAGCACCAGGTAGGCGCTGCGCCGGCGTTCGCCGAGCTCATAGCGCCAGCCGACGCTGGACTCGACCTGCCAGGCCCAGGCGCGGCCGGTTTGACGCTCCGTCAGTACGCCCAGCGGCAGACTGCCGGCCGTGGACCAGCTGCCCCGGGAGGAGCGCTCGAAGCAGCCGCGGCCGTCGTGGCCGCCGGCCGAGCGGTCCAGGTCGACCAGGTACTCGCGCAACGGCGCCTGCCGCCAGCGGAGTTCGGCCAGCCAGTCGTTGTCGGCCCAGTGCAGGTCGAGATCGGCGGGGGCGCCAAGGCCGCCGAGGGTGAGCGTGCTCACCGACTCGATCCGCAGCGTGGTCGCGCTGTCGTTGCGCAGCAGCACCCGTGAGCGCAGCACCGGCAGTTCGGCCCTGGTGCTCAGCTCCACCTCCGCCGACAGCCCGCTCACCGGGTCGTCCAGCCGGACCCGCAGCCGGTCCCAGCCGTCCAGACGGTCCAGCAGATGGCCCTGGTGCCGCATCCGCGCGCCGATGGCACTGTCGACGGACCGCTCCCCCGACCACTGGCGTCCGTGCCCGGTGGCGACGACCTCCACCAGCGGGACGAGTGCGTCCCACTCCGCCCCGGGCGCGCCGAACCGGACGCCTCCCCCCTCGGACAGCAGCACCTGAACGCCGAGCGTCTCGTGCGACCAGAGCACGGACCTCTCCCCCGTGCGAGCAACAGTTGTCAACGCGTGTTCTCCTTGCGTGCGTCCAGGACGGCCCTTGAGGCGTCCGCGCCTCGTCATGTGACCGCTAACAATCTTGGCTTGCCGACAGCCGCTCACACAAGAGCCGTAACCTCGGCGCCGATCGCCCGGTGGTCACGGCGGGGTGACGGTACAGACGGCCGCCGTCACCAGGAATCCCAGGCGATGTGACAATCCAGCAGCTCAGGGCAGAGATGACGGTGTCGGCCCCCGCTCCGGCCCGGATCCGGCGGCAAAACTAATCGTGTCCGGGCTCTTGACGGTCTTCTTCTGTTACCGATAACTATGTGCCTACGTCACGGCGATGTTAACGCACACATCAATTCCCCCAAGGCCCGGGCGACCAGGGGAAACGCGTCTCGTACTCAGCCACGCCCACGCCACCATGCTCTGTCGCCAGGCCGCAGGGAGTAGTAATTGTGACCACCAACAGCCCAGGTCTCGCCACCGCGGGACCGACACTGTCGAAGCAGGACGCCCCCACCCCCGCGGTGGCGGCCCCCGCCCGACGGCCGAGGCGGATCCGCACGACCGTGGAGGCCTACCTGCTCATCGCTCCCAGCCTGGCGGGATTCCTGCTGTTCCTGCTGGTCCCCATCATCGGGGTCTTCGTCCTCAGCCTGTTCAGCTGGGACCTGGTCGGCACCCCGCAGTTCATCGGGCTCGCCAACTACCGCCGCCTGGCCGGCGACGGAGCGGCCTGGACGGCCGTCGGCAACACCATCTACTACGTGGCGCTCAACATCCCGGCGCAGACCGTGCTGGCGCTGGCGCTGGCCATAGCCCTGAACCGGAAGATGCGCGGCGCCAAGACGTTCCGGGTCCTGTTCGTCCTCCCCTGGATGGCGATGCCGGTGGCCCTGGGCATCATCTGGACCTGGGCGTTCGACCCGCGCCACGGATCGGTCAACCACCTGCTGTCGCTGGTCGGGATCGTCGGCCCGAACTGGCTGACCTCCACCACCTGGGCGATGCCGGTCATCGCCTCGGTCAACATCTGGCAGTACACCGGCTACACCATGCTGTTCCTGCTGGCCGGGCTGCAGGCGATCCCGGAGCAGATCTACGAGGCCGCCGCGGTGGACGGGGTCAACGCGGTGCAGCGCTTCTTCAAGATCACCCTGCCGCTGCTGCGTCCGTCGATGTTCTTCGTCCTGATCACCAATGTCATCGGCTCGTTCCAGCTCTTCGACACGGTCTTCGTGATGACCCAGGGCGGCCCGGGGACCTCGACCACCACCCTGAACTACTACATCTACCAGCAGGCGTTCCAGCTCTTCCACGCAGGCTACGCGGCGACCCTCGCGATCGTGCTCTTCCTCATGATCCTCCTGGTGACGGCCGGTCAGTTCCTGTACTTCCGCAAGCGCACCGTCTACGACTTCAGCTGAGGGACGATCACCATGTCAAGCACCGCTGTGCGTAGGACACTGCTCTACCTGGCCCTTCTGGCCGGAGCGCTGGTCTCGGTCGCGCCCTACCTGATGACCCTGAACGCCTCCTTCAAGACCACCCAGGGGATGTTCTCCACCCAGGCCTGGACCCCGGCCCATCCGGCCACCTTCTCCAACTTCAGCTCGCTGTGGTCCAAGTACGACATGTCGGGCTTCATGGTGCACACCCTGATCGTGTCGGTCGCCATCACCATCGGCCAGGTGGTGTTCTGCTCGCTCAGCGCCTACGCCTTCGCCCGGATGGAGTTCCCCGGCCGGGACCTGCTGTTCTGGGGCTTCGTGGCCACCATGATGGCCCCTCAGATCGTGACCCTGGTACCGCTGTTCTTCATCATGAGCCACCTACAGCTGGCGGACACCTACCGGGCGCTGATCCTGCCCTACGTCTTCGGCACCCCCTACGGCATCTTCCTGGTGCGGCAGTACTTCCGCACCATCCCGCCGGACCTGGAGGCCGCCGCGCGCATCGACGGCGCCGGCACCTGGACCATCCTGTGGCGGATCATCCTGCCGCTGAGCCGCCCCATCCTGGCGACCCTGGCCACCGTCACCTTCGTCAACAGCTGGAACAACCTGCTCTGGCCGCTGATGGTGACCAGCAGCGAGCGGACCACGGTGGTCACCGTCGGCATCTCCGCGCTCCAGGGGCAGTACGCCTCCCAGCTCAACATCGTGCTGACCGCGGCGGCCGTCGCCCTGCTGCCGCTGATCGCCGTCTTCCTGCTGTTCCAGCGCCACATCGTCCGGTCGATCGCCCTCACCGGACTGAAGTAGGCCCCCGCCCGCACCCCCGGCCGTCCCCTCGGACGGTCCCCCGAGCTGTCCCCTCACCCCACCGCGCAGCATCCCACCACAGAGAAGTGGACACCCCATGCTCAAGCTCACCACCAGGAGATTCGCGGCCACGGCCGCCTGCGCCGCCCTCGTCGGCCTGACCGCCGCCTGCGGTGGAAGCAGCTCCGCGAAGGCCGGCGGCACCGTCACCCTCACCTACATGATCTGGCAGGACTCCGAGAAGGCCGCCTACCAGGCCTCGCTGGACGCGTTCGAGAAGGCGCACCCCAACATCAAGGTGAACCTGGAGCTCGTCGCCTGGGCGCAGTACTGGACCAAGCTGCAGACCGGCGCCGCCTCCCGCAACATGCCCGACGTGTTCTGGGACCACCTGGCCTACCTGCCGCAGCTGTCCAAGGAAGGGATCATCACCGACATCAGCAGCAAGATCAAGGCCGCCAACCTGGACACCAGCGTCTACAGTCCCAAGCTGCTGTCCCAGTGGCAGTCCGGCAGTGTGACCTACGGCCTGCCCAAGGACTGGGACACCATCGCCACCATCTACAACAAGTCCATGCTGGCCAAGGCCGGTCTCACCGCCGACCAGATGAACCACCTGACCTGGGACGCCACCACCGGCGGCAGCTTCGTCGCGGCGCTGCAGAAGCTCACCGTCGACGTCAACGGCAAGCACCCGAACCAGGCCGGCTTCGACTCCAAGCACGTCAAGACCTACGGCATCGCCCTGGAGGCCCCCAACGGCCAGCAGGACTGGTGGAACTTCGGCCTGCAGAACGGCTGCCAGCTGCAGGACAAGGCCTACGGCAAGTGGACCGTGAACACCCCCGCCTGCGTGCAGGCCATCCAGTTCGAGCAGGACCTGCGCGACAAGTGGCACGTCGCCGCGCCGGGCTCGCTGACCAACACCCCCAACGCCGCCGATCTGCCGACGATCCTGGCCAAGGGCGACGCTGCGACCACCTTCGACGGCGACTGGGACCTGACCGCCTTCCAGGCCGCGATGCCCGCCGGGAGCTGGGGCGTCTCCTCGCTGCCGAGCGGCCCGGCCGGCACCGGCACGGTCTTCAACGGGCTGAGCGACGCGATCTACTCCCACACCAAGCACCCCGCCGAGGCCTGGGAGCTGGAGCAGTGGCTCGCCTCCGCCGCCTCGGAGAAGCTGGTCGCCGACAGCGGCACCGTCTGGCCCGGCATACCCACCCTGAACAGCGGATTCGCCACGGCCTGGAAGCAGAAGGGGGTCGATGTGACCGCCTTCCAGACCGGCTCCGAGGGCAACACCATGGGCTACCCGCTGACCACCTCCAACACCACCTTCAACAACGTGGTGCTGCAGGACTTCAACCAGGTGTGGCTGGGGCAGATGACGCCGCAGGCCGCAGCCGACGACGTCAACACCAAGTCCAACGCGGCCATCACCAGCGGCAACTGACCGCGACCGCGGCGACGCCGGCGACCGGCCTGCGAATTGACACCGCAGGCCGGCGCTTCCGAGAATGACCGAATGACTGGGAGCGGTAACAGCATGAGCAGGGACACCTCCGCCGCACCGGGACCAGCGGCAGGCGCCCAGGCCACCAGCATCTGGGAGGTGGCCCGGGTCGCCGGGGTCTCGCACCAGACCGTCTCCCGGGTCATCAACGGCAAGCCGCACGTCAAGGACTCCACCAGGGCCCTGGTGCTGCGGACCATCGAGGAGCTCGGCTTCACCCCCAACCGCAGCGCCCAGGCCCTGGCCGGCGGCCGGGCCCGTTCCGTCACCGTCCTCACCGTCGACCCCGCCCTCTACGGCTACGCCGCCGCGCTGCGGGGCATCGAGGAGGAGGCCCGCGCCGCGGGCTTCACCGTCGGCATCAGCGTGCTGGAACCGGACGCCGCCACCGGCACCCAGGACGTCATGGAGCGGCTCGGCGGCCCCGGGGCGCCGGCCGTCGTCATCGCGTTCGAGACCGTCGGCGCCCGGGTGCTGAACGCGCTGCCCGCGGACCACCCGGTGGTGGGCCTGATGGAGCGGCCGGACAGCGGCCAGCAGCAGTCGGGACGGCCGCAGGTGTGGATCGACGACCGGGGCGCGGCCGCCCACGCCACCCGCTACCTGCTCAGCCTGGGCCACCGCACCGTGCACCACCTGTCCATCCCCTCCTCCAGCGACCAGCTGACCCAGCGCACCCACGGCTGGCAGGACGCGCTGCGCTCGGCCGGACGACCGGTGCCCACCCTGCTCGACGCGGGCTGGACCCCGCGCTCCGGCTACCTGGCCGCCAGCACGCTGCTGGCCGACCCGGGCGTCACCGCCATCCTGTGCGGCAACGACGACGTCGCCCTCGGCGTGCTCCGCGCCGCCCGCGAGGCCGGCCGGGACGTCCCGGGAGACCTCAGCGTCATCGGCTTCGACGACGCACCGCAGTCCGCCTACCTCACCCCCTCACTGACCACGGTCCGGCTCGACTTCGAAGGCCTGGGGCGGTCCGCCTTCGGCCTGCTGCACGCCCTGCTCGACCCGGACTCGGCACCGGCCCCCGGGCTGTGGGCCGAGCCGGAGCTGGTCCTCCGCGAGAGCAGCGGACCCGCGCCGCGCTAGGGCTGCCCGCCCTGCCCGTCACCCCCCACCACCGGCCACACATGGGGCCGCCGCTGCGGCTTGCCTCCCGCCACAAACTTGTCATGTTCAAGATCGAACCAAGCTTCCCGGCGCGGTCGCGCCGGGAGAACCGAGCACCACCCCGTCCCACCCGTCCACCCACCGTTCCTGGATCCACCTCACCCAGTTGGAGCGATCCCACCATGAGATTCGCAGGCGCAGTCACGCGCTTGACGACCGCGATGCTTCTGCTCGCGGCCGCCTCGGGGGCAAGTGCCGTATCCGTCCAGTCCGCCTCGGCGGCGACCTCCACCATGACCGTGAACCTGGGCAGCAGCACCGGTTCGGTCCTGCACGGCGCCAACGGCGCGCTGTACGGGCTGTCCGACGCCGGCGTCCCCAGCGACAACCTGCTCACGCCGCTGGCCGTGACCACCATCGCCCAGAAGGCGCCGGGCGGCACCCAGCACCCCAACGGCGACGCGGCCAAGGTGTCCGGCACCTTCGTCAAGGACTCCAGCAACGGCAAGATCCTGATCTACATGCAGGACTACTACCCGGACTGGCCCTACGCGACCACCACGCTGTCCTCGTACCTCTCGGTGGTCGACACCATCGCCGCCACGGTGGTGGCCAGCCCGCAGCACTCCTCCTTCGAGTACGTCCCGGTGAACGAGCCGGACGGGATCTGGTTCGGCCTGGGCGTCAGCTCGACCTCCACCTACGACACCAACCGGGACACCTTCTTCACCTGGTGGGACGCGATCTACGCGGAGATCAAGAAGGACGACCCGACCGCGAAGATCGTCGGCCCCAACGAGGCCAACTTCGACACCCGCTTCCTCCCCGACTTCCTGGCGCACGCCAAGAGCGCCGGCACCCTGCCCTCCATGATGAGCTGGCACGAGCTGTCCTCCAGCTCCACCGCCAACTTCGCCTCCCACTACAGCACCTACCGCGCCGAGGAGACCGCCGCCGGGGTCAGCGCCCTGCCCATCGACATCACCGAGTACGGCGACCGCCGCGACCTGTCGGTGCCGGGCCAGCTGGTGCAGTGGATCTCGGCGTTCGAGAACGCCAAGGTCTACGGCGACATGGCCTACTGGGACATCGCCGGCAACTTCGACGACCTGACGACCGGTCAGAACACGCCCACCGGTGCCTACTGGCTCTACGACTGGTACGCGCGGATGTCCGGGAACACGGTCTCGGTGACCCCGCCGTCCCCGAACACCACGGACACCCTCCAGGGCGTGGCCTCCTACGACACCGGCAAGGACCAGGCCCAGGTCATCCTCGGCGGCTCCTCCGGGGCGGCCAATGTGGTCGTGAACGGGGTCTCGTCCAGCGTCTTCGGCGCCAATGTCGCCGCGACCGTCGAGGAGACGGACTGGTCCGGCTACGCGGGCGCCGGCGCGGCGCCGCAGGTGATCTCCCGGGCGGTGTACTCGACCTCCTCCGGCAGCATCACCGTGCCGCTGACCGGCATGAAGGCCATGTCGGCCTACCGGATCGTGCTCACCCCCTCCAACGTCACCACCCCGACCGCGGCCAACGCCCCGTACAGCGCCTCCTACGAGGCCGAGAGCGCGGCCATCACCAGCGGCACCGTCTACACCCAGGGCACCGTCAGCAACGCCAACGGCTATGCCACCTCCGGGACCCAGGACGTCGGCTCCCTGAACACCTCCACCAGCGCCGTCACCTTCACCGTCACCGCCCCGACGACCGGCTCCTACGACCTCGGCATCTACTACGGCAACCAGGGCGGCACCTACGCGCAGCAGGCGCTGAGCGTGGACGGCACCGCCTCGCAGCTGGTGAACTACCCCGCCACGCTCAACTGGCTCTGGCGCAGCCGCAAGGACGTGACCCTCGCACTCTCGGCGGGCACCCACACCATCACCCTGGCCAAGTACAACGCGACCCTGGGCACCGCGATCGGTGAGGTGACCCTGGACAAGATCGACCTGACCGCGGTCTCCTCGGCCGCGACGGTCTACGAGTCGGCGCTGAGCCGCACCAGCGGCACCGTCAGCTACAACTACACCGTCTCCGACGGCACCGGTGAGGGCCGGGCCGTGCTCGCCTCCGGAGCATCCTCGACCGCGGACGTCTACGCACCCAGCGACGGCTTCTACACCACCACCGTCCGCTACGCGACAAGCGGTTCGCTCACGCTGACCGCCAACGGGAACACCGTCACCGGCGGCACCCTGGCCTCCACCTCGGGCGCCATGTCCACCGCGACGGTCAGCCTCTACCTGCAGGCCGGGATCAACCCGGTGACGGTGAGCGCCAACGGCGCCGCCTCGGTGGAGAACGTCACCGTCGCCGCGACCGGCAGCACCAGCGGGGTCACCACCTACCAGGCCGAGAGCTCCGCCAACACCCTCGGCGGCACGGCCGTAGTCACCGCCAACACCTGGGCCTCCGGCGGCAGTTACGTCGGCTACATCGGCAACGGATCCGCCAACACCCTCACCTTCAACGACGTCAGCGCCGCACACGCCGGCACCTACATGCTCGCCATCCAGTACTCCAACGACGACACCTCGGGCTCGGGCAACTACAACTCCAACATCGAGTCCCGCACCGCGTCCATCTCCGTCAACGGCGGGACGGCAACCACGGAGGTCTTCGCCAACACCTTCAGCTGGGACCAGTTCAACACGGTCGACATCCCGGTGACCCTGGCCGCCGGCAGCAACACCATCACCTTCTCCAACGCGTCCGCGTACGTCCCCAACATCGACTCCATCCGAATCGCCGCGCAGTAACGCTCGACTGACTAATCGTCACATCCAAACCGAGGCCTGGGGCGCGCTGCGCCCCGGGCCTCGGTCAACGACGCGTGCTTCCTCTGCGGACGACGGACCACGACGCGGGCGACGCGGCCAGATTGTCCCCGAGCGCGAGGTGCGCGCACGCGGTTCCCTGGTCGCGCAGCGACTGTGCGACCGTGGTGAGCCCGAGTTCGGCGGCCACAGCGCCGTCGTCCCACCCGGTCACCGCGATGTCGTCGGGCACAAGGCGCCCTCACGGCCGCCCTCTTCCTGCTGGCTCCGCCACTCCTACGTCTCAGCGGATTCAACCACCCGACGAACTAGCGCGTCCGCTCCAGGGTGTAGCGGTCCTCCCTGGTCACCACCAGGGCGGTGGCCGGGGCGCTCGCGCTGCGGTGCCTCATCTTGTGCACCGGCGCCGCGTTGGCCTGCTCCAGCGCCGAGGCGGTGGTCGCCGCCGGGCCGAGGACGACAGCAGCCGCCACCCCGGCCACCACCCACGGCCTGCTGGTGAACCAGCCCCGCAGCCCAACACCCTTGACCTCACTGCCCGTCATCTGCCCCTCCTCGCCCAGTGGCCCGCTTGCTCGACACTCCTGACTCTCGACCACCGATCTGGAGATCCTCTTTGGCTTCTCTCTGAGCCTGATGAGAACACCCCGCCACCGCGACGGCTCCCAGTGCAGGCCCGCCGGCACCCAATGCGGCGGTGCCAGACCGCAGTCAGAGAGCGCGGTGCATGATGTGCAGCCCGACATAGCCGTTCGTCGGATGCCGGAACCCTTCCGGCAGTGTGCCCAGCACGTCGAATCCGAGGGATCGATAGAGTTGCACCGCGGCCGTGTTCGTCTCGACGACTGCGTTGAACTGCATCGCCCGGAAGCCGGCCGCGCGTGCCCACTCCACCGTGTACTCGCACAGGGTCCGGCCCACGCCGCGCCCGGAGTGCGCCGGGTCGACCATGTAGCTGGCGCTGGCGATGTGCGAGCCGTTGCCCATGTGGTTGGTGTTCATCTTCGCCGTGCCCAGCACCCTTCCGGCTTCGTCGACAGCAACGACCGTGCGGTTCGGCGCGGACAGGAGCCACCAGTCGCGGCCCGGCTCCTCGCTGAGATCGGTCGGATAGGTGAACGTCTCGCCCGCGGCGACGATCGTGCGATAGCAGGGCCAGATGGCGGGCTAGTCCCCGGTGTTGGCTTCCCTGACCAGCATGCGGACAGGATGCAGGAAACGCCCGCAGGGTCGCCAACACATGTGTCCCGGGTTTGGAGACAAGTCCCGCCACGGCGCTGGCGAAGCACTGCGGCGGGGCGCGGCTTTGCGGACCCGAGGGGCGAGGGGCGGCGTAGCTGGTTGTTGGCGGCAGCTGCAGGTGGCTTACATGGCGCCACCGTTGCCGCCCTCCGCCGTCCGTGGCTTGTTGCTGCTGCTCGCTCCGCTCGCGGGCCGACTACGGGAGGGGGCGACCCGGCTGGGCGCCGTAGGCCCGTGCGGGGGGCGTGCGGGCTGGCGAGGGGGCGCGCGGCGGTCGGCGAGGTCCGTTTTGGGGTCACTCGACCCACTTTGGGGTCACTGCCTTGACGACATAACGGACATACACGGCAGGATTTGTCGGACGAGTGACCCCAAAGTAGGTCGAGTGACCCCAAATGCATAGGACACCTACCTGGCGAATCGTTTCTGCAGGCACCACCGACCGCCCCGCCGCCCGGCAACGGCGCGCCGCCCGCACCCTCCCCCGGCCTTGTCGCCGCGAGCGAAGCGAGCAACAGCAACAAGCCACGGACGGCGGAGGGCGGCAACGGCGGCGCCATGTAAGCCACCCACAGCTGCCGCCCCCAGCACCGCCCGCACATGCTGCCGAACCGGACGCCGATCGCGGGTCAACTGCTTGACGCTGCGCGCGACCGCTCGCTCCTCCAGCCACGACCTGCGCCTGCTCGCCAGCCGGCCCGGCGGACCAGCCCCCCCGCGCACCGGCCGGACGCGTTAACAGAAACGTTTCACGGCGCCATTGCCCGGATCGCACGGAGCGTGAATCATATCGCTCTATCGAACGGTGCAATCGCTCGCTTGGACGATAAGCGATCCAGCGGGGCGGCCGAGACCTCAGGCGAAGTCGAAGGGCGGAGCGATCGTGGTGCTGTCAGGTGGAGTTGAGCCCGGTTACGGTGACGGTGAAGGTGACGGGGAGAAGGCATGGTCAGTGTCGAGACGCGGGCTGCTGGCCGCGGGTGCGGGGGCGGCGGCCGGCGGCTTGCTGTTGACGGCGTGCAGTGCTGCGGGGTCGAGCGGCGGTACGGCGCTCTCCACAGCTGCGGCCTCCGGGAAGGCCCAGTCGGGCGGGACGCTGCGGATCGCGCGGCCGCCGGCGTCCAGCGCGGAGACGCTGGACCCGGCCAGTTCACTGTCCGCCTACGAGTACCTGGGCGCCCTCTACAGCCGGCTGGTGCGGCGCGGCAGTGACGGCAAGCCCGCCGCCGACCTGGCGACCGCCTGGGAGATGTCGGACCAGGCCAGGACCTGGACGTTCACCCTGCGCAAGGGCGTCACCTTCCACAACGGCCAGTCGTTCACCTCCGCCGACGCCGCCTACACGCTGGCCCACATCCTCGACCCTGCCACCAAGTCCCCGCAGGCCGGCGTGCTCAGCACCTTCGTCAGCACGTCCGGGATCAGCACCCCCGACCAGAACACCCTGGTGGTCAAGCTCAAGGCGGCGCACGCCGAGTTCCCGACGCTCCTCATGCACTACAACTGTTACGTCATTCCCAAGGACTCCGCCGCGACCACCCCGACCAAGGGCATCGGGACCGGCCCGTTCAAGCTGGCGTCCTTCACCCCCGCAGGCCCCGGCAAGGTCGTCGCCAACACGGACTACTACGGCGGACGGCCCGCCCTCGACACCATCGCCTTCTCCTCCATCGCCGAGACCCAGAGCCGGATCAACGCCCTGCTCTCCCAGCAGGTCGACCTGATCTCGCAGACCAACCTGGACTCCGCCGGGGTCAAGACCGTTCAGGCCTCTTCCACCGCCACCGTCGTGGAGGTCAAGAACGCCCAGTGGTACACGCTGCCCATGCTGTGCACCGCGGCGCCCTTCACCGACCCCAAGGTCCGGCAGGCCTTCAAACTCGCGTACGACCCCGCCCAGGTCATCAAGCTCGCCGTGCAGGGCCACGGCACGATCGCGCACGACAACCCCGTGCCGCCGGACGATCCCTACCGCCTGGACTACACGGTGGCGCCGGACCCGGACAAGGCCAAGGCGCTGCTGAAGGCGGCCGGCCACGACGGGCTCACCCTGCCGCTGTACACCTCGGACTACGACAGCGTGCTCACCCCGCTCGCCCTGGCCATGAAGGACACGGTCGCCCACGCGGGCATCACCCTGGACATCCAGAACTCACCGTCCGACTCGTACTACACCAAGATCTGGATGCAGAAGCCGCTGATGACCTCGTACTGGTACGTCGGCCGCCCGATCGACCAGCTGCTCAGCGAGATCTTCCACTCCGGCTCCGCGTACAACGAGTCCAAGTGGTCCAACCCGACCTTCGACGGCCTGGTCGCCTCGGCCCGCAAGGAGACCGACGACGCCAAGCGCAAGCAGCTCTACCAGGACGCCCAGAAGCTGATGGTGGATCAGGACGGCACGATCATGCCGTTCTTCGCCAGCCGCATGGTCGGCATATCGAAGAAGGTCGTCAACTACCACGAGAGCGGCTTCGAGTTCGACTACCTCAGGATCGGGCTCAGCGCCTGACATGGGTCGCTACATGGCTCGCCGCCTCCTCCTCGCCCTGGTCACGATCTGGCTGGCGTCGCTCGGGGTGTTCCTGGCCGTACAGGCCCTCCCCGGCGACGTGACCACCCAGATCCTGGGTCAGAACGCCACCCCCGCCAATGTCGCCGTGCTGCGCGCCGAGCTCGGGCTCGACCGGCCCCCGTGGCGCCGCTACCTGGACTGGATGTCCGGCATGCTGCACGGCGACTTCGGCACCTCGCTGGTCAACCACGCCTCGGTCGGCGCGGAGGTCGGCGTCCGGCTGCGGAACACCCTGCTGCTGGCCGGGATCACCGTGGTGCTCGGCATCACCGTCGCCCTGGTGCTGGGCGTGGTCGCCGGGCTCACCCGGGACCGCTGGCCCGACCTGGTCATCTCCTCGCTCAGCCTGATCGGGATGAGCATGCCGGAGTTCGTGATCGCGACCGTGCTGGTCCTGCTGTTCTCCATCTACATCCCGGTCTTCCCCGCGGTGGTGACCGCCGGACCGGACGCCGGGATCGGCGACCTGCTGCCGGCGATCTGGCTGCCGTCGATCGCGCTGACGGTGGTGATGGCCGCCTACATCATCCGGATGCTGCGCACCAGCATGATCGACGTCATGGCGAGCGAGTTCGTCACGACCGCGCGCCTGAAGGGCATCTCACCGGCCCGCGTCGTGCTGCGGCACGCCCTGCCCAGCGCCCTGCTGCCCACCCTCAACGTCATCGCCATGAACATCGCCTGGCTGGTGGGCGGTGTGGTCGTGGTCGAGAGCGTCTTCAACTACCCGGGCATCGGTCTGCTCACCATCGACGCGGTGCACAACCGCGACCTGCCCGTCATCCAGACCATCGCCGTACTCGGCGCCGCCACCTACGTGCTGTGCAACCTCGCCGCCGACCTCGCCGCCATGGCACTCAACCCCAGGCTGCGGACGAACCGGAGGACCGCGTGACCGAGACTGTCGCCGAGGCCGGGCACGAGGCCGTCCGCGGGACCACCGAAACCGGGGCCGGGACCGAGGGACGCCTGCGCCAGACCTGGCGCTCGCTGCGCGGCTCACCCTCCGCGATGACCGGTGTCGTCCTGGTCGCGCTGCATCTGGCGGTGGCGCTGGCGGCCCCGCTGCTCGCTCCTGCCTCCCCGGTGGCCGACAACGCGCTGGACGCCCTCCAGGCGCCGAGCGCCGCCCACCTCGCCGGCACCGACCAGTACGGCCGCGACATCCTGTCCCGCACCCTGTACGGCGGCCGGCTCGCGCTGTCGGTGTCGCTCAGCGCGACCGTGCTCGCCGTGGGCCTGGGCGCCGCCGTGGGCTGCCTGGTCGCGTACCGCCGCGGGTGGCTCGACGACGTGGTGATGCGCGTGGTCGACGCCGTGCTGTCGGTACCCCCGGTCCTCGCCCTGCTGGTCATCGTGACCGTGCTCGGCACCGACCCGGTCGTCATCGTGCTCGCCGTCACCGTGGTGTACGGCCCCGGCGTGGTGCGGGTCGTCAGGGCCGCCGCGCTCGACGTCGTCCCGCGCGACTACGTCACGGCGGCGCGGGCCCGCGGCGAGGGCACCTTCTCGGTCCTGCTGCGCGACATCGGGCCCAATGTGCTGGACGTGGTCCTGGTGGAGTTCGCCATGCGCGCGTCCTGGGTGGTGCTGCTGATCAGCTCGCTGTCCTTCCTCGGCTTCGGCGCCAACCCGCCGACGCCGGACTGGGGTCTGATGGTCGCCGAGAACCGCTCCATGCTGACGGTCGCCCCGTGGACGAGCATCGCCCCGATCATCGCCCTGAGCACCCTGGTGATCGGGCTCAACATGGCCGCCGACGGTCTGGCCAAGGCGCTCGGTGTCGACCGGGCACACGGAGGTGCGGCATGACGGATGCTCAGTCCACGGCCGGGCCGCTGCTGGAGGTACGGGACCTGTCCGTCGCCTACCGCTCGCGCGGCGGGCTCAAGGAGATCGTCTCCACCGTCTCCCTGTCGCTCGACGCCGCAGGGACACTGGGCCTGGTCGGCGAGTCCGGCTGCGGCAAGTCCACCCTGGCGGCGGCACTGCTCGGCCACCTGCGGGCCGGGGCCAAGGTCACCTCCGGCGAGGTGCGCGTCGCGGGCCAGTCGCTTTTCACCGCCCCGCCCTCCCGGCTGCGCGCGCTGCGCGGCGGGACCGTCGCGCTGGTACCGCAGAACGCGGGACAGGCGCTCACCCCCACCATGAGGGTGGGCCACCAGGTCCGCGAGGTCCTGCGCACCCACCGCGGCGTCACCGGCGAGGCGGCCGACGCCGAGGCGGCGGCCCTGTTCGCCCAGGTACGCCTGCCCCAGCCGCAGCAACTGCTGCGCCGCTACCCGCACGAACTGTCCGGCGGGCAGCAGCAGCGGGTCGCCATCGCCATGGCGCTGGCCGGCAACCCCCGGCTGCTGGTCCTGGACGAACCCACCACCGGTCTCGACGTGGTCACCCAGGCGGGGGTGCTCGACCTGCTGGCCGGCCTGCGCCGCGAACTCGGCGTCGCGATGGTGCTGGTCAGCCATGACCTGGGCGTGGTCTCGGCGACCTGCGACCGGGTCGCGGTGATGTACGCCGGGCGCCTGGTCGAGTCCGGCGACACCGAACAGACCTACCGCCGCCCCGCGCACCCCTACACCCGCGGACTGATCGCCTCCGTGCCCAGCCTCGCCGAACCCGGGCTGCCGGCCGCCATGCCCGGCACCCCGCCCCAGCCGGGGACCGACCTGCCGGGCTGCTCCTTCGTCGCGCGCTGCGCACTCGCCGAGGCCCGCTGTACCACCGGCGGCGCCCCCGCGCTGCAGCTGCTGCCGCACGCGGATGCACCGCCACAGGTGACGGACCACCACTCGGCCTGCCTGCGTGCCGACGAGGTCCGGCAACTGCCGCCCGAGGAACGCGACATGCACCAGCGCGCCGACCGCGTCGGCGAGGAGGCGCCGGTCCTGGTCTCCCTGCGCGGCGTCGAGATCGACTACCGGCACCGCCGCGCCCGCACGCAGGGCGCCCCCACTGTCGCCGGCATCGACCTGGACATCCGCCGCGGCGAGACCCTGGCCCTGGTCGGCGAGAGCGGCAGCGGCAAGTCCACCCTCGCCTGGACCATCGCCGGACTGCGCACGCCCTCCGCCGGCACCCTGCAGCTCCAGGGCGAACCCGAAGCAGCGCCCGGAGCCGCAACCGGAGCAGCAGCGGCGCACGTCACCCACGATCTGGCCCGCCCCGCCGGGAGCCGCCCGCCGGGCCTGCGCCGACGGCTCCAACTGGTCTTCCAGAACGCCGACTCCTCGCTCAATCCGCGCCGCCTGGTGTCGGACGCGCTGCGCCGTCCGCTGCGCCTGTTCGCCCCGGACAGCGCCGCCGCGCTCAGCGGTCGGGTGGACGCGCTGCTGGACGACGTGGGCCTGGATCGCCAACTCGGCGGTCGGCTGCCCGGGCAGCTGTCCGGCGGGCAGCGGCAACGGGTGGGCATCGCCCGCGCCCTGGCCGCCGGCCCGGACCTGGTGCTGGCCGACGAAGTGGTCTCGGCGCTGGACGTGTCGGTCCAGGCGTCGGTGCTGCGGCTGCTCGACCGGCTGCGCACCGAACGCGGCATCACCTACCTGTTCATCTCGCACGACCTGGCGGTGGTGCGCAGCATCGCCGACCGGGTCGCGGTGCTGTATCTGGGACGGCTGTGCGAGGTCGGCGACGTCGAGGCGGTGTTCTCCGGCCCCACCCATCCGTACACCCGGATGCTGCTGGACGCGGTCCTGGAGCCCGGAGCCCGCCCGGACCCGGGAGAGCGGCGCCCGGTGGAGGAGCCCGAGTCGGCGCCGCCCGCGGCGGGCTGCCCCTTCCAGCGGCGCTGCCCGCACCGGATCCCCGGCACCTGCGACACCGTCACGCCCCCCTGGCGGGACTCCGGGGACGGCCACCGGATCCGCTGCCACCTGGACCTGGACGGCCTTCCCACCGTCCTCGTCCCCGTCCCCGCCGTGGAGCCGCTGGTGGAACCGCTGCTGGAACCGCTGAAGGAGCCGAACCCCTGATGAGGATCCGTCACGAGTTCCCGCGCCGGGTCACGGTGCGCGACCATGTGCTCGTCCCGATGCGCGACGGCACGCTGCTGTCGGCCCGGATCTGGCTGCCGGACGACGCCGAAGCGGCCCCGGTGCCGGCCCTGGTCGAGTACCTCCCCTACCGCAAGGGCGACTGGACCTCGGTCCGGGACGCGCAGCGCCATCCCTGGTACGCGGGGCACGGCTACGCGTCGATCAGGATCGACATGCGCGGCTGCGGAGACTCCGAGGGCCTGATGCACGACGAGTACCTGCCGCAGGAGCAGCAGGACGCCGTCGACGCCATCGCCTGGATCGCCGAACAGCCGTGGTGCACGGGTTCGGTGGGCATGTTCGGCATCTCCTGGGGCGGGTTCAACAGCCTCCAGGTGGCCGCGCTCCGCCCGCCCGCGCTGAGGGCCGTGGTGACCGTCTGCTCCACCGACGACCGGTACGCCGACGACGTGCACTACTGGGGCGGCAGCGTGCTCGGCATCGACATGCCGGCCTGGGCCGCGACCATGCTCGCCCACCAGGCCAGGCCGCCGGACCCGGCGCGGGTCGGCGACGCGTGGCGGAAGATGTGGCTGGAGCGGCTGGAGAACCTGCACCCGTTCGCCGAGATCTGGATGGCCCACCAGGAGCGGGACGACTACTGGCGGCAGGGCTCGGTGTGCGAGGACTACTCCGCGATCGAGGCCGCCGTCTACGCGGTGGGCGGCTGGGCCGACCCGTACCGCAACACGGTCCTCCGGCTGGTCGAGGGTCTGAGCTGCCCGGCGAAGGGCCTGATCGGCCCGTGGTCGCACCAGTACCCCGACCGCGGACTGCCACCGGGGCCGGCCATCGGCTTCCTCCAGGAGACCCTGCGCTGGTGGGACCACTGGCTCAAGGGCGTGGACACCGGTGTGATGGACGAACCGCCGCTGCGGACCTGGATGCAGGAGCCGGTGCCCCCGCGGACCTCGTACGACACCCGGCCCGGTCGCTGGATCGCCGAGCCTTCCTGGCCGTCCCCGAACGTCACGGCGCGGCCGTGGACGCTGGACGACGGCCGGCTGCGCCCGGCCGGGCGGCCCAACGTGCAGGCCAGGACAGTCCTGGGCAGCAGCGTCCTCGTCTCCAGCCCGCATCACACCGGGGTGGACGCCGGGCGGTTCTTCCCCTTCGGCAACCCCGCCGACCTGCCGCCCGACCAGCGGGCCGAGGACGGCCGGTCGGTGTGCTTCGACTCGGCCCCGCTGACCGAGCGGGTGGAGATCCTCGGTCTGCCCGAGGCCGACCTGCTGCTGGACTGCGACCGCGCGGCCGGCCAGGTCGTCGTCAGGCTGTGCGACGTCGCGCCTGACGGTTCGTCGACCCTGGTCACCCGGGGCAACCTCAACCTGGTCCACCGGGACGGCGACGACGCACCGCGCGCCTGGTCCCCCGGCACACCGGAGCGGGTCCGCGTGCGGATGACCGCGATCGCGCACGCGTTCGAGCCGGGCCACCGGATCAGGCTGGCCGTGTCCTCGGCGTACTGGCCGTGGGTCTGGCCCGCGCCCGAACGGGTGACCCTGTCGCTGCACACCGGCGACGCCGGCGACCCCAGCAGCGCGCTGCTGCTGCCGGTCCGCGAACCCGCCTCCCCCGAACCCGCCCTGGTCGACTTCGACGAACCGGAGCAGGCAGCGCCGCTGCCGTTCGTGCCGGGGCCGGTGAGCGGGCCCGAACGCCAGGTCCGCTACGACCCGCAGACCGGCGTCTGGGAGCTCGTGGTGGACCCCAACTACGGCGGCACCCGCAGCTATCCCGACGGGCTGGTGTACGAGGAACGCGTCCGCGAGACCTACCTGATCAGCGAGGACGACCCGCTGTCGGCGCGGGCGGAGTCGACCTGGGACGTCGCGCTGAGCAGAGGGGATTGGCGCGTGGAGATCTCCACTCGTAGTGTCGTCACCGCTTCGGCCACGCACTTCGTGACCGACAACGAGGTCATCGCGCGGGAGGGCGGCACGGAGGCGTTCTCCCGCTCCTGGCATGCCGAGATCCCGCGGACGTCGGCATAGTCCGGCGAGGGCCGGGGCAGGACCGGGCAGCCGGGTCAGCAGGCGAGGAACACGGGAGGACACACAGCAGTGGCGGCGTCAGGCACCAACGAAAGCGTCGAGACGGACGGCGGGGACGGTCCCACCGGCCGCGCCCCCAAGGCACGGCAGCCGTGGGAGCGGTCCCGCCACCCCACCGAGGTGCGCCGCAGACTGGTGGTCGAGGCGGCTCGGAGGGTACTGGCCGTCAAGGGCCTGGCCGCGACGGGCATCCGGGACATCGCCGCCGCGAGCGGAGTGTCCAGCGGCACCATCAGTTACCACTTCCGCGGCATCGACGAGATCTTCACGGACGTGCTGAAGCTGGAGGCCGAGCTCTTCTACGAACCGGTCGCCGAGCTGAGCCTCGCTGCCCCGACCGCCCGGGAGGGCCTGGCGGTGCTCATCGACAAGTACCTCTCCTCGGACCCGGAGACGCTGACGCACTGGAAGCTCTGGCTGGACTACTGGGCGGCCGCCGTGCACGACACCCGGTTCACCGGCTGGCACACCGAGCAGTACACGCTCTGGCGGGACGTCGTCGAGCGTGTCATCGGCCGCGGCATCGACAGCGGCGAGTTCGCCCCGCGCGACGCCGCGGGGGCCGCGGTGGAGTTCACCGCGCTGCTGGACGGCCTGGTGATGCAGACGTTCTTCACCGGCGCGCACCTGACCCCCGCCGAGGCCCGGCGCCGGCTGTCGGCGTACGTCGACGAGCGCATCGGCCGCGCCTGACCCGGAGATCATGCGTCGATCACCAAATCCTCCAGCGGCTTGGCGCAGCAGAGCAGGATCTTGTTCCGCTCGATCTCGCGCGGTCGGATGCCCCCGTTGTGCCGCATCTCGACCGACCCGGCGAGCAGGGTGGTCTTGCAGGTGCCGCACATGCCCTGGGCGCAGGAGGCGGGCAGGCTGAGTCCGGCCCGGGAGGCGGCGGCGAGGACGGGGGTGTCGGCGTCGCACTCGACGGTTCGCCTGCTGCGGGTGAACTCGACCTTGAACGCGCCGCCTGCCGCGGCCCCAACGCCCTCGACCCCGGCCGTCTCGACAGCGGGCTGGTCGAAGCTGAAGCTCTCCTCGTGGAGCCGTGCCAGGTCGAAGCCCTCGGCGGTGAGCATGGCCCGCACCGCCTCCATGAAGCCCGCAGGCCCGCAGCTGAAGACCTCGCGTTGGTGGAGGTCGGGAACGAGCTGACGGAGCGTCGCCCGGTTCAGCCGGCCACCCTCCCCGCCGACGTGGGCGACCCGGATGCCGGGGGCGGTGGCGGCGATGAGGTCGAGTTCCCGGCGGAAGATGATGTCGTCGGGCGAGCGGGCGCTGTGGACGAACACCACGTCGGCGGGGTGCGCCAGGTCGTACAGGGTCCGGGTCATCGACATCATCGGCGTCACGCCGCTGCCCGCCGAGAGCAGCAGGTACTTCTGCGCCGGATGCCGGGCCAGCGAGAACAGGCCCAGCGGACCCCGGGCCCGCACCGTCGTGCCGGGGGTCAGCCGGTCGTGGAGCCAGTTGGAGACCAGTCCGCCCGGGGTCCGTTTCACGGTGATGGCGGCGAGGTGGGGGCGGGTGGGCGGGGAGGAGATGGTGTAGCAGCGCTCGACGGGGCTGCCGTCGATGTCGAGGCTGAGGGTCAGGAACTGGCCGGGGTCGTGCCGGAACAGTCGGGGTTCGGTGGGAGCGAAGAGGAAGGTGCGGACGTCCGGGGTGAGGTCGTGGACCTGCCGGCACACCAGCGGACCGTCGCTCCAGGCAGGGGCGGAGTTTTCGGTGATCATTGTTCCAGGTGTGCTTTCAGCCGGGTGACGTACCAGTTGACGAACGCCTCGACCTGGTACTCGGTCGGGCTGTAGGGGCCGGGCAGATAGGCGGGGCTGGTGACGCCCTGCTGGGCGCGGGCCACGAAGACGGCGTCCTGGTCGTTGGTGGCCGTCCACACCCGGGTCAGCGTGTCGAGGTCGTAGTCGACCCCTTCGACGGCGTCGGGATGCACCAGCCAGGTGGTGCGCACCAGCGTCCGGTCCTCGGCGAGCGGGATCACCGAGAAGGTGATCGCGTGGTCGGCCATGAAGTGGAACCAGGCGTTGGGTTGCATGTGCAGCGAGAGCCGGCCCAGGCGACCGGTCGGGAAGTCCGCCAGCAGCCGCCTGCAGGCGGCCGTGCCGTCCTCGGTGAAGGACTCCCCGGCGAGGTCGAGGGGTTCGCGCTGGATACGGAAGCCCGTTGTCCGGGTGTCCAGCTCCTCGATGGCCTCGTACGGCAGACCGAGCGACTCGTACGTCCCGCGGGCCTCGGCGTCGGCCTTCAGGTAGCGCTCGTAGGCCGGTCGCAGTACCGGCGGGATGTCCTCCTCCGCGTAGCCGTAGATGGGGAACAGCGAGCACTGGAGTTCGGGATGGCCGCCGCAGTGGTAGCACTCCCGGTTGTTCTCCATGGTGAGCTTCCAGTTGCCGTTCTCGACCAGGTCGATCTGGGTCGCGACCTTCGCCTGCCGCAGGTTGTGCGGCTCGATGTACGGCGCGATCCGCTCGGCGACCTCGTCGAAGTCGGCGGGCGGCTCCTCTGCGAGGCAGATGAAGACCAGACCGGCGACGCTGCGCACATGCACCGACCTCAGCCCGAAGCAGGACGGGTCAAAGCCTGGCGCCTGCGACTCGGCATGCAGCAGCTTGCCGTCCAGGCCGTAGGTCCAGCGGTGGTAGCCGCAGACGATGTTGCCGACCGAGCCGCGCTCCTCGTTGAGGATGCGTGCGCCGCGATGGCGGCAGACGTTGTGGAAGGCCTGCACGGCCTCGTCGTCGTCGCGGACCACGATGACCGAGTACGGGCCGACGTTGACCGTGACGTAGTCGCCGGGTTCGGGGAGTTCGGCCTCGGCGGCGACGAAGAGCCAGTGCCGGGCGAAGACCGCCTCGACGTCCAGGCCGAAGAACTCCTCGCCGACGTAGAACGGGGCTTCCAGGCTCTGTCCGACTGGGCGGCGGGCCAGCAGGCCGCCCAGGTCGGCCGCGGGGGTACGGGCGTTCACGTCATCTCTCCCATGGGGCTCCAGAAGGGGCACAGGCTCATACCGGCAGGCACAGCCGCAGCGCGTCGTAGACGGCGGCGTGGATGTTGCGGCTGGTCACCGCGTCGCCGATGCGGAACAGCTGGTAGCGGCCGGCCTCGTTGCGGACCACGGTCTGCTGCTGGTGCGCCAGCAGGGCGCGGTGGTCGACCTCGCCCAGGTTGCGCGATCCGGGGAGCAGTTCGGTGTACAGCTCGTCGTTGGGCAGGGTCCCGTGTTCGACGACGACATGGTCGACGACCCGTTCGCTCCCGGTCTGCGCGTACTCGCTGTACAGCGTCGCGGCGAGCCGCCCGTCCCCGGTGCGGCGCACGGAGCGCAGCCGCTGGGCGAGGGTGGTGGTCACGCCGTGTTCGGTGAAGGCCTTCAGATAGGCCGGCGCGTTCATGCTGCCGACGTCGGGTGCCAGAGTGCGTTCCGGGGTCACATAGTGGACGCGGGTCCCGGTCGGGGCCAGGACCTCCACGGCGTCCAGCGCCGGGTAGCCGCCGTGGTCGTCGAAGACCAGGACCTCGCCGCGGGGGCGCAGCGAGCCGGTCAGCACGTCCCAGGTGTCCGCGACCAGATCCGAACCCGCTTCGAGGAAGGACGTGTTGGGCACTCCGCCGGTGGCGACGACGACGAGGTCGGGATGTTCGGCGAGCACCTCGCGAGCCTCGGCGTAGGTCCCGAAGCGGAGGTCGACGCCGTGGTGCTTGCACTCGGAGACCCGCCAGTCGACGATGCCCAGCAGGTCACGGCGGCGGGGGTTGGACGCGGCGAGCCGGATCTGGCCGCCGGGGACGTCGCTCGCCTCGAACAGCACCACCTCGTGGCCGCGTTCGCCCAGCACCCGGGCGGCCTCCAGACCGGCCGGACCGGCGCCGACGACCACGGCCTTCCTGCGCCGGCCGATCGTGCGGGTGAGCGTGTGCGGCACGTGGAGCTCCCGGCCGGTGGCCGGGTTGTGCACGCACTTGGTGTCACCGGAGTCGTAGATCGCGTCCAGGCAGTAACTCGCCCCGACGCAGGGGCGGATGCGGTCCTCCTGACCGGCGGCGATCTTGGCCACCAGATGCGGATCGGCGATCTGGGCCCGGGTCATGCCGACCAGGTCGAGCAGGCCCTCACGCAGCGCGTACCGCGCGGTGGCGGGGTCGGCGATCCGGGCCGCGTGCATCACCGGGATGCGCAGCCGGCGCCGGATCTCGCCGGTGAACTCCAGGAACGGCCCCAGCGGGCTGCCGATGGACGGGATCGCCCGCGCCAGGGAGGCGTCGCTCTCGATGGAGCCCCGGATGGTGCTCACGAAGTCGATGCCGTCGTCGGTGAAGCGCTCCGCCGCCACCAGGGCGTCGTCGAAGGTCAGCCCGCCGGGGCGGTTCTCGTCCAGCATCATCCGGATGCCGACGATGAACTCCGGGCCGACCGCCTCCCGGACGGCGCGGATCACCCGGCTCGGGAACGCCATCCGGTGCTCCAGGCTGCCGCCGAGTTCGTCGTCGCGGTGGTTGGTCGACGGGGACAGGAAACTGTCCAGGAAGTGGCCGTACGCCTGGAGTTCGATCCCGTCGAGGCCGCCGGCCCGGCAGCGGAGCGCGGCGGAGGCGTAGTCGGCCACCACGCGGTCGAGGTCCCACGCCTCGGCGGCCTTGGGGAACGCGCGGTGCGCCGGCTCGCGCAGCGGCGAGGCGGAGAGCACCGGCAGCCAGTCGCCACTGTAGTTGCTGGTGCGGCGGCCGAGATGGGTGACCTGGCACATCACCGCGGCCCCGGCGTCGTGCACCTCGTCGGCGAGCCGGCGCAGCCAGGGCACGATGTCGTCCCGGTACAGCAGCAGGTTGCCGAACGACGGCGGGCTGTCCGGGGAGACGACGGCGGAGCCGCCGATCATGGTCAGGCCGACGCCGCCGCGGGCCTTCTCCAGGTGGTAGGCCCGGTAGCGGTCCTTGGGCAGCCCGTCCTCCCCGAAAGCCGGTTCGTGGGAGGTGCTGACCACCCGGTTGCGGAGGGTGAGGTGCTTCAACTGGAAGGGCTGGAGCAGGGGATCCAGGACGTGTGAGGGCACAACCGCTCCTCGGAAAGCTCTGGGGCTGACGACGGCTGCTTCATTGGGCCGCACACTCAAGAAGGTGTCTCGCAATGCGAAACAGATACGCCATGCGAGACAAATGGTGGTGCCGACAGGCCCTGCCCGTCAAGACCCACCCGTGCTGCGGCCTGTCCCGTGCTCAGCCCCGCTTGACGTAGCCCTTGCGCCAGGAGATCTTGGCGCCCGCCTCGACGACCTGCTCGGCGAGCTCCGCGACAGTGCGGTCGTTGACCCGGAACGTCGGCCCGGAGAGCGTCACCGCAGCGATCACCTGACCCTCCAGGGAGCGGATCGGGGCGGCGATGGCGGCCAGTCCGATCTCGTGCTCCTCGCTGGTGGTGGCGTACTCGCGCTTGCGGACGAACTCCAGCTGTTCCTCAAGACGCGCCGGGTCCACGATCGTGTGGGGGGTGTACCTCCGGAGCCCCTGGGCCAGGATCCCGTCGGCCTGCTCCTTGGGCATGTACGCCAGGAAGACCTTGCCGGCAGCGGTGGCGTGCATCGGAGTGCGCTTGCCGACCCAGTCGATGCTGGTGATGGCCGCGCCGCCGATCACCTGATCGATGCTGATCACTTCCGGGCCGTCGTGGATCGCCACATTGACCGTCTCACCCGCAGCCGTCGCCAGTTCCTGGCACACCGGACGGCTCAGCAGCGACAGATCACTCCTCCTGGTCGCCCCGGCGGCGAGCTCCACCACGGAGTAACCGATCCGGTAACGCCCACGCTCGGAGTCCTGCTCCACCAGCCCCCGCGACTCCAGCGTGGCGAGCAGCCGGAAGACCGTCGCCTTGTGGATACCCAGTCCCTCGGCGATCTCGGTGACCCCGGAAGGCCCCTGCCCGGCCAGCACTTGAAGGATCGACACCGCGCGGTCCACGGACTGTACCGAAGTGTCACGCGCCCGGCCGCTGCTGGTCATGGCGCCAGAATAACCGAGCGTTCCGGACACCCCGCCCGGTGCGCACCGTCGAACGCCACAGCGGGGGTGGTGTCGCGGAGGCCCGCGAACGAGATATCTTGATATCGAGAAACGTTGGAGACGTGAATCGGAGTAGCGGTGACTGACTCGACCATCATCTATACGCACACTGACGAGGCCCCGGCCCTGGCGACGTACTCGTTCCTGCCGGTGGTCCAGGCGTACGCCTCGACGGCGGGCGTCAAGGTGGAGACGCGCGACATCTCCCTGGCCGGGCGCATCATCGCCAGCTTCCCCGAGCGTCTGGAGGAGGGGCAGCGGATCTCCGACGCCCTCGCCGAGCTGGGCCTGCTCGCCAAGACCCCCGGCGCCAACATCATCAAGCTGCCGAACATCTCGGCCTCCGTGCCGCAGCTCAAGGCGGCCGTCGCCGAGCTGCAGAGCCAGAGCTACGCCCTGCCGGACTACCCGGACGACCCGCAGACGGACGAGGAGCGCGACGTCCGCGCCCGCTACGACAAGGTCAAGGGCAGCGCCGTCAACCCGGTGCTGCGCGAGGGCAACTCGGACCGCCGCGCCCCCGCCTCGGTGAAGAACTACGCCAAGGCCCACCCGCACCGCATGGGCGCCTGGAGCTCCGAGTCCAAGACCAATGTCGCGCACATGGTCGCTGACGACTTCCGCTCCACCGAGAAGTCCGCGGTGATCGCCGAGGACGGCACCCTGCGCATTGAGCTGGTCGGCGCCGACGGCAGCACCAAGGTGCTGCGCGAGTCGGTGCCGGTGCTGGCCGGCGAGGTCGTGGACGCGTCCGTCATGCACGTGGCCGCGCTGCGCACCTTCTTCACCGCCCAGGTAGCCCGGGCCAAGGCCGAGGGCGTGCTGTTCTCGGTGCACCTCAAGGCGACCATGATGAAGGTCTCCGACCCGATCATCTTCGGCCATGTGGTGCGCGCCTTCTTCCCGAAGACCTTCGCCCAGTACGGCTCGGTCCTCGCGGCGGCCGGCCTGAGCCCCAACGACGGCCTCGGCGGCATCCTCAAGGGCCTGGACGCGCTGCCCGAGGGCTCCGCCATCAAGGCATCCTTCGACGCCGAGCTCGCCGAGGGCCCGGCCCTGGCGATGGTCGACTCCGACAAGGGCATCACCAACCTGCACGTCCCCAGCGACGTCATCGTGGACGCCTCCATGCCCGCGATGATCCGCACCTCAGGCCACATGTGGGGCCCGGACGGCAAGGAGGCCGACACCCTCGCCGTCATCCCCGACAGCAGCTACGCGGGCGTCTACCAGGTCGTCATCGACGACTGCCGGGCCCACGGCGCCTACGACCCGTCGACCATGGGCTCGGTGCCCAACGTGGGCCTGATGGCGCAGGCGGCCGAGGAGTACGGCAGCCACGACAAGACCTTCGAGATCCCCGCCGAGGGCACCGTCCGGGTGGTCGACGCCGCCGGCCGCACCGTGCTGGAGCAGCCGGTCGGCGCCGGTGACATCTTCCGGATGTGCCAGACCAAGGACGTGCCGATCCGCGACTGGGTCAAGCTGGCCGTCACCCGCGCCCGCGCCACCGGCTCGCCCGCGGTGTTCTGGCTGGACGAGGGCCGCGCCCACGACGCCAACCTGATCGCCAAGGTCAAGGCCTACCTGCCGGAGCACGACACCACCGGGCTGCAGATCGAGATCCTCACCCCGGAGCAGGCCACCGCGTTCTCGCTGGAGCGGATCCGCCGCGGCGAGGACACCATCTCGGTCACCGGCAATGTGCTGCGCGACTACCTGACCGACCTGTTCCCCATCCTGGAGCTGGGCACCAGCGCCAAGATGCTCTCGGTGGTCCCGCTGATCAACGGCGGCGGCCTGTTCGAGACCGGCGCGGGCGGCTCCGCCCCCAAGCACGTCCAGCAGCTGCTCAAGGAGAACTACCTGCGCTGGGACAGCCTGGGCGAGTTCTTCGCGCTGGCGGCCAGCTTCGAGCACCTGGCCGTGAGCACGGACAACGCGCGGGCCCAGATCCTCGCCGACACCCTGGACCGGGCCACCGGCACCTTCCTGGAGCAGGACAAGTCGCCGAGCCGCCGCCTGGGCGGCATCGACAACCGCGGCAGCCACTTCTACCTGGCCCTGTACTGGGCCCAGGAGCTGGCCGCGCAGACCGAGGACGCGGAGCTGGCCGAGGCCTTCGCCGCGCTCGCCAAGACGCTGGCCGAGCAGGAGCAGGCCATCGTCGCCGAGCTGATCGCGGTCCAGGGCTCGCCGGTGGAGATCGGCGGCTACTACCAGCCGGACGCCGCGAAGGCCTCGGCCGTGATGCGCCCGTCCGCCACCCTCAACGAGGCGCTCGGCATCCTCGGCTGACGCCGCGTCAAATAAGTGGCTACCAGGAGGTCCCCGGGTCGGCAACGACCCGGGGACCTCCGCCGTTCTCCGCGCTCAGCAGCAGCCGGAGCCGCCGTCCGGGTCCAGTACGCCGAACTTCTCGCTCAGGGCGGCGAACTGCTCCGCGCCCAGCGGCGCGATCACGCGCTCCCGCAGCGAGGCGGCCAGGCTGAGGGCCGCCTTCATGGCCACCTCCACGCCCTGTTCGGTGAGGGCGGCGAAGACCACCCTGCGGTCGGTCGGCGAGGGACGGCGTTCGATCAGGCCGGCCTCGCTGAGCCGGTCGGCCACCTTGGTGGTGCCGGCGGTGGTGAAGCCGAGGGTGGCGGCCAGCCGGTTCATCGGCGCCGACTGCGACGGCGAGGTGAGCAGGAACCAGAGCACCTGGAAGGACGACGGCGCGATCCCGACCTTCTCGTCCACATCCGCCAGCATCTGCTCGGTGAGCCGGCGGAAGCCCGACTGCAGGGCGTTCCACTGCTCCAGCAGGGCCAGATCGGCCGCGTCCGGACAGCGGCGCGCGGCCTCCGCGCGCGTGGACTCCTCCACCGTGTGCACTCCTTCGTCTCCCCCTGCGACCTTGCCCAGGGTATCAAAGCCAGTTATTGTCTAACTAGCTACTTATTATCTAGTTTCCTAAACCGGAGGGCGTACCAGCCATGTCATCACCCACCCCCGCAGCCTCGACCACTACTGCGCTCAGCACCCTGCCGACCGGCCGCTACGTCCTGGACCGGACCCGTTCCGAGGTCCGGATCCAGCACAAGACCATGTGGGGCCTGGCCACCGTCAAGGGCAGTTTCTCCGACTTCTCCGGCGAGGGCGAGATCCCCGCCGACGGCTCCCCCGCGCACGGAACGCTGACCGTGGACGCCGCCTCGCTGGACACCGCCCACGCCAAGCGTGACGCCCACCTCCGCTCCGGAGACTTCTTCGACACCGACCAGCACCCCACCCTGGCCTTCACCGCCGCCCGGGCCGAGGTGGCCGCGGACGGCGCGGTCAAGGTCAGCGGCAGCCTCACCGTCCGCGGCACCACCCAGCCGCTGGAGTTCACCGCCCGGCCGACCGCCGTCGGCGCCGACTCGGTCTCCCTCACCGCGGAGCTGACCGTCGACCGCGACGCCCACGGCCTGGGCTGGAACAAGCTCGGCATGATCAAGGGCCTGACCGGCGTCACCGTCAACGCGACCTTCGTCCACCAGGCCTGACGCTTCGACAGCAGCAGAAGCAGACGGGTGGGGGGGGGGCCCCCGGGGGGGCCCCCCCCCCCCCCCCCGGGGGGCCGCCCGCCGGGAGCCCGACCCGCGGCGGCCGCCGGCCCCGCGGCGCGCGC
>NZ_JBGCAQ010000020.1:0-208074 GCF_041261405.1 Streptacidiphilus sp. EB103A | reverse complement strand
TGATCTTCGGATAGCGCAGACAGACGATCATGTAGCGGCCACAGCCCACAGCGTAGACCTCGCCCGGGCCCCGGATCTCCCTAGTTCGGAGAAGGGACGGTCCACGCGAATTCCGTGGCCGACGTCCCCGCCAGGCTGGAGGCGCTGGCCGCGGGAGCCGGGCTTGACCGGGCCGGGCTGCACAGCCGCCTCGGCGCGGCCCTGGACGCGGTCGTCCACCTGGTCCGGGGCCCGGACGGCAGGCGCAGGGTGGCCGAGATCGGCCTGTTCACCCGGGGTCCGGACGGGCTGGTCGGCACCGAGAAGGCGGCTGAGTTCGCCCCGGACGGCCGGATGCGCGAGGGCCCCGCCTGGCCGCGGCTGGTGCGGCTGTGCGCCGGGGGAGACGGGACCGATCGGATCGACGGAGGGACGGCACGGTGAGCGGGTTGGGTTCGTGGTTGGGATCGGGATCGGGTTCGACGGGGGTGATGGCGGTGGAGTGGGCGAACGCGGCTGCGGCGGTGCTGGGGCTGCCGGTGCCGGTGCTGCGCGCCACCGCGGCCGGGGTGCTGCTGTGCCTGCTGGGATGGGGTGCCTGGCGGCTGGCCGAGCGTGATGTCACCCGGCGTCGGCAGGGGTGGCTGTTCCCGCGGTCACATCGGACGGAGCGAACAGCTGGGGCGTTCGTCCACAGGCTGGGGATGAAGCCGCGCGCGGGGACCCGTCCGCCGCCGGAGCTGCTGCTGCTCCCGCTGGGTCTGCTCGCGGCCTGGCCGACGCACTCGCCGCTGGTGGCGGTGGTGGCCGCGGGCGCCGTCCTCCCGGCGATACGGCTGCGCAGCCGACGGCGGACGGCCCGCCTGGAGGAGCGGCGGCGCCGGGCGGTTGTGGGTCTGTGCGCAGCGCTGGCCGGGGAGTTGCGCACCGGGGCCACGCCGCACCAGGCGGTGGAGACGGCGGTCTCGGACGGCACCGTTCCGGACGCGCAGGCGCTCGACTGCACCGTGCTGCTGGCCGCTGTGCGCTACGGCGGGAGCCTCCCGGAGGCCTTCCAGTCACTGGCCGAACTCCCCGGGGCCGACGGGGCGGCGGGGATCGCTGCCTGCTGGCAGGTGTCCTCGTCCAGCGGCGCAGGGCTGGCGGAGGGCCTGGACCGGGTCGCCGAGGGGCTGCGTGCCGAGCGGTCACTGGCGGAGAGCATCAGGGCGGAGCTGGCCGGGCCCCGGTCCACGGCCGGGCTGCTGGCGGCGCTGCCGCTGTTCGGCCTGCTGCTCGGCATCGCCCTGGGTGCCGATCCGCTGCGGATGCTGCTGCACACCCCCAGCGGGCTGGCCTGCCTGTTCGGCGGGGCGCTGCTGGAGTGGGCCGGGCTGGCCTGGACGGCACGCATCGCCCGGGGCGCGGAAGCCGTACCGGCGTAGTCGAGCGAAGGAGGGCACTGACCGTGGAAGCACAGGGGATCGAGATCGTCGTCTCGCTGCTCAGCGGGGTGACGGCGGGCCTGCTAGGGGCCCTGCGGGGTCGGGCCGTCCGGCGGTGCCGAGGACGGGCCAGAGCGGCAGGGGTCCCGTTGGAGGGGCCCGGCCGGTCCCGCCCGGTGTCGCGGTGGCGTCCTTCGCCGCGGCAGGTCAGGGCGGGCACGGCGCTGCTGCTGGGGGCGGGCCTGGCGATCTCGGTCACCGGTTCGACCGGGCTGCTACTCGGGGTGCTGGCCGGGGCGGCCGGACACCGCTACCTGCCGGAGCCGCCCTCGCCGGAGCAGCGGCTGCGGCGGCGTGACCGGGCCGCGCTGCTCGCGCAGGTGCCGCTCACCGCCGATCTGCTGGCCGGCTGCCTGGCCTCCTGGTGCGCCCCGGCCGAGGCGGCGGAGGCGGTGGCCGAGGCGGTCGGCGAGCCGATGGCGGGAAGGCTGGCCACGGTCGCCGCGGAAATCCGCACCGGCGCGGACGCGGAGGAGAGCTGGGGCCGCTTCGGCGCCGAGCCCGCGCTGGCGCCCCTGGCCCGCTGCCTGGCCCGGGCGGCCGCCAGCGGCGCACCCCCGGCAGCCGGCCTGGCCAGGCTCGCCGAGGGATCCCGGGCGGCGGCGGCCACCGCCGCGCAGGGACGGGTGCGCAGGGCCGGAGTGCTGGCTGCGGCCCCGCTCGGGCTGTGCTTTCTGCCGGCCTTCGTCCTGGTCGGGGTGGTGCCGGTGGTGACCGGCCTGGCCGGCAGCTTCCTGCTCCGGATCTGAACACGTACGACTCAACATCACGCACCGTCACATCACAGGCATTCCAACAGGCATTCCAACCGACGCAAGGAGAACCACCCATGAGTGACACCGCTGTCCTCGCCGCGCCCGGATCCCCCTTCGACCTGCTGTTCGACCCAGCGGAGGAGCCGACCGTGCCCGTCGCCGGCTACTGCCTCCGCCGGGTCCGGGCACTGCTGCTGCTCGCCGTGGCGGTGGCGCAGGCATGGCTGTTCTGCGGAGTCCACCGGCTCCGGCAACGGGCGGCCAGGCGCGGCTCCGACGCCGGGATGACCACGGCGGAGTACGCCGTGGGAACGGTCGCCGCGTGTGGTTTCGCCGCACTGCTCTACAAAGTCGTGACCAGCGGGGCGGTCTCGTCGGCCTTGCAGGGCCTGATCAGGCGAGCCCTCGGTGCGGTCTGACCGGGAACGGGCACGGGACGGGGGAGACGGCGGAGACGGGGGAGACGGCGGCTTCGTCACGGCGGAGACCGCGGTTGCCCTGCCGGTCCTGGTGCTGCTCACCGGGGTGCTGGTGTGGGGGGTGCTGGTCGGGGCCGCGCAACTGCGCTGCGTGGACGCGGCCCGGGAGGCGGCGCGGGCCGCGGCCCGCGGCGATCCGCAGGGGCGGGTGCTCGACACCGCCCGCAACGCCGGTCCGCGCGGTGCGACGGTCTCCGTCAGCGAGGGCGGGGACACCGTCAGCGTGCGGGTCTCGGCCACCGCCCGGGCCCCGGGCGGGCAGGGCGGCCTGCTGGCGATCGACGTCGCAGCGACGGCCTCGGCGGTGCGCGAGCCGGGGACCGCCGGCAGGGGCGACCGGTGACGGCCCGTCCTCCCTCCCCCCTGGGCAGGCGTTCTGACGCCGGGTCGGCGTCGGTCTGGCTGGTCGCGCTGCTCGCCCTCGGCGGTTGCGTCCTGCTGGGCGCGCTGGGGCTCGGTGCGGCCGTCACCGCGCGGCACCGGGCCGGGGCCGCGGCCGATCTGGCGGCGCTGGCGGCGGCCGGGAAGCTGCTCTGGCAGCCGGAGGCGGCCTGTGCCGAGGCGGCCAGGATCGCTGCGGCCCAGCACGCCCGGATGCTGGGCTGCGCCCTGCAGACCGACGGCGGCGAGGACGCGGTCGAGGTCTCCGTCGAAGTCCCCATGGCGGGGAGCCTGTTCCCCGGTCTGCCGTCGGCCCGGGGGCGGGCCCGCGCCGGTCCGGTCTACATCGACTCCGCACCGGGCCCCGTGCTCCCGGCGAGCAGCAGTCGCAGCAGCCGGATCGCGCCGCCCTTGTCCAGCGGTTCGTTGCCGTTGCCGCACTTCGGGGACTGGATACAGGACGGGCAGCCGCGCTCGCACTCGCAGGCGGTGATGGCGGCCAGGGTGGCGCCCAGCCACTCCCCGGCCCGCTGGAAGCCGCGCTCGGCGAAGCCCGCACCGCCCGGGTGGCCGTCGTAGACGAAGACGGTGGGGAGCCCGGTGTCCGGGTGCAGCGGCACCGAGACGCCGCCGATGTCCCAGCGGTCGCAGGTGGCGAACAGCGGCAGCAGGCCGATGGAGGCGTGCTCGGCGGCATGGGCCGCGCCGGGCAGTTCCTCGGGGAGCAGCCCGGCGTCCTCCAGTTGACCGTCCGTCACGCACCACCACACGGCGCGGGTGCGCAGGGTGCGCGGCGGCAGGTCCAGCTTGGTCTCGCCGAGCACCTCACCGGTGATCAGCCTGCGCTTCAGGAAGGAGACGACCTGGTTGGTGACCTCGACCGAGCCGAAGCAGAGTGTGGCGTCGCCCCAGGCGACCTCCCGGTCGGTGTCGAGCACCCGGATGGAGGTGGTGTCCCTGGCGACGGTGCTGTACGGCGGGTCGGCCTCGTCGACCAGGGCGACGGAGTCGTCCAGGTCGAGGTCGCGGACCCGGTAGGTCCTGCCCTGGTGCAGATGGACCGCGCCGGTGTGCACCGAGGTGTGCGCGGACCCCGCGTCCACGGTGCCGAGCAGCCGCCCGGTGTCGGCCTCGACGATCCGTACCGGATCACCGCCGCCGCCACGGATGTCCACCGCGTCGGCGGCCCGCTCCCGCCGGGTCCAGAAGTAGCCGCCGGGGCGCTGCCGCAGCAGCCCGCGCCGTTCCAGCTGCGGCAGCAGCGGCGCGGTGGAGGGGCCGAACAGCTCCAGGTCGGAGTCGGTCAGCGGGAGCTCGGCCGCGGCCGCGCACAGGTGCGGGGCGAGCACATGGGGGTTGTCGGGGTCCAGCACGGTCGATTCGACCGGCTGGCGGAACAGCGAGTCGGGGTGGTGCACCAGGTAGGTGTCCAGCGGGTCGTCGCGGGCGATGAGCACGGCCAGGGCGCCCTGGCCCGACCGTCCGGCCCGTCCGGCCTGCTGCCACAGCGAGGCCCTGGTGCCCGGGTAGCCGGCCAGCAGGACGGCGTCCAGCCCGGCCACGTCCACGCCCAGCTCCAGGGCGCTGGTGGCGGCCAGGCCGAGCAGCTGGCCGGAGTGCAGGGCGCGTTCCAGGGCCCGGCGCTCCTCCGGCAGGTAGCCGCCGCGGTAGGCGGCCACCCGGCGGGCGGTGGCCAGCCCGGCGGCCTCGGCCAGCCGCTCCTGGGCGATCACCGCCACCAGTTCGGCCCCCCGGCGCGAACGGACGAACACCACGCTGCGGACCTCGTCCAGGACCAGGTCGGTGAGCAGGTCCGCGGCCTCGGCCGTGGCCGAGCGGCGGACCGGGGCGCCCTGCTCGCCCTGGAGCTCGGTCAGCGGCGGCTCCCACAGCGCGAAGACGGTCTCGCCGCGCGGCGAACCGTCCTCGGTGACCTCGGCGACGGGCAGTCCGGTGAGCCGTCCCGCGGTCCGTCCCGGCTCGGCGGCGGTGGCCGAGGCCAGCAGGAACACCGGTTCGCTGCCGTACCGGGCGCACAGCCGGCGCAGTCTGCGCAGCACCTGGGCGACATGGGAGCCGAAGACCCCGCGGTAGGTGTGGCACTCGTCGACGACGACGTAGCGCAGCGCCCGCAGGAAGGAGGCCCAGCGGGTGTGGGCCGGGAGTATGCCCCGGTGCAGCATGTCCGGGTTGGTCAGCACCAGCGAGGCGTACTGGCGCACCCATTCCCGCTCCTGGAACGGGGTGTCCCCGTCGTAGGCGGCGGCGCGGACCAGGTCCAGCGCGCCGTCCCCGGCCTTGCGCAGCTCACCCAGGCGGCGCAACTGGTCGGCGGCCAGCGCCTTGGTCGGGGAGAGGTAGAGGCAGGTGGCTCCCCGGCCGTTGGCCGATTCGGTGCCGTCCAGCAGGGCGCTGAGGACCGGAGCGAGGTAGCCGAGCGACTTTCCCGAGGCGGTTCCTGTGGCAATTACCACATTTTGTCCACTCATGGCCAGACTCGCCGCTTCTGCCTGATGTGTCCAGGGTCGGGCGATTCCGATGCCTTCGACGGCAACGGCGATTTCCGGACGAATTTCTTCCGGCCAGTCCGCATAGCGGGCGGGGCGGGCGGGCAGGTGCTCCGTATGAGTGAGCCGATCTTGCCGTCCTCGGGCTCCCGTGAGCCTGTCGAGAACGGCCGCGGGCGGGTCCGGAAGCGGCTTCATCGGCAGTCAGTCTGTCATCACACCGGTGGAGATTCGCCTCAAGGCGTCGTGCTGCGCTGGTCGTAAGTGGTTGAATGCCATCGCGGCCGTGCATCGGGGCGTCTGCCCCTCAGTCGGCCAAGAATCGCAACGATGCCATCGCTGCAGTGCGTCTCCCGTCCCGGGGGGCGTGATGCTGTGAGAGCAAGGTGCTGGAGGTTCCGTGGACCTGTCCCTGTCGACCCGTACCGTTGGCGACCGCACGGTCGTCGAGGTGGGGGGCGAGATCGATGTGTACACCGCGCCGAAGCTGCGTGAGCAGCTCGTCGAGCTCGTCAACGAGGGTCACTACCACCTGATCGTGGACATGGAAGGCGTGGACTTCCTGGACTCGACCGGGCTGGGTGTCCTCGTCGGAGGGCTCAAGCGGGTACGCGCCCATGAGGGTTCGCTCCGTCTGGTCTGCAACCAGGAGCGCATCCTCAAGATTTTCCGCATCACCGGGCTCACCAAGGTGTTCCCCATCCACAGTTCCGTGGACGAGGCCGTAGCCGCGACCGACTGATCCAACGGTTCCCGCCGTTGGTGACAGGCCGTGAGCGGCCTGGTTCGTCGTGACTTCCCGGGGTCCTTCACCGGACCCCGGGCCGGCCTTTCTTCGAAGGGGGATACAGCCATGGCCACCGTCGAACTCCGATTCAGTGCCCTGCCGGAGCATGTACGGACCGCGCGGCTCGTCGCCGCCGCCGTAGCCCGTCGGGCCGGAGTGGACGAGTCCGTTCTCGACGAGGTCCGCCTCGCCGTGGGCGAAGCCTGCTCGCGTGCGGTCGGACTGCACCGGCGCAGCGGGATCGACGACGCCGTACGGGTGAAACTCGTCGAGCAGGAGAAGCGGTTCCTGATCGAGGTCGGCGACGGCGTCCCGGGCGGAGCCGGAGCCGAGGCCGGCTCCCATGCGATCGACGGATCGGCCGGCGAGGACGCCGCCGAGGCGGCGATGGGTCTGGCCGTCATCAGCGGCCTGGTCGACGACCTGGACATCAGCACCGACGAGCACGGCGGTGTGGTCCGGATGAGCTGGCCGGTCGCCATCCACCCGGTGCTGCCCTGACACTGCCTCAGGCGCCCCACCCGTTAACCCCCGTACCATTCCGCGTTGATTGCTGCGCACACCCTGTTTTGATCAGGCCGCGATTCCTAGAATCGCGGCCTGCCGTGTCTGCAACAAGCAACTACAGGCATCACGGAAACACCGTCGGAGAGACACGGCCCCACCTCGCCCGCGCGCCGAGTGGACCAACCTGTCACCACAGCACCGCCCGGCGCACGAGCCAGACGTCAAGGAGGACGAATGGCCGGGCTCATCTTCTCCGGTGCTCCATCGAACGCACTCTCCGCCGCCCCTGCGCCGGTCTCGGCCGTGCTCACCGGCGGCGGCCGCACCATCGTGATCGTCGTCGCCGTCATCGCCCTCGCCGCCCTCGCGGTGGCCTGGCTGCTGGTCCGTCAGGTCCTCGCCGCCGACCAGGGCACCGAGTCCATGAAGCGCATCGCCGCTGCCGTGCAGGAGGGCGCCAACGCCTACCTGGCACGGCAGTTCCGCACCCTGGCGGTGTTCGCCTCGGCGGTGGTCTTCCTGCTGCTCCTGCTGCCGGCCGACAACTGGTCGCAGCGGATCGGACGCTCCGTCTTCTTCCTGGTCGGCGCCGGGTTCTCGGCCCTGACCGGCTACATCGGGATGCGGCTCGCGGTCCGCAGCAACGTCCGGGTCGCCGCCGCCGCCCGCGCCGCCACCCCCGATCCCGACAACCCCGCGACCGCTGGACAGGAGCCCGACATCAGGGCCGTCTCGCACCGGGGCATGCGGATCGCCTTCCGCACCGGCGGTGTGGTCGGCATGATCACCGTGGGGCTCGGACTGTTCGGGGCCGCCCTGGTGGTCCTGATCTACAAGGACAACGCCGCCAAGGTGCTGGAGGGCTTCGGTTTTGGCGCGGCCCTGCTGGCGATGTTCATGCGGGTCGGCGGCGGCATCTTCACCAAGGCCGCCGACGTCGGCGCCGACCTGGTCGGCAAGGTCGAACAGGGCATCCCCGAGGACGACCCCCGCAACGCGGCCACCATCGCCGACAACGTCGGCGACAACGTCGGGGACTGCGCCGGCATGGCCGCCGACCTGTTCGAGTCCTACGCGGTCACCCTGGTCGCCGCGCTGATCCTGGGGAAGGCCGCCTTCGGCGACGACGGGCTGACCTTCCCGCTGGTCGTCCCGGCCATCGGCGTGATCACCGCGGTCCTCGGCATCTTCGCGGTCTCGCCGCGCAGCCGGGACCGCAGCGGCATGACCGCCATCAACCGGGGCTTCTTCATCTCCGCCGGGTTCTCCCTGGTCCTGGTGGTGGCGGCGGTCTTCGCCTTCCTGCCGGGCCGCTTCAGCGACCTCAAGGGCGTCCCGGACGCGATCAGCCAGCACAGCGGCAACCCCAGGGTCTTCGCGCTCTCCGCGGTCGCCATCGGCATCGTCCTGGCCGCCGTGATCCAGCAGCTCACCGGCTACTTCACCGAGACCACCCGGCGCCCGGTCGTCGACGTCGGCAAAAGCTCGCTCACCGGCCCGGCGACCGTCGTCCTGGCCGGGATCTCGCTCGGCCTGGAGTCCGCGGTCTACTCCGCCGTCGTCATCGGCGCGGCCGTCTACGGGGCCTACCTCCTCGGCGGCGGCTCGCTGATCCTGGCCCTGTTCGCGGTCGCCCTGGCCGGAACCGGGCTGCTGACCACCGTCGGCGTGATCGTCGCCATGGACACCTTCGGACCGGTCTCGGACAACGCCCAGGGCATCGCCGAGATGTCCGGCGACGTGACCGGCGCGGGCGCCCAGGTGCTCACCGAGCTGGACGCGGTCGGCAACACCACCAAGGCCATCACCAAGGGCATCGCCATCGCCACCGCGGTACTGGCGGCGACGGCGCTGTTCGGTTCCTACACCGACGCGATCGCCACCGCCGAGGCACAAGTGGGCCCGGCGGCGCACGGCCTGAGCCTCAGCCTGGACATCTCGCAGCCCCACAACCTGGTCGGACTGCTGCTCGGGGCGGCCGTGGTGTTTCTCTTCTCGGGCCTGGCCATCAACGCGGTCTCGCGTTCGGCCGGTTCGGTGGTGTTCGAGGTGCGGGAGCAGTTCCGCACCAAGCCCGGCATCATGGCGGGCACCGAACTCCCGGACTACGGGCGGGTCGTGGACATCTGCACCCGGGACGCCCTGCGGGAGCTGGCGACCCCGGGCCTGCTGGCGGTGTTGGCCCCGATCGCCGTGGGCTTCCTGCTCGGCGTCGGCTCGCTCGGCTCCTACCTGGCCGGGGCGATCGGCGCGGGCACGCTGATGGCGATCTTCCTGGCCAACTCGGGCGGCGCCTGGGACAACGCCAAGAAGCTGGTGGAGGAGGGCAACCACGGCGGCAAGGGCAGCGCCGCCCATGAGGCCACCATCATCGGCGACACGGTGGGCGACCCGTTCAAGGACACCGCGGGCCCGGCCATCAACCCGCTGCTCAAGGTGATGAACCTGGTCTCGCTGCTGGTCGCGCCGGCCATCGTGAAGTTCAGCTTCGGCGCCGACGCCAATGTGGGTCTGCGGGTCGGCATCGGGGTGTTCTGCATCGCGGTGATCGTGACCGCGGTGTGGATCTCCAAGCGGCGCGGCATCGCCGTCGGCGCGGAGCCGACCGAGGCCGTCGCCAGGGTGGTCAAGCAGGGCGACGGCGACGGGGAGAGCACGCACACCCCCTCCGCCGTCGCCTGACGGTCCCTCAACCGGTACCGGTACGGGTACCGAAGCCGAGACGCCGTCGCCGCCTACGCCGGGGCCTGTGCCCGCCTCGCGTTCGCGGCGATGGCGTCGGCGATTTCCGGCCAGAGCGGCTCCGGCAGGTTGTGCCCCATGCCGGGGATCACCAGCAGCTCGGCCCCGGGCACGGCTTTGGCCGTGGCCTCGCCGCCGCTGCGGTCGACCAGCGGGTCGTCCGCGCCGTGGATCACCAGCGTCGGCAGGTCCAGCTCACGCAGGCCGGGGGTGCGGTCCGGCGAGGCCACTATGGCCGCGAACTGCCGCCCGAACCCGTCGCCCCGGCTCTGCCGCTCCAGCGCGGCGGCGACCCGTTCGCGCAGTTCCTCCGGGTCCTCCGGGTAACCGGGGGAGCCGATCACCTGCGAGGCGGCCACCCCCACGGCTATCGCCTCCTCACGGTTCTCCGGGCGGGCACGCATCAGCACGGCGCCGGCCTCGGGCGTGGACTTCCCGCTGACCCGGTCACCTGGAAGGGACATGATCGAGCAGAGGCTGAGCAGCCGCTCCGGATGGTCGACGGCAAGCTGCTGGACGATCATCCCGCCCATCGAGGCGCCCACCACATGGGCCCGGTCCACCCCGAGCGCGTCCAGCAGTGAGACCGCGTCCAGTGCCATGTCGGCGAGCAGGTAGGGCGCGCTGGAGGGGTCGCCGTGCAGGATCGCCCCCAGGTCCGGCTGTGGCCCCGCGTCCATGAAGGTGGACAGCCCGGCGTCCCTGTTGTCGAAGCGGACCACCCGGAAGCCGCGTGCGGCGATGGTCTCGCACAGCTTCTCGGGCCAGGCCGTCATCTGCGCCCCGAGGCCCATGACCAGCAGCAGGAGGGGGTCGCCGGGGGAGCCGAAGGAGTCGTACGCGAGCTCGACGCCCTGGGCGTTCGCAGCGGTACGGGGCATGGGTCCGACCTCCGAAGGGTTGATGCTGACAGACCGACTGGTCGGTACGGTAGCCGGGCATCCGGCAGGAGGACAGGGGAGCGACGCCGGCAGCATTCCCGCTTCCCCGGCCCGCGAGTCCCAACCCCCTGCCAAATCTCCATGAATCACCTCCTCCTGGCAGCCCGCGCCCGCCCGCCGTGTAGGTTCCCAAGGACCCGTGTGATGGAGAGGACCCCGTGGTGACGAAGAAGTGGCTGAGGCTCGCGGCCCCCGCCGCCCTGATCGCGCTGGGCGCCACCGCCTGCAGCAGCGGCAACGGGGCGAAGCTGGACGCCTGGGCGAAGACGGTCTGCGGTGGGCTGCAGGCGCCGGTGCAGCAGTCGAACACCGCGCGCGCCGACACCGGGGCGGTCAGGTCCGGGGAGTCGCCCAAGGCCCTGCAGGCCCGGTTGGCCGCCGACTTCGGCACGCTGGCCGGCGCCAACACCAGTATCGCCCAGGCCGTGCAGCAGGCGGGGGCGCCCGCGACGGACAACGGCGCGCAGACGCAGGCCGACGCGGTCACCGAGCTGAACCAGGCGGCCGGCGGCTACACCAAGGTGCAGCAGACGATTCAGGCCCTGCCGTCGGGCGACCAGGCCAAGTTCGCCGCCGGGCTGAAAGGCGTCAGCGACCAGGTGCAGCAGCTCGCCGAGCTGTCCACGGCCGCGCTGCAGAAGTTGCAGACCGGTGACATGGGAACCGCGCTGGCCAAGCAGCCGGGGTGCAAGAGCGTGAGCACGACGTCCGCGGTCGGCGGTGCGGGCACAGCCACCGGCTCGGCCACGGACGGGACCTCGTCCATACCCTCGGCCAGTACGTCGGCCTCCGCCTCGACTGCCACCTCGGCCTCGGCCTCCGTCAACCCCTCGACCTCCGTCAAGCCCTCGGCTTCCGGGTCGGCCCACTGACCCTTCCCCGGGGGACAATGTCCCTGTGACAACCAGTACCGGTACCAGCAACAGCACCGCCGCCCCGCGCCCCGCGTACGACCCCGGGCTCGCGGCCCGGCTCCGCGCGGCTTTCCTCGCTGCGGACTTCACCGCCGACGGGTGTCTGGACCTGCTCGGCGCGGCCGCGTACTCCGCGCTCGCGCGCAGCGAGACCGTGCCCGCGCTCCGGGCCACCGGCGGTGGCAGCGCGCGGGAGACGCTGCTCCGGCTGTTCCTGCTGCAGCGCCCGGTGCCGTACCCGGCCGCGGCCGCCGCGCTGCCGGTCGAGGACTGCCTCGCGGGCGGCTGGCTGGTCCGTACCGGTGACGAGGTCGCCGCCACGGTGGACGTGCGCCCGTACGCCGCCGAGATCGCGGGCCGGGCGGACAACGGCGGCACCGCCGACGCCTGGATCGTCTCCGACCTGGGCTGCGCCGTCGGCGGGGCCGGCGGCATCGGCGCAGGCGGCGACCATGGCGAGGTGCCCCGGTCCGAGCTGGTGCTGGGCGTGGGCGGCGCGTCCACCACGCTGGCGAACATCACCGTGCGCCGGGCCGTCCGCCGGGCGCTCGACCTGGGCACCGGCTCCGGCGTGCAGGCCCTGCACGCCGCGCGTCACAGCGCCCAGGTCGTCGCCACCGACGTCAACCCCCGCGCGCTGCACTTCACCGCGCTGACCATGGCCCTGTCCGGGCTGCCCCAGGTGGAGACCCGCCAGGGCAGCCTGTTCGACCCGGCGGACGGCGAGACCTTCGACCTGATCGTCTCCAACCCGCCGTTCGTCATCTCCCCGTCCGGGCGGTTCACCTACCGCGACGGCGGCATGGCCGGGGACGAGCTGTGCCGCAGCCTGGTCGCCGGCGCCGGGCGGTACCTGGAGCCCGGTGGCTACTGCCAGCTGCTGGCCAACTGGCAGCATGTGCGCGGCGAGGACTGGCGTGAGCGGGTGTCCGGCTGGATCGCCGGCACCGGCTGCGACGCCTGGGTGGTGCAGCGCGAGGTCCAGGACGTCACCCAGTACGCCGAGCTGTGGCTGCGCGACGGCGGCGACCACCGCGATTCCCGGCAGGCCTACGACGCGCGCTACGGGGAGTGGCTGGACGCGTTCGAGGCGGCCAAGGTCGAGGGCGTCGGCTTCGGCTGGATCACCCTGCGCAAGCCGTTCGCGGCCGCGGACGCAGAGCCGGGACGCCGTCCCATCGTGCACCTGGAGGAGTGGCCGCACACCGTGGAGCAGCCGCTCGGCCCGCACATCGAGTCCTGGTTCGCCCGCCAGGACTTCCTGCGCACCCATGACGACGCCGCCCTGCTGGCGACCCGCTACCGGCTCGTCGGGGAGGTGGTCCAGGAGCAGGTCGGCGCCCCGGGCGCGGAGCACCCCGAGCATGTGATCCTGCGTCAGAACCGGGGCATGCGCCGGGCCACCAAGGTCGACACGGTGGGGGCCGGCTTCGTCGGCGTGTGCGACGGCGAACTGACGGCCGGGGAGATCCTGGACGCCATCGCCGCCCTGATCGACGAGGACCCGGTGCTGCTGCGCGACCGCACTCCGGAGCAGATCCGGATGCTGGTCGAACAGGGCTTCCTGGAGCCGCTCGGCGCCTCGGAGGACGCGGAGGCCTGACCCTCCGTTCACCGCAGCGCCGCCCGGCGTACGCCGAGCGTGCGCCCGGAGTTGCCGGGCCACTGCCAGTGTGACGGTCGTATGAATCGACGGCCGGTGCATTGACGACTGGGCAGGGCGGGAAGCTGCGTGGGTACTCCACTGAGCGTGTTCACCGGGGCGTGGTTCGCCCTGTTCGGCGCCGGGGTGCTTGTCTGGTGCGCCGGTGAGGTCCGGATCCGCCGCCGGCTGCGGCGCGACGGGGTCTCCGGGATGGCCAGGGTGCTGCCCGACCCGGAGGCAGCCGAGGACCATGCCGACACCGCCCCGGTGCTCGGCTACCTGGTCGACGGCCACGGCGAGGTGGTGGCGCGTCCGCGCGGCTGGACCACCATCCGCCGGACCAGCGGACTGACCGTCGACTCGCTGGTCCCGGTCTTCTACGACCCGGTCTGTCCGGAGCAGGTGGCGGTCGAGGGCGGGGGACAGTCCCGCAGCGATGTCTTCTGGCTGCTGCTGGGGCTGGTTTTCGCCGCCGCCGGCGTGGCGCTGTTCGTCGGTGCGTTCTAGGAGGGTCAGGACGGTCCCCGGCAGGTCGCGGTACCAGATCGGCCTGCCCCGGTGCGGCCGGATGGCCGCAGAACACGCCGAAGGTGGACCCCTGTCCGACAGGCCGAGCTGACGCAGTCCTATCATCCGGCTTGTCCGGTCTGTCCGTCGCCGGTCAACCTGCGGGTGGTTCGGCGACCCTGTCCCCGGGCCGCCGGAACAGCTCCGACCAGGCGTTCTGTACCGCTGGTGAGCTGCCGCGGGCCCCTTTCGGCCAGGCTTTGGCGGCGATCTGCACGGCGGGAACCCCTGCCGTCGGGTTACCGTTCGATGGGCGTCGGTCGGACGGCGCAGGCAACAAATCGGGATTCGTCCGTTTGACAAGGGGGACCTGAGTGCGGTCACACTCCGCTCTCAGGGCTTCATCGACGCGAGCGGCCCCACCACCCCCACTCGACCGGGAGAGAAGAGCGAAGGTGTCCCCGACCAACAAGACCGCACGCGAAGGTCAGCGACTCGTGATCGTCGAGTCGCCGGCCAAGGCGAAGACGATCAAGGGCTATCTCGGCCCCGGATATGTGGTCGAGGCGAGTGTCGGGCATATTCGCGACCTCCCCGGCACGGCCGCCGAGGTGCCGGACGGCTACACCGGCGAGGTGCGCCGGCTCGGCATCGACGTCGAGCACAACTTCGAGCCCATCTATGTCGTCAACGCCGACAAGAAGTCCCAGGTCGCCAAGCTCAAGTCGCTGCTGAAGGATGCCGACGAACTCTTCCTCGCCACCGATGAGGACCGCGAGGGGGAGGCCATCGCCTGGCACCTCCAGGAGGTGCTGCGCCCCAAGGTGCCGGTGCACCGCATGGTGTTCCACGAGATCACCAAGGACGCCATCCAGGCCGCCGTCAACAACCCGCGCGAGCTGAACCAGCGCCTGGTCGACGCCCAGGAGACGCGCCGCATCCTCGACCGCCTCTACGGCTACGAGGTCTCCCCGGTGCTCTGGAAGAAGGTCATGCCGAAGCTCTCGGCGGGCCGGGTCCAGTCCGTGGCGACCCGCCTGGTGGTCGAGCGCGAGCGCGAGCGGATCGCCTTCCGCTCGGCGTCCTACTGGGACCTCACCGCAGTCTTCGAGTCGGGGAAGGGCACCCAGGGCGGCGACCCCGGCACCTTCGGCGCCCGGCTCTCCGCCGTGGACGGCCGCCGGGTCGCCTCCGGCCGCGACTTCGACTCGCTGGGACAGCTGAAGGCCGCCTCCGCCCAGGCCCAGGTGCTGCACCTGGACGAGGACGCCGCCCGCACCCTGGCCGCCGCCCTGGCGGACACCGCCTTCCGGGTCCGCAGCGTCGAGGCCAAGCCGTACCGCCGCTCCCCGTACGCGCCGTTCCGCACCACGACCATGCAGCAGGAGGCCGGACGCAAGCTCGGCTTCGGCGCCAAGCGGGCCATGGACGTGGCGCAGAAGCTGTACGAGAACGGCTTCATCACCTATATGCGTACCGACTCGACCACGCTGTCGGAGACGGCGATCGGCGCCGCCCGTGCCCAGGTCGAGCAGCTCTACGGCCGCGAGTACCTGCCGGACGTGCCCCGGGTCTACACCGGCAAGGTCAAGAACGCCCAGGAGGCGCACGAGGCGATCCGCCCCTCCGGCGACCGCTTCCGCACCCCGGCCGAGACCGGGCTGCGCGGCGACGAGTTCCGGCTCTACGAGCTGATCTGGATGCGCACCGTCGCCTCCCAGATGAAGGACGCCGTCGGCCAGTCCGTCACCGTGAAGGTGGCCGGCACCTCCACCGACGGTCGTGACGCCGAGTTCTCCGCCACCGGCAAGATCATCACCTTCCACGGCTTCCTCAAGGCCTATGTCGAGGGCCGCGACGACCCGGACGCCGAGCTGGACGACCGCGAGCGCCGGCTGCCGCCGGTCGCCGAGGGCGACGCCCTCAGCGCCGAGGAGATCGAGCTCGACGGCCACGCCACCAAGCCCCCGGCCCGCTTCACCGAGGCCTCGCTGATCAAGGAGCTGGAGGACCGCGAGATCGGCCGTCCCTCCACCTACGCCGCGATCATCGACACCATCGTGGCCCGCCGCTACGTCTTCAAGAAGGGGACGGCGCTGGTGCCGTCCTTCCTGGCGCTGGCCGTGGTCCGGCTGCTGGAGGAGCACTTCGGCCGCCTGGTCGACTACGACTTCACCGCGAAGATGGAGAACGACCTCGACGGCATCGCCCGCGGCGAGGCCGAGTCGGTGCCCTGGCTGCGCCGCTTCTACTACGGTGAGGCGGCCGAGGGCGCCGCGGCGTCCTCCGCGGCCGACGCCGGCAACGGCGACGGCGACCACCTCGGCGGCCTCAAGGAACTGGTCACCGACCTCGGCGCGATCGACGCCAGGGAGATCAGCTCCTTCCCGGTCGCGGACAGCGGCATCATGCTGCGCGTCGGCCGCTACGGCCCCTACGTGGAGCGCGGCGAGCAGCGCGCCGACGTCCCCGACGAGCTGGCCCCCGACGAGCTCACCGTCGAACTGGCCGAGGAGCTGCTGGCCAAGCCCAGCGGCGTCCGCGAGCTGGGCCAGGACCCGGTCAGCGGCAACGAGATCGTGGCCAAGGACGGCCGCTACGGCCCGTACTTCACCGAGGTGCTGCCCGAGGGCACGCCGAAGACCGGCAAGAACGCGGTCAAGCCGCGCACCCAGTCGCTGCTGTCCACCATGGACCTGGACACGGTCACCCTGGAGGACGCGCTCAAGGTCTTCGGCCTGCCCCGGGTGGTCGGCGCCGACGCCGACGGCGTGGAGATCACCGCGCAGAACGGCCGCTACGGCCCGTACCTCAAGAAGGGCACCGACTCGCGCTCCCTCGAGAACGAGGAGCAGATGTTCACGGTGACCCTGGACGAGGCGCTGGCGATCTACGCCCAGCCCAAGGCGCGCGGACGGGCCGCCGCCAAGCCGCCGCTGAAGGAGCTGGGCGTCGACCCGGTCAGCGAGCGTCCGGTGGTGGTCAAGGACGGCCGCTTCGGCGCCTATGTCACCGACGGGGAGACCAACGCGACGCTGCGCCGCGACGACAGCGTCGAGGAGATCACCCCGGAGCGCGGCTACGAGCTGCTGGCCGAGAAGCGCGCCAAGGGTCCGGTGAAGAAGACCGCCAAGAAGGCTCCGGCGAAGAAGGCCCCCGCGAAGAAGACGGCGGCCAAGAAGACGACGACCACGGTCAAGAAGACCGCCGCCAAGACGGCGGCGGCCAAGACCGCGGCCAAGACGACCACGGCTGCCGTCGCCAAGAAGGCCCCGGCGAAGAAGGCCCCGGCCGAGAAGGCATCCGCCTCCGCCTCCGCCTCGGCCGAGTAGCGGCTCCCGCGCCCTAGGGCGGCCCTGTCCCGCACGGGACAGGGCCGCCTGGTGCGTGGCGCTGGGGTCACAGATGTGTCATGACCCGGTGCTCTTCCCGTGGACGTCCGTTCGGTGTCCGGCCCTCCGGATAGGCTGACGCACATGACCAGTGCGGAGCAGCCCATCGAACCTGTCGCGACAGCGCCGCTCACCGTCGTCCCCGGCGGGAGCCTGGCCGAGCGGGCCGGCGCGCTGCTGCGCGTGCGCTCGTACCAGAAGCTGTGGCGCACCCAGCTGCTGGGCGCGGTCGGCGACCGGCTGGCGCTGCTGGTCCTGGTGGTGCTGGTGGTCCAGGTCGCCGTGACCGGGTCCTCCTCCGACCAGGTCTACCGGCACGCGCTGCTCGGGATCGCCGCCGTGCTGGGCGCGCGGCTGCTGGCGTCGCTGGCCGTCGGGGTGCTGCTGCTGGGGCCGGCGCACCGGCTGCTGGACAAGGCCGACCGCCGCTGGATCCTGCTCGGGACGGACGTTCTGGGCGCCGTGCTGATCGGGGCGGCTCCGTTCTGGACGGTGTGGGTCCACTCCACCGCCGTGATCTGGCTGATCGTCACCGCCTTTGTGCTGGGCGCCGTCGAGCGTTTCGGTGCGATCGCCCGCGAGGCCGTGGCGGGCCGGCTGCTGCCGTCCGCGGCGCCCGGCGTCCCGACGGTGGACCAGGGCCCGGTGCTGCGCCACATCGACCGGCGGACCGGCTATGCGGCGCTGCCACTGGCGGCCGCCGCGCTGGCCGGATTCAGCCTGATCGAGAACGGCATCGCCTCGGGCGGCAACTGGCTGGGACACCACGTCGGCACGGTGTCGGCGTTCGGCGCCGCCGGCTTCCTGGTCGCCGCCGCGGTGCTGCTCTACCTGGAGGAACTGCCGAGCGTCCCCGCCGGTTCGACCGCGCCGCGCTCCCCGCTGGCGTCGCTGCGCGCCCCGGCCGACGTCCAGGGCGGCCGACCCGGTCAGCCTGCTCAGCCGGGTCAGCCCGCCGAGCCCGTCGGGAAGGCCCCCCGCGGCCGTACCGGAAGTTCCGTCCTGTTCAGCTTCTCCGTCGCCGGGGCCGTCGCCGCGATGGCCTCCGTCGTCGCCGTCGCCCTGCCGCACGCCTACGACCTCGCCGCGGGACCGGTCGGCTTCGGGCTGCTGGTCCTCGCCGCCGGAGCGATGCCCGCCCTCGGCGCGCACCTCGCGGCCTCGGTGCTGCCGGTCCTGGGCCGCCGCCGGCTGCTCCCGCTGGCGCTGGGCACCACCGCGCTCGCCCTGCTGCTGGCCGGGCTGGTCCCGGACTTCGTGCTGGCCCTGGTCCTGGTGAGCGTCGCCGGACTGGCCGCCGGAACAGCCGTACGCACCGGCCGGGTGCTGCTCGACCTGGAGACCGAGGAGGTCCGGCAGCCGCTGGTCGCCGAGCACCTCCAGGCGATGATCAGAGTCGCCGCCGCGGCGGGCCTGCTGGCGGGCCCGCTGCTGGCCGCGGCCTTCGGACGGCAGACCGCCGGATCGGTCGACTTCGACCACGGCGGCGCGGGCCTCGCGCTCGCGGTCGTCGGCCTGCTGCTGCTGGTCCTCGCCGTCGTCCTGTTCCTGCGCACCGACGACCGCCGCGCCACCGCCTCGCTCAGCCGGGACGTCTGGGACGGGCTGCGCGGCGGCCCCAGGACCGCTCCGCACCGGGCCGGAACCGGCTACTTCATCGCCCTGGAGGGCGGCGACGGCGCCGGCAAGTCCACCCAGGCGCAGGCCCTGGCCGAGTGGATCCGCAGCAAGGGCCACGAGGTCGTGGTCACCCGCGAGCCCGGCGGCAGCGCCATCGGCCAGCGGCTCCGCGCGATGCTGCTGGACGTCGGCAACACCGGCATCTCGCACCGCGCCGAGGCCCTGCTGTACGCGGCGGACCGGGCCGAGCACGTCGACACGGTGATCCGCCCCGCGCTGGAACGCGGCGCCGTCGTCATCACCGACCGCTACATGGACTCCTCCGTCGCCTATCAGGGCGCCGGCCGCGATCTGGCGGGCAGCGAGGTCGCCAGGATCTCGCGCTGGGCCACCGACGGGCTGGTCCCCGACCTGACGGTGCTGCTGGACCTCGACCCGGTCGCGGCTCGTGAGCGCTTCACCGAGGCGCTGGACCGGCTGGAGTCCGAGCCCGAGGACTTCCATGCCCGGGTGCGCTCGGGATTCCTGGCACTGGCCGCCGCCGACCCGGTGCGCTACCTGGTCGTCAATGCCGCGCAGCCGCCCGCCGCCGTCAGCACCGCGATCCGGCACCGGCTGGACCGGGAGCTGCCGCTGTCCGAGCAGGAGCGGGTCGCCCGCGCCGAGCAGGAGCGGCTGGCCCGGGAGGCCGAGGAGCGCAGGCTCGCCGAGGAGGCCCGGGCCAAGGCCGAGGCCGAGAAGGCGGAGCGGGAGAAGCAGGCGCTGCTGGAGCGGCTTCGCATGGAGGAGGAAGAGAAAGAGAAGGCCCGCCAGGCCGAGGAGGACCGAAAGGCCGCCGAGGTCGCCCGCCTCGCCGCCGAGGAGGCCCGCCTCGCCGCTGAGGCGGAGGCCGCGCGCAGGGCGGCCGAGGACGAGGCGCGCCGCGAGGCCGAGCTGCGGGAACGCCGCCGGGTCGAGGCGGAGGCGGCCCGGCTGGCAGAGCTGGAGCGGCAGCGCGAGGCCCGCCGCGCCGAGGAGCGCCGCCGTGCTGAGGACGCGCTGCGCCGCGCGGAGGAGGCCAGGCTCGCCTCCGCGGCGGCCGAGGCGGCCACTGCCGCCGAGGCCCGTGAGGCGGAGACTCAGGAGGCGGAGACCCGCGAGCTGCCGATCGCGAGGCCCAAGGCAGCAGGTTCTGACGATGCGACAGCCAAGTTGCCGGTTGTCAGCGATACGAAGCCCGGCACTGCAGCAGCCGTCGAGCCCGAAGAGCCGACTCAGGTCATCAGCGAGGAGGAGCGCGCCGAGGCGGTCCGCCGCGCCGAGGCGATCGACGCGGAACGGGCAGCCGCGGCTGCGAAGTCGGCCCCGCCGAAGCCGGCGACACCCCCGGCGGCCCCGCCGAAGCCGGCGACCCCGCCGACAGCCTCCGCTTCTGCAGCGGCCGACGAGACCACGGTGCTGCCGCAGGTCACCGAGGACCCGCAGCCGCGCCGGGGACGGGCGGTCGTGAAGCCGCCCGCTCCCGAGGCGCAGCCCGCTCAGGAGGAGCAGACCGCAGTCCTGCCGCAGGTGGACGACCCGGAGCGGACCCGCCAGCTGCCCAAGGCCTGGCGGGTGGCCAAGCCGCGCAGTGACGAGAGCGTCCAGGACAAGGTCCCCGACTGGCTGTTCCGTCCCGAGGACGGCGGGTCGCAGCCGCCGCCCGCGCCCCCGGTGGAGCGCACCCGGCAGATGCCCGTCGTCGACCCGAACGCGCCGGCACCGCAGCCCGGCCGCTATGACTGGGCCGAGAACACCCCGCTGGACGACCTGCCCAGCCTGACCGACGAGCTGCTCGGCTCGCGCGACGAGTGGTCCCAGTGGGACGGCCGTGAGCCGGAGGCCGGGGGCGGCCGCGAGGCCGGGCCCGAGGACGGCAAGGGCACGGGTCCCGGCAGGAAGTGAGCGCTGTCGGTGCCGCCCGTTAGGCTCGTGCCACAGCAGTCGGGCACGACCGGACCGGAGACATCGTGAGCGTGTGGGACGACCTGGTCGGCCAGGAACAGGTGGTGGAGCAGCTCGTCGCCGCCGCCAGGTCGGCACGGTTGGTCCTGGAGGGCGGCCGGAGCAGCGGCGCGGAGGAGCAGGCCGCGCCCGCCGCGGCCGGCACCACGGGAATGACGCATGCCTGGCTGTTCACGGGGCCGCCCGGCTCCGGCATGGCCACCGCGGCCCGCGCCTTCGCCGCCGCGCTCCAGTGCACCTCGCCGGATCTGGAGCTCGGCGGGGTGCCGGGCTGCGGCTTCTGCGAGGGCTGCCACACCGCGCTGATCGGCAGCCACGCCGATGTGGAGTCGGTGCGCACGGACGTTCTCAGCATCGGCGTGAAGGAGACCAGGGAGCTGGTCCGCAGCGCGTCGATGTCCCCGGCCGGCGGCCGTTGGCAGGTGATCATCCTGGAGGACTCCGACCGGCTCACCGAGGGTGCGGCCAACGTCCTGCTCAAGGCCATCGAGGAGCCGGCGCAGCGGACGGTGTGGCTGCTCTGCGCCCCGTCCGTGGAGGACGCGCTGCCGACGATCCGCTCCCGCTGCCGGCTGCTGGTGCTGCGGACCCCGCCGGTGGCCGCGGTCGCCGACGTGCTGGTGCGCAGGGACGGCATCGAGCCGGGGATGGCGGCCTTCGCCGCCCGCGCCGCCCAGGGCCACATCGGACGGGCCCGCAGGCTGGCGCTGGACGCGGGAGCGCGCGAGCGCCGGGCCGAGGTGCTGAAGCTGCCGCTGCGCGTTGCCGACCTCGGCGCCTGCCTGGCCGGCGCGCAGAGCCTGGTCGACGCGGCGGCCGCGGACGCCAAACAGGTCGCCGAGGAGGTCGACGCCAAGGAGACCGAGGACCTGCGGGCCGCCCTGGGCGCCGCGGCCGGCGTCGGTGGCAGGATGCCGCGCGGTACGGCCGGGGCGATGAAGGAGCTGGAGGACCGGCAGAAGCGCCGGGCCACCCGCACCCAGCGGGACAGCCTGGACCGGGCGCTGATCGACCTCTCCTCCTTCTACCGCGATGTGCTGGCCGTGCAGTTCGGCGCCGCGGGCGAGCTCTCCAACGAGGAGATGCGGGCAGCCGTGGAACGGGTCGCCGGGGAGTCCCGTCCGGAGGGGACGCTGCGCAGGATCGAAGCCGTCCTGGCCTGCCGTACCGCGCTGGAGCGCAATGTCGCCCCGCTGCTGGCCGTCGAGGCCATGGCGGTCGCGCTGCGCGCGGGCTAGGAGGCGCTGCTTCCTTCGGGTGACACTTGGCGTCCTCGGTGATGATTGCCGCGCGAGGCGGGGGATGGCCACTGGATGATCTTGTGGTGGGCGGGTTTGGCGCTGTTCGGAGTGGTGGCCGCGGTGTGGGCGGGGGGAAGCGCCCTCGCTGCCTGGCGTGAACAGCAGGCCGGACTGGTGTACGAGTTGACGCCCTGTTACCGGGGCACGGCTCTGCGCGGCGCGGCGGCCGTCGTGGCGCTCGGCTGCGTCTGCGCGGGCGGCGTCGCGGTCGGGCTGTCACCCGCAGGCGCCGGGTCGGCGGTGGCGCGCCCGTTCCACGCCGCGGCCGCGCCCGTCCACCCGCAGAGCCCCACCCCCCGTACGCCGGCCGGCGCACCTGCACCTGTGGCCTCGTCCGTCGGGCTGCTGATGGTGGGTCACCCCTCGGGCGGCCAGCTGTTGGAGGGCGCGCTCCCCGGAGTCCCCGGGCGGCTCAGGGTGTGGCTGCCGAAGCAGTACCCGGGACACGCCGCGCCGCTCCAGGTCCTCCTGGTACGCACCCTCCCCGCCCAGCTCGGATCGGTCCTCGACGGCCTGCAGAGCGCCGCCGAGCTGGGCCGTGCCAACCCCTTCGTCGCGGTCGCGCCGCTCGCGGACTGCGACCCCGCCGCGTATTCGCCGGCCGAGCAGCTGCGCCGGGCCCTGGCCGCCCGCTTCCACGTCCGGAAGGACGCCCAGGGCTGGGCGCTGCTGGGGCTGGGCGCCGGCGCACCCTGCGCGGTGGCCGAGGAGCTGGCGCGCCCGGCCCTCTTCACCGCCGCGGCCGGACTGTCCGGACGCTACGAGGCGCTGCTCCCGCTGCGCGGACCGAGCGTCACCGCACCCGGGACCGCCCATCTGCTGCTCGCCGACACCGCCGCCGACACGGCGGGCCAGCAGTCGACCGCGCGGCTCCGCGGCGCTCTGGCGGCCCGTCCGCACACCGACCTGCGCACGGTCGCCACCGCCCAGGACTTCTCCCCCGAGCGGGAGCGCTTCCGCCTGGTGCGCCAGGGCGCCGGGTATCTGACGGAGCTTCTGGCCGCGTCCGGGCAGGCGGCGACGCAGGTGACAGGGCCGACACCAGGGCAGGGAACAGCGCGGTGACTCTCAGCATCGAACGGTACCCTCTGCGTGCAGAGAGAGTTGAGGTTCGGATGAACGTAGTACGGCGGTTCGCCACAGCGACAGTGCTGTCCGCGAGCCTGGTCGTGGTGGCCGGGTGCAGTTCCCCCGCGCCCGCTCCTCCCCGCAGCACCGGCGCAGGCTCGGACGCCGCCTCGTCCGCCGCCGCGTCGACAGGCTCCGCGTCAGCCGGCGCAGCCACGTCGTCCGCTCCGGTGCTGGAGCCGCTGTCCGCCGCGATCCCGGCCGACCTGCAGCGCTACTACAGCCAGAAGCTGACCTGGACCACCAGCGGCTGCGACGCGGGCTTCCAGTGCGCCACGATGAAGGTCCCGCTGGACTACGCGAACCCGGGGTCGGGCTCCGCCGACATCTCGCTCGCGGTGGTCCGGCGCAAGGCGACCGGCCAGGGGTCCCAGCACCTCGGATCGCTGCTGGTCAACCCGGGTGGCCCGGGCGGCTCCGCGATCGACTACGCCGAGTACGCGGCGACCAGCTTCCCGACCGTGATCCGGAACGCGTACGACATCGTCGGAATGGACCCGCGCGGGGTCAACCGGAGCACCCCGGTGACCTGTCTGACGAACCAGCAGATGGACGCCTTCACCGCCACCGACACCACCCCCGACTCGCAGGCCGGGATCAACACCCTGCTCGCGGCCGACAAGACCTTCGCGCAGGGCTGCGAACAGCACTCCGGCGCGCTGCTCGGACATGTCAGCACGGTGGAGGCGGCGAAGGACATGGACGTCCTGCGCGCCCTGCTCGGCGACGCCAGGCTCAACTACCTGGGCAAGTCCTACGGGACCTTCCTCGGCGCCACCTACGCGGGGCTGTTCCCGTCCCGGGTCGGCCACCTGGTGCTGGACGGCGCAATGAACCCCTCACTGGACGCGCTGCAGCTCGACAGCCAGCAGGCCGGCGGCTTCGAGACGGCGTTCAACGCCTTCGCGGCCGACTGCGTGAAGCAGAGCAACTGCCCGCTCGGCTCGACCACCAAGCAGGCCGGGACCAGGCTCGACGCCCTGTTCCTCTCCTGGGACAAGCATCCGCTCCCCACCGACTCCCCGTCCCGGCCGCTGGGCGAGGCGCTGGGCACGACCGGTGTGATCTCCGCCATGTACGACCAGGGGCAGTGGCCGATCCTCCGCGCGGCGCTGACCCAGGCCGTGGCCGGCAACGGCAGCGGGCTGCTGGCCCTGTCCGACCAGTACTACGAGCGGTCCGCCTCGGGCCAGTACCAGAACCTGATGGCCGCCAACGCCGCGGTCAACTGCCTGGACCTGGCCCCGGCGGCGACCACGCCGCAGGAGGTGGAGCAGCAGCTCGCCACCTACCAGAAGGCGTCCCCGCACTTCGGCACGACGCTGGCCTGGTCCGGCCTGTCCTGCGCCTCCTGGCCGGTGAAGCCCACCGGCGAGCCGCACACCATCCCGGCCAAGGGCGCGGCCCCGATCCTGGTCGTCGGCACCACCCGCGACCCGGCCACCCCCTACGCCTGGGCCCAGGCCCTGGCGGCCCAGCTCGACTCCGGGACGCTGCTCTCCTTCAACGGCGACGGGCACACCGCGTACGAGCGCGGCAGCACGTGCGTGGACAACGACGTCAACACCTACCTGCTGACCGGCGCCACTCCGGCCAAGGGCACCATGTGCGACTAATCGGGTACAAGTAAGGACCCATTTGGTGCCACAATCCTTTCATCGCACCAACCTGTGGTGCGGTGCTCCAATCTTTCGGAGAGGGACGAGGCGGCAGGCATGTTCGGAGTTGTCCACTACGGCACCTACGCTGTCGGCGCCCTGCTGATCGTCCTTCTCCCAGGGCCCAACTCGATGTACGTGCTCTCGGTGGCCGCCCGCCGCGGCGTCCGCACCGGCTTCCGTTCGGCCTGCGGGGTGTTCATCGGGGACACCACGCTGATCCTGCTCACCTCTCTCGGCGCCGCCTCCCTGCTCAAGGCCACCCCGCTGGTCTTCGACGTGGTAAAGCTGGTCGGCGCGGCGTATCTCGTCTACATCGGCTACGGCATGCTCAAGTCGGCCCGGCAGATGTGGCGCGAACGCAAGGCCGACGCCACCGCCCCCGAGGCCGCCCCCCTGGACGAGCGCGAGCGCCCGTTCCGCCGGGCGCTGGTGATCAGCCTGCTGAACCCGAAGGCGATCCTCTTCCTGCTGTCCTTCTTCGTGCAGTTCGTCGACCCCGGCTACGGGCAGCTGGCGCTCTCCTTCGTGATCCTGGGCGCGACGCTCCAGCTCTTCAGCGTGCTCTACCTCACCACGCTGATACTCGCCGGCACCGCCCTGGCCAACGCCTTCCGCCGCCGTCGCCGCCTCTCGGCCGGCCTCACCACCGGTGTCGCCGCCCTCTTCATCGGCTTCGCCGCCAAGCTCGCCACCGCCTCCACCGGCTGACCCGCCCCGCCACCCGCGACCCCCGAAACCCCGTAAGGATCACCCCTGCGGACTGTGTAGACTAACCCCCGTTGCCGGTCACAGACCGTCGACATCGCCGCCTTAGCTCAGTTGGCCAGAGCAACGCACTCGTAATGCGTAGGTCTCGGGTTCGAATCCCGAAGGCGGCTCAGCCTGTGGCCTGCTGCTTCCCGTCGGAAGCGGCAGGCCGCTTTTTCGTCCAGTGGCAGTTCTAGTTGCAGTAGTCATGATCAACCCCATAGCGCGTCACCCATCTTCGAGGCCGCATCCGCAGCGAGCGGAGAGGCGGCGTGGGTGTAGTGGGTCATCATGCGCATGGACGAGTGACCCAAGATCTCCATCACGACACGGGGGCTGATCCCGAACTCGATCATCAGCGTCCCTGCAGTGTGCCGACTGTCGTGCACCCGGGCGTCCCGGAGGCCGGCCGCGGCGAGGATGTCCTTCCACTCCTCCCAGCCGGCGCGCGGGTCGATCAGCTTCCCGTCCGCCTGCGCGAACACGAGATCGTGCTCCTTCCACAGCTCCCCCGCCACCATGCGCTCACGCAACTGCGCGGCACGGTGCGCGGTGACCGTGAGGCTGATCGACCTGGACAAGAACAGCAACGTGATCGCCGAGCATGTCGGCGCCGGGTCGTCGGCGGAGGTGGACTTCTGGGTGCATCGCCATCAGGTGCCGTGGGATCGGGTTTCCGCGACGGATGCTGCGCGGGCGGTCCTGGGTCGGCGCTGACCCAGGGCGGCAGTGTGGCGCGCGCCTCCCCTTGGTAGCGAGCGCGCGCCGACATCAGGGTACTCAGCCGCCGTTGGTGTCGATCCAGCCGCCGTTGATCGGGTCCTGCGAGATTTCGCACTGCGCGATGTTGTAGCCCCCGTTGGCGGTGGCCTTGGACACCACCTTGCCGTTGACCTCGATCTGGCACGACGCGGCGCCGCCGCCCTGGAGTTGCACGGAGATGCTGGCGTACTGCGGGGTGCCGAGCTTCTTGGTGATACTCATCGGCACGTGGCCCTGGCTGCTGGACCCGGCGGGCCCGTACTGGACGTCGGCGCTGCTGCTGCCGGTGACGACGTAGGTGATGGTGTCGGCCGCGGCCGGCGCTGCTGCGGCAGTGGTTGCGGGTGCTGCTGCGGCGTGGGTGGCCGCGCCGGCTGCCGGGCTGCTGCTGGCCGTAGGCGTGTTCTTGCCCCCGCTCATGGCCGACGCGATGCCGATGACGGCGACGATCGCGACGACGCCGAGGCAGCCGATTCCGGCGCAGCCTTTCGCTTTGGACTTCTTCGCGGGTGCTGCGGGTGCGGGCTGGCCGTACTGAGGCGTGGTCATGGCGCTGTTCCCCCTGAGGTGGTTGACGGGTCGTCAGCGTTCCAGGGTTGTGAGAGGTGTGTGCACAGCGTTACTGAATGGTTACTGCCCCACTTGCCGGGGTGGCAGCCCCCGATCCGAGCCGGACAGGAATGCACTACCTCGCATCTCGCCCTGTGGCAGAAGACCGGGCGGCGGGACGGCTCGGCGACGGCGGTGGCCCGCCGCACCGAACGGGAGTGCACAGCCACTGCCAGGCCGTATGCGGTGTCGTTCGCGATCTCGACTGCCTCGGTGTCGGTCCGGAACGGAACGATGGGGGCGACGGGCCCGAAGATCTCCCCGGCGAAGGCGGGCATGGTCCGCCGGGGCGGAGTCAGCCACGGTGGTACTCGGGATGCTCGAAGAGCGAGCTGTCCGCGTCGCCGGGGCTGGACCGCAGGACCATCAGGGATGCCGGATCACCGGCACCGGCTTCATCGGCGGTCCGGTCGGGGAGTCGGACCCGCTGGTGCCTATCCACAGCTGGGGCAGGCTGTGCGTTTCGCGTCGGCCCATACTCGGATCCATGACCGGAAAATCGCAGCTCGGGGACTTCCTGCAGGCGCGGCGCTCCCAACTGCTGCCCGAGGACATCGGGGTACCCACCTACGGGGAGCGTCGGCGTGTGCCTGGTCTTCGGCGCGAGGAGTTGGCACTGCTGGCGGGCGTGAGCGTCTCCTACTACACCCGGCTGGAGCAGGGGCAGTCACTGAGCGCCTCGCCTGAGGTACTGGACGCGATCGCCGGGGCTCTGCGGCTGGACGAGTCCGAGCGGCAGCACCTGCACGACCTGGTCGGGGTGGACCGGCATCGCACTCGGGGTCGGCGGCCTGGGCCGGAGCGCGTTACGGAGGCGACGGCTCAGTTGCTGGACGTGCTGGCGGACGTTCCGGCGATCGTGCTCGGCCGGCGCAGTGACGTGCTGGCGTGGAATCGCCTGGGCCACGCGCTGTTCGCCGGGCACCTCGACCCTGGTGCCCCGGACCTTTCGGCGCAGCGTCCCAACATGGCCCAACTGGTGTTCCTCGACGGTCATACCCGCGACCTGTACGCGGACTGGCCGAGCAAGGCCAGGGCGGTGGTGGGGAATCTGCGTCTGGTGGCGGCGCAGCATCCGCAGGACACCGCGTTGCACGCGCTGCTGGGTGAACTGAGCGCCAAGAGCCCGGAGTTCGCCTCGATGTGGGCCGACCACCGGGTCAAGGCGTGCACCGTCGCCGCCTATGAGATGCGGCACCCGCTGGTCGGCCCACTGACGGTGGTTCAGCAGACCCTGAGCCATGGGCCGGGCCCCAACGTCGTGGTCGCCACCACGGAGGCGGGCTCGCCCTCGCGGGCCGCGCTGGCCCTGCTCGCCCAGGCCATCAACCAGGACACCGCCACAGCCGACCCGGCGCGGATGGGGCCCCGGGCCAGCACTGCCTGACCTCGCACAACGCCACCGGGCGCTCGGCTGGCACCTGCGAGCGCCCGTCCCACCCGGGCACGGCCGACGACCGGCCGCCGCCGGGAGCAGTCCCGGGGGCCGCGTGGCCCCCGGGCAGAACTCACCTGCTCAGCCTGTGCGTCGGCGTGCTGCTGCCGCATGCCCGAAAACCGGTGAAGGAACCATGTTCAAGAAGCTCTCCACGTCCGCCCTGTCTGCGGCCGTCCTTGTTGCGGCGGCTGCCGCAGCGCTCACTCCGGTGTCGGCGTCGGCCGTCTCCGCCCCGCTGACCAGCGCGCGGATCGCTGTGCACTTCGACCTGGTCAAGGGTCAGACGCCGGAGAACGTCGCCCTGGCACCGGGCGGCGCCGCGTACGTCACCTTCGCGGAGGGCCGCCAGATCGCCGAGGTCTCCCCCAGGGGCACCATCCGGATCCTGGCCACCCTGCCCAAACCCGCCGACGGGGGTATCCACACCCCGGTCCTGGGCTTCCCGCTGACCGTCGGCATTGTCCGTTCCCACGACGGAACCCTGTACTTCCTCTACGCCACCGGCACCCCCGACCTCACTGGCGTGTGGCGCCTGCGTCCCGGCGGCGAACCGCAGCGCATCGCCGCGCTGCCCGCGGACGGCCTGCCCAACGGCCTGGCGCTGGACCCTCGCACCCGTACTCTCTACGTCACCGACTCCGTGCTCGGCACTATCTGGACCGTGCCCACCACCGGTGGCACCCCCACCGCCTGGTCCACCGCCCCCGAACTGGCCTCCACCGGATTTCTGGGCGCCAACGGTCTGAAGATCCACAACGGCGCGGTCTGGGCCACCAACCTCGACAAGGGCTCCGTCCTGCGCATCCCCATCCTTCGGGACGGGCGCGCCGGTTCGGCCCGAACCGAGGCCACCGGTCTGCCGGGGATCGACGACTTCGCCTTCACCGGCCACGGCGATCAGCTGCTGGCCGCCCTCAACGGCCCGGGTGAGGTCGCGCTCGTCCAGCCCGACGGCAGCCACTCCATCGTGCTGACCTCGGCCGACGGACTGCAGAACCCCACGTCCATCGCCCTGCGCGGTGACACCGTCTACGTGCTGAGCGCCGCCTATCTCACGGCGAAGGACCCCAACCTGATCCTCGCCCACCTGAACGACTAGGTCCACCGCCCCGAGCCCTCCAAGAACCCTCACCGTACGGAGAAACACCATGCAGGACATGCACGAGATCACCTTGGGCGATGTCACAGTCACCCGGATCGAGGAGATGCACGGGCCGATCATGCCCGCGGACCAGTTCTTCCCGGACCTGCCTGAGCAGGCATGGCAGGACCACCGCGAGACGCTCGTGCCCGACCACCTGGGCGCCGATGACGCCATGGTGCACGTCGCCATGCAGACCTGGCTGTTGCGCAGCGGCGGCCAGACCATCCTGGTCGACACCGGCGTCGGCAACGACAAGACCCGCCCGGCCGTCGCCGCGTGGGACCACCTGCGGCTGGACTACCTCGGCAACCTGGCGCGCGCCGGCGTGCGGCCCGAGGACGTCGACCTAGTGGTCAACACCCACCTGCACGTCGACCACGTTGGTTGGAACACCCGGCTGGTCGACGGCGCCTGGGTGCCCACTTTTCCGAACGCCACCTACATGATGCCCAAGGCCGACTTCGAGTTCTGGAACCCGGCGAACAACCCGGACATCGCCGGCGGCGTCAACGAGAACGTGTTCGAGGACAGCGTGGCCCCCGTGTACGCCGCAGGCCAGGTGCAGTTGTGGGAGGGAAGCCACGCCATCGACGCGCACCTGCGCCTGGAAACAGCCCCAGGCCACACACCCGGATCCAGCGTCGTCAAGCTGAAGTCCGGCAGCGACCGGGCGCTGCTCGCCGGCGACTTGATACACACCCCGCTCCAGGTCACACACCCGGACCACAACAGCTGCTTCTGCCAGGACCCGGCGCAGGCCCGCACGACCCGCCGCAGGCTGCTCGGATGGGCCGCCGACGTCAACGCCCTCGTGCTACCTGCCCACTTCAGCGGCCACAGCGCCCTTGAGGTCGAGGACAAAGGCAGCGGCTTCGCGATCAAGAAGTGGGCGCCGTTCACCCGGTACTGACACCTGGTTCCAATCCGCCGCCGCTCCGGCCAACCCGGAGCGGCAGCCCCCACCAGAGCAACCAGCAAGGAGGAGCAGCGAGATGGCGCCTGCCGATTTCGCCACCGTCACCACCACCTCCGGCCCGATCCATGGCCGCCGCCATGAACACGGCACGGCCTTTCTCAACGTGCCCTACGCCGCACCGCCCGTCGGACGCAGGCGTTTCGCCGCGCCAACCCCGCACGAGCGGTGGACCGTGGTCCGTGACGCGACACAGCCGGGACCGACCGCACCCCAGCCCACCCGGGACGCCTTCGGCACCCTCGACATGTCGCCCTACTTCGGCCCGGGCTGGCAGCGCGGCGACGACTACCTCACCGTGAACATCTGGGCCCCGCTGCCGGACGGGCCGACGAGGCCGGTCATGGTGTTCGTGCACGGCGGAGGTTTCGTCGCCGGTTCCAATCGCGCACCCCTCTACGACGGAACGACTTACGCCCGCGATGGCGTCGTCCTGATCACCGTCAACTACCGGCTGGGCATCCCCGGCTTCCTGCACTTGCCGGACGCGCCGGACAACCGCGGAATGCTCGACGTCCTCGCCGCCCTGCGCTGGATTCAGGACAACATCGTCCGCTTCGGCGGCGACCCCGGCAACGTCACCCTCTTCGGCCAGTCAGCCGGAGCAATCATCGTCGGCGGCATCCTCGCCGACCCGGCCTCCGCCGGCCTCGTTCGGCGGGCCATCATCCAAAGCGGCACCGGCACCGGTGCCTTCACCCCGGACCAGGCCGACATCGTCACCACGCAGGTCGGACGCGAGCTGGACATCGAGCCCACCGCCAAAGCCCTGGCCGACATCGCCACCGAGCGTCTCGTCGCCGTCCTGCCCCGCCTGACCGGCCTGGACTTGAGCACCCCCACTCACCACGACCCGCTCGGCGGAATCACCGCCTTCAGCCTGGTCAGCGAGCAACAGCCCGCCACCGCGATCGCCGCCGCCCGGGGACGCGGCATCGACCTGCTGATCGGCTCCAATCTCGACGAAGGCAGTCTCTACCTGGCCCCGTTGGGAGTCCTGGCAAGCACCACCGAGACCGATGTCCGAGACACCGCAGCACGCTTCCACTCCCGCCCCGACGACGCCGTCCGCGCTTACCGAGCGCAGCATCCGTTCGCTACCGCCGCTGAACTGCGCACCATCATCCTCGGCGACGGGCTCTTCAGGGCCGGCACTCGGCAGTTGGCTGCGGCACACGCGAGCGCCACGTCCGGGCGGACGTACTGCTACGAATTCGCCTGGCGCTCCGACGCGGTCGACGGACAACTGGGCGCCAGCCACGTGATGGAGTTGCCGTTCGTCTTCGACCACTTGTCGCTGCCCTCGCTGCGCGGCCCTCGCGGGCTGCTCGGCAGGGCCGAACCCCCCGCTGCGCTCGCCACCTGGGTCCACCGATCATGGGCGAGCTTCGCGGAGACCGGCAGTCCCGGCTGGCCCGCCTACCAATCGGCCGGGGGGTACGTCCAGCACCTCGGCGCCACCTGACAGGTGACTCGGGCGTCTGGCGGCTCGCCCCTGGCGGCACGGTGCAGCAGTCCTGGCAACTCCTGAGCCTTGACCCGGTGCTGGGCAGCACTCGCGCGGACCTGGATGCCCTGCTCGCGCACATGGCGGAGAGCGTTGAGAGCACGCTGGTCTCCCTCGCGCGCTGGGTCACTGAGCAGAACCGCACCCGCACGACGACGCCCCTGGGCTGCAGTCAGGGCTGGCCGAGCCAACTCCGCGGAGGCCCGCCCCGCCCAGGTCTGCGTCGTCGTTGACCAGGCTGGTTCCTGGGCGGTAGCAGCTGCCGTGGCCACTCTCTAGGAGCGTGTCAATGGCTACCCGGACGAGGTAGCACAGGGTGTCATGGCAGAACCCTCCGTACATGCTCTGATCAGGAAAAACGACACGGGGAGGCACGAGCCGGAACCGGGCATCACGATCGCTCGTGGTCTCGTCATGCGTAGGTCTCGGGTTCGAATCCCGAAGGCGGCTCACCGAGGGGCCCGTTGGTGATTGCCGCGCACCCCGAGCGCGTGAAGCCTGCGGTAGCAGCCAGAATCTGCTGATCTGCGCAGGTTGCTGTGGGATGTCCGCTAATTCGTTGCCGCCCTGTCATTTTGCAGCGCTTATTCCGGGCCACGCGGCCGAAAAGCCTGCTTCACTGTCAACTCGCAGTTCATGCTGTGCCCCCGCTATGCAATAGTCGGGGCCTTTCTATGATACGGAATGAAATGTCCATAGTTGGTTCGGCGGCCCGCGGCAGGCTGCGCCTGTGGAGCACCGCCGCAGCACTCGCCCTCGCCATGACCGCCTCCGGTACGGTCGGCACCGCGGCTGCGTCGGCAGTCGCAGCCACCCCCGGCCCGCGTACATCCGCGACCGCCACAGCCGCCTCCGGCACCAAGGCCGCGTCGACTTCCGGCTCAAAGACGCACTCGAAGACCGGCTCGGCGAGCGTGCGCAAGCCGGCAGTCTCCGTGCGTCCCGCCATTTCCCTGCCCGAGGAGCGGCAGTTGGCCGGCGGGTTCGTCCCGTTGAGTCCCAAGCGCGTTCTGGACACCCGCGACGGCACCGGGACCAGGGGAGTGAAGCGGAAGGTCGGCCAGAATCCGCTGGCGCTGGACGTCTCCCAGGTCACCGGCAACCCCTCGGTGACCCCGACCGCGGTCGTTCTGAACGTGACCGTCACCAACCCGACCACCGCCGGCTACCTGGCGGTGTACGGGAACCAGGGTGTCCTGCCGAGCTCCTCGAACCTGAACTTCCAGGCAGGCCAGACGGTCGCCAACCAGGTCGTGGTGCCGGTCGACAGTCTGGGCATGGTGAGCTTCTACGACGGATCCGGTGCGACCGACGTCATTGCCGACGTCGCGGGCTACTACACCCTGGACAAGGCCGCCTCGACCTACGTCGCCGACGGCCCGACCCGGCTCCTGGACACCCGCAACGGCACCGGCACCGCCGGCGTCAAAGCCCCGGTCGGTACGGGCAAGAGCCTGCCGCTCCAGGTGCGCGGTGTGCAGGGAGTGCCGGACGCCGCCTCCGCCGTGGTGCTGAACGTCACCGTGACGAACGCCACCAGCGGTGGCTACCTGACCGTCTACCCGGACGGCCAGACGCTCCCCACCGCCTCCGACATCAACTTCATCAAGGGTCAGACCGTCCCGAACCTGGTGGTCGTCCCGGTCGGGGCGGACGGCAAGGTGGACTTCTACAACCGGGCCGGCACCACCGACGTCATCGCCGACATCCAGGGGTACTACCTTCCCGGGGCCCCCAACGCCGGTGGGCTCCTGCATCTGACCGACCTGGTGAGCAACCGCGTCCTGGACACCCGCAAGGGCACCGGCACCGGTGGCGTCAAGGGTCCGGTCGGCGCCGGCCAGAGCGTCGGTCTGTCGGTGGTCCCGTTCACCGGCGGCCCTGCCTCCGCCATCACCGCCGTGGTGCTGAACGTCACCGCGACGAACGCCACCAGCGGTGGCTACCTGACCGTCTACCCGGACGGCGAGTCCGTCCCCACCGCCTCCAACGTCAACTTCATCAAGGGTCAGACCGTCCCGAACCTGGTGGTCGTCCCGGTCGGGGCGGACGGCAAGGTGGACTTCTACAACCGGGCCGGCACCACCGACATCGTCGCCGACGTCCAGGGCTACTTCAGAGCCGACAGCGGCCCCAAGGCCACCACCCCGGCCTTCGCCCAGTCGACCGCTGACGCCTCGTCGGGAGCCGTGCCGGTCAACGTCACCTGGTCGGTCTCGGACCCGGACCCGGGCGCCACCCAGATCGTCGGCGAGATCGTGATCAGGCAGAAGGGCACCACCCCGGACAGCTACATCGGCCAGCCCTATCTGGTGGACTACGCCTCCACCGGCAGCGTGTACGAGGGGGCCACCCTGGTCTCCGGCACCCCCACGGCCGCGAACTTCAGCTACTCCTTCGCCGTGCCGCAGTACTCCGGTGCAACGACGGCCGTCTGGACCGTATCCCTGCTGACGGCGTACGAGAACACCACCCAACAGGAGTCGATCCTGGCCGGATCCGCCCTGGCCGGCGCCGGCAACACGCTCACCGCCACAACAGCACCCTCCACGGTCACCCCGATCAGCACCGACATCGACATCGCCAGCCTGTCGTCCGCCTTCCCCCCGTACCTGTACCTCGGGACCAACCAGTACCTCTCGTACGCGGTCAACCCGCAGGACTACCAGTCCGGGCTGTGGAAGGGCAGCGTGACGGTCAGCGGACCCGGCGGCGCCACCGCGACCGGCTCGTTCGAGGAGTTGAACGCATACGGATACCCCTACGGCACCTGCCAGGGAGACATCCATGAGGCGAGGTGCGACGCCGTGATCCTCATCCCGGCCGGATCCCCCTCCGGGACCTGGAGCGTGTCCTCGGTCTCCTTCACCAACAACGCCGGCCAGACCCAGGTCTACGGCGGCCTGAACGAGTCCCCGGTGACCGCCACCTCCAACGAGGTGCTCAGCGCGAGCAAGTTCACCGCGACGCCCAACCCGGTCAACAGCTGGAAGGGCGACACCGCCTTCAAGACGTCCATGAACATCAGCGGGGCCCGCAGCGGGGTCAGCTCGGTCCAACTGACCTGGCAGGGCGGCTGCTACGTCCAGGGTGCTGCCACACCGACCCACAACGCCGACGGCAGCTACTCGGTGTCCTCCACCATGATGCAGTCCAGCAACGGCCAGGCCAGCACTTGCGGCCTGACCGGCGTACTCGTCACCGACGGCGCCGGGGACATCGCCCTGTACGGCACCACTTACTACGCCCCAGCCACCGGGCTCACCGTCGGCGGCGTCCCCGACACCACCCCGCCGACCGCGACCTCAGCCAAGCTCAACATCACCAGTGTTCCGCAGTCCAAGCTGAGCAGCACCTCCGCGTACGTCACCGCCGCGGTGACGGATCCCACCGCCCCCGTCGACGGCTTCCGAACCGCTGTCTACGACAGCACCGGCACCGCAACCCAAGGCCAGGAGACCGGCGGAACCAGCGTCTCCCCGGCCGGAACTGCCACGCTCGGCGTCTACCTCCCCTCAGGTCTCGCTCCCGGCACGTACACAGTGTCGTTCACCGTCATCGACTCGGGCTGGCTCTCCACCACCTACGGCGGACCCACCGGCAAGCCCGTCCCCGGCGGCCCGCTACAGATCAGGGTCACAGCGGGCTGACCCCCCACGCACACAGCAGCCCTGTCCGGCGCCTCCAGGCCCCGGACAGGGCTGACCTCTTGAGCGCCAGAGAGCGCCAGGCTCCACCCCTGCACGGGCCCGGGGGCCGGCACTCCCGTCCTCCTCGCGGCCGGAGCCCGGTGGTTCAGGCGTGGGCATCCTCGACGGCGACCTGTCGCACGATGCGCAGCGTCGACCGGAGACTGGCCAGGTCGGTCGAGCCCAGGGCGAGGCGGATCGCTTGCGGTGTGTGCGGCGAGGTGGTGAACGGCTCGGCAGTGGACACCGAGATGTGCCGACGCGCGAGCGTGGCGGTCAGGCGGTCGGCGCGTGCGTCGTCGGGCAGCGGCAGCCAGGCGAAGTAGGACGAGGGGTGGCTGATGAGCGGTAGGCCCGCCAACTCCTGTCCGGCCAGTGCCTGGCGAGTCCTGGCGTCGTCCCGTTTCTGTGCTTCCAGGTGGTCCACCGTGCCGTCCTCGAGCCAGCGGCAGGCGATCGCGGTGGTGAGGGCCGGGGTGTTCCAAGTGGTCGCCCGGATCGCGCGTTCGAGCGATGGCACCACGGCGGGCGGGGCGACGACGAAACCGACCCGGAGGCCGGTGGCGACGCTCTTGGACAGTCCCGAGACGTGGACGGTGATGTCCGGCGCGGTCGCGGCCAGCGGCGGTGGAGGGTCCTCGACCAGGTAGGCGTAGGAGGCGTCTTCGATGATGAGCGGGCCATGCTGTCGAGCGATCTCGATCAGGCGGGTCCGGTCGGTTGCCGGCATGACCCAGCCCAGGGGGTTGTGCAGGGTGGGCATGGTGTAGATCGCGCGGACGGGGCGGGTCGCGCACAGCTTCTCGAGGGCATCGAGATCCGGCCCGTCGGCGGTTACGGGGATGGGCTCCAGGTCGAGATGAAAGGCATGCGCGAGCACCTTGAAACCCGGGTAGGTGAGTGCGTCGACCGCGACCACGTCGCCGGCGTCGAGCGCGGCCATGACGGTGATGGCCAGGCCGTGCTGGGCGCCGTTGGTGATGAGGATCCGGTCCGCGTCGGTGGTGATTCCCCGACGCCTCAGGTGTCGTGCGATCGAGGCTCTGTCCTGGGGACGTCCTCGATGTGGCTGGTAGCGCAGCAGCGAGTCGAGATCGCCGGAAGTGGCCACCTCGCGCAGGGCCTGCCGCAGGAGATCGGCCTGTCCGGGCAGCGACGGATAGTTGAAGTTGAGGTCGACCGCATCCGTGGCGACGACCTGCTGGTCGATGCCGTGACCGGCGGGGACCGCGATGTCACGCACGAACGTGCCGCGGCCCTGTTCCCCGCTGACCAGGCCCATCGCTTCCAACTCGGCGTACACCCGGGTCGCGGTCACCACGGCGATGCCCTCACGGGCGGCGAGCCCGCGGTGTGTCGGCAGTCGCGCGCCCGCGGCGAGCCGCCCGGTCCGGATGTCGGACGCGAGCGCGTCGACCAGCTTTTTGTACCGCGAGGCTGCCATGCACCGCATTGTATCCATGACAATTCTTTGACTGTCCTGTCCGTGGGTCCTTACCGTCAGGACCCACCCGCTCCTACGGAAGGACAGCCGCCGTGCACATCGCCATCCTCACCTTCGAGGGCTACAACGAGCTCGACTCCCTGATCGCTCTCGGTGTGCTCAACCGCGTCAGGACCGACGACTGGCGCGTCACCATCGCCACCCCCAGCCCCAGGGTGACGTCGATGAACGGGGTGGTCATCGAGCAGATGTCCACTCTTGAGGAGGCGTGCGCCGCTGACGCCGTCATCGTCGGCAGCGGCATCGCCACCCGCGAGGTCGTCGAGGACCCCGCGATCATGGACATCCTGCGCCGCCTGGACCCAGCGCGCCAGCTCATCGCGGCACAGTGCTCCGGCGCGCTCGTGCTGGCCAGGCTCGGCCTGCTCCATGACATCCCCGCCTGCACCGACCTGACCAGCAAGCCCTGGGTCGTCGCCGCCGGCGTCGAGGTGCTCAACCAGCCCTTCTACGCCAAGGACAACATCGCCACCGCCGGCGGCTGCCTGGCCTCGCACTACCTCGCCGGCTGGATCATCGCCCGCCTGGAGGGCAACGAGGCCGCCGAAAGCGCGCTGCACTACGTCGCCCCGGTCGGCGAGAAGGAGGAGTACATCGAGCGCGCCTGGCGCAACATCACCCCCTACCTGCCCGCCCCCGCACCGGCGCTCGCCTGAGGTCCGCCGGTGTGAGCGGGGTGGGCGCGGAGCTGCGCGGCCTGGGCATTGCTGCGGGCGGGTCGGCGCCGATGCGCTCGCAGGTCAGGGAGGAGACGAGGATCGCGTCGTCGGCGGCGCCGGCGAGCGTCGTCAGGGTTGCCTGCCGGAGTCGTTCGGGCGTGTGGAGGCCGCGTCGCACGAGGGCGTCGAGGAAGCCGGAGGTGAAGGCGTCTCCGGCGCCGACGGTGTCCGCGACCGCGGCCTTGCGTCCCGGTCGGGTGACCGGCTGCTCCCCCGGGCGGTACAGGTGGGCGCCGTCGGGGCCGTCGGTGATGACGACGAGGAGAGCGCCGAGTCCCAGCCAGCGTGCGCTGATCTCTTCCAGGGACGTGTCCGGGTAGAGCCATGCGACGTCTTCGCGGCTGGCCTTGACCAGGTGGGTCCGGGTGACGGAGCGCTCCACCTGCGGCCGGGCCTTGTCGGGGTCGCCGAGCAGGTGCGGGCGGATGTTGGGGTCGTAGCTGACCAGGACCTCGCCGCCCTGGTGCAGTCGCGCCGCGAGGCCGTGGATGTGGGCGTCGCCGGGCGGGGTCCAGGAGGCGAGGGATCCGTGGTGCAGGACGGCGGTGCCGGGCGGGAGGTCGGCGGCCTCGGCGGCGGTCCACTGCCAGTCGGCCGTGCCGTCGAGGTAGAAGTCGTAGTGGGCCTGGGCGTGCTCGTTCAGGGAGACGATGGCCAGGCTGGTGGGCTCGGCAGCGCGGGGGGCGCACCCGAGGTCGATGCCTTCGGCCTCGGCCTGCCCGCGCAGGATGCGCCCGAAGGCGTTGTCCGCCAGCCGGGCCATCAGCGAGGTGCGAAGACCGAGCCGGGCCAGGCCGATGGCGACGTTGAAGGGGCTGCCGCCGGGGAGAGCGCGGAAGTCGCCGGGCCGCTCGCCGGGGACCATGTCGATGAGCGCCTCGCCGATGACGGTCACCACCGGGGCCGGGGAAGCCGCGGTGGTCTCGCTCGTGTCAGCCACGTGTGCCTGCTCCTGTCGTCAACTCGCCCGAGCCGCGCCGGATCAGGCGGGTGGGCACGGTGAGGGTCCCGGCCTGCGAGGTGTCGCCGTCGAGTCGGCGGAAGAGGGTCCCGGCGGCGAGCCTGCCCAGCGCGTCGGCGTCCTGGGCGATCACCGAGATCCCCGGTTCCAGCATGTCGGCGAGCGGGAAGTCGTCGAAGCCGACCATGGCCACCGCGTGGTGCCGCCTCAGCCGGCGCAGCGCTCGGCAGGTGGCGATGGTGACCAGGTTCTGACTGGTGAACAGGGCGGTGGGTGGGTCGGGGAGGGCGAGCAGCTGCTCGACGGTCTGCTCCGCGGCCTCGGCGGTGCGCAGACCGTGGCGGATCAGGGCCGGGTCGAGGGGGATGCGGGCGAAGCCCAGGGCGTGCTGGTAGCCGTCGAAGCGCTGGGCGGCGGTGGGGATGGAGATCTGGTCCCCGAGGTAGGCGATGCGCCGGTGTCCTGCGGCGAGGAGGTGCTCGACCGCGGTGATCGCGCCGTGCCGGTTGTCGGACACGACTGCGTCGGCGTTGAGCAGGCTGGGTTCGCGGTCGACGAAGACCAGTCGGGTGCCGGCCTGCTGCTCGGTGACCAGGTAGCTGTGGTCGAGCCCGGCGGGCACGATCACCAGCCCGTCCACGCGCCGGTCGAGGAGCGCGCCGACCAGCTCCCGCTCGCGCGCCGGGTCCTCGTCCAGACTGCCGAAGAGCACCAGGACGCCGCGGCTGCGGGCGATGTTCTCGACCGCGCGCATCAGCGCCGCGGAGAACGGGTTCGCGGCGTCCTCGACGAGCATGCCGATGGTCGCGGTGCGCCCGTCCCGGCGGCGCAGGTTGCTCGCCGTCAGGTTCGGTCGGTAGCCGAGCTTGCGGGCGGCTTCCTGGACCCGGGCGGCCAGTTCGGGATCCACCGTGCTGACGCCGTTGACGACCCGGGAGACGGTCTTGATGGAGATCCCGGCCAGTGCCGCGACGTCCTTCATCGTGGGCCGGGCGCCGCGCGCCTCAGCCCCGAGCTCGCCCTCGGGCATCGTTGTCTCCAGGAGTCCCTGCGTTGCCAACTTGTTACTGATGGGCTTCCATCAGCGTCTTGACGCAGTCTGGCACGGAGAGAACTATCACGTCGAGTCAACGTTGTCTCACCATCGCGATGTGATGGCCACGAAGGGACGAACCCTCATGAACCACTCCGACACCGTTCATGTCCCGAACTCGCGCCGTCAGGTCGGGCGCACGACAGCGACAGCGGGCCTCGCGCTCTGCGTCGCGACCGCGCTGGCCGCCTGCAGCTCCTCCAGCACCACCGCCGGCTCCGGAAGCAGCTCCTCCAGCTCCTCCGGCGGCTCCGGCGGCAGCAGGGTCGGGGTCTCCCTCATCCTGAAGACCCTGACCAACCCCTACTTCGTGAGCATGGAGAACGACGCCAAGGCCGCGGCCGCCAAGGACAACGTGAGCCTCACGGTGGCCGCGGGCACCAAGGACGGCGACACCCAGACCCAGATCAGTGCCATCGACAACGCCATCTCCCGGGGCGACAAGGGCATCCTGATCACGACCAACGGGGACGCGGTCAACGCCGCACTCAACCAGGCCAAGCAGGCCGGCCTCTTCGTCATCGCGCTGGACACCTCGCCGAACCCGCCCAGCACCGCCGACATCACCTTCGCCACCGACAACACCGCGGCGGGCAAGCTCGACGGCCAGTACGCGGCGACGGCCCTGGGCGGCAAGCCCGCCGTCATCGCCATGCTCGACCTCTTCAACAACCAGGTGGTCTCCGTCGACATCGACCGCGACCACGGATTCCTCCAGGGCCTGGGCATCAACCCCGGCAGCACCACCCAGAACGGTCAGGAGGCCAAGACCGGCAGCTACTCCGGCGGCAGCTACACCATTGCCTGCCACCAGCCCACCCAGGGCGCCATCGACGGCGGACGCACCGCGATGGAGAACTGCCTGTCCGCCAATCCCAACATCAACGTCGTCTACGCCATCAACGAGCCGGCCGCCGAGGGCGCCTACAACGCGCTGAAGGCCGCGGGCAAGGCCGGCCAGGTCGCGGTCTACGCGATCGACGGCAGCTGCGCCGGACTGAAGTTCGTCACCAGCGGCGAATTCACCGCCGACGCCGTGCAGTACCCCGGCAAGATGGCCTCGCTCGGAGTCGACTCGATCGCCAAGCTCGCCCGCGGCGGCTCCAAGCCGAGTGTGACCTCCGGCAAGTCCTTCTACGACACCGGCACGGCCCTGGTCGCGACCAAGAGCGTCTCGGGTGTCACCATCCAGTCGCCCACCGACGCCGCCTCCGCCTGCTGGGGCAGCTGAACCTCCGGGCCACCCCCGGGCCACCCCGCGGGCCCTCCTCCCCGGGCCCCGTGGTGCCCCGGGGGTGCCGGCGGCATCCGCGCCTGCCGCCGGCGCCCCCGGCCGACCACCCCGACCAGACCTTCGAGGTCGACCGACCAGCCTCGACGTTAGGACAGTTGTGACCATCCAATCGAGCGGCGATACCGCGCCCGTGACGGCGGAGGACTTCCTCAACCGCCCCGCCGGCATCGGCCAGCGCGTTCACTCGGTACTGCACCGGCAGCCGGCGCTCAGCCCGGCGATCGTCCTGCTGCTGGCAGGCATCGCTTTCGCGCTGCTCAACAGCCGTTTCTACTCGCTGCAGAACCTCTCCCTGGTCGCCCAGCAGGTGGCCGTCGTCGGCGCCCTCGCGGCCGGCCAGACCCTGGTCGTCCTCACCGCCGGAATCGACCTGTCGATCGGCGCGGTGATGGTGCTCGCCTCACTGGTGATGTCCAAGCTGGTCTTCGACAGCCACGTCAACGGGCTCCTCGCCCTGCTGATCGGAGCGGCTGTCGCGATCGCGGCCCAGGCGGTCAACGGCCTGCTGGTCACCCGGATCAAGCTGCCCCCGTTCATCGTCACCCTCGGCTCGCTCAGCGTCTTCACCGCGATCACGCTGATCTACGCCAAGGGGCAGACCGTCGCGCTGCAGCCGGGCAGCTTCCTGCTGTGGACCGCGGACACCATCTCCATCGGCTCACTCCACGTCACCACCGGTGTGCTGCTGATGATCGCCCTCTACGCGGTGCTCGGATTCGCGCTGCGCTACACCGCCTGGGGACGCCACCTCTACGCGGTGGGCGACGACGTCGAGGCATCCCGACTGGCCGGCATCTCGGTCAGCCGCGTGCTGCTCAGCGCCTACATGGTCGCCGGGCTCGCCATCGCGGTGGCGGCCTGGATCCTGGTCGGCCGCGTCGGCGGCGGCGACCCCAACAGCGGCATCAACGCCAACCTGGAGTCGATCACCGCCGTCGTCATCGGCGGCACCAGCCTCTTCGGCGGCCGTGGCGTCATCTTCGGCTCGCTGATCGGCGCGCTGATCGTCCAGGTCTTCGACAACGGCCTGGCGCTGGCCGGCTTCGACCCGAACTACCAGGTCCTCGCGGTCGGCCTGCTGGTCATCGCCGCGGTGTCCGTCGACCAGTGGATCCGGAGCGTGAAGGCATGACCACCCCCATCCTCCAGGCCAGGGGCCTGGTCAAGACCTTCGGCCGGGTCGTCGGCCTGGACGACGTCGACCTCACCCTGCGCCAGGGCGAGGTGCTGGCCGTCATCGGCGACAACGGCGCCGGCAAGTCCACCCTGATCAAGTGCCTGTCCGGCGCGCTCGTCCCGGACGAGGGCACCATCCTCGTCGACGGCGCGCCCGTCCACTTCAAGCGCCCGCAGGACGCCCGCGAGGCCGGGATCGAGACGGTCTACCAGACCCTGGCCGTCGCGCCGGCCCTGGACGTCGCCAGCAACCTCTTCCTCGCCCGGGAGATCCGGCGCAAGGGCCCGCTGGGCTCGGTGCTCCGGATGCTCGACACCGGGGAGATGAAGCGTCAGGCCGAAGCCCACGTCAAGCGGTTGGGCATCAGCACCCTGCAGAACATCAACCAGGCGGTGGAGACCCTGTCCGGCGGCCAGCGCCAGGCCGTCGCGGTCGCCCGGGCCGGGGCCTTCGGCGGCAAGGTCGTCATCCTGGACGAGCCGACGGCGGCGCTCGGCGTCCGCGAGACCGGCCAGGTCCTCAAACTGGTCCGCGACCTGCGCGACCAGGGCCTCGGCGTGATCCTGATCAGCCACAACATGCCGAACGTCTTCGAGGTCGCCGACCGCATCCACATCCAGCGGCTCGGCGCCTGCGTGGGCGTCATCACCCCGGACACGCACTCCATGGAGGACGCGGTGGCCATCATGACCGGCGCCAAGAAGCTCCCCCCGGCAGTCGCATGAGCGGGTGGACCGTCGAGCCGTTCAGCTGGGAAGGCGAACCCTGCCTGGCGGTCGGCAGCCACGGCGGCACCGTGCGCGCCGCCGTGGCCCTGCACGGGGCGACCCTGCTCAGCTGGCGGATCGACCAGGACGGCGAGCCCCTTGAGCTCACCGACGGCTACCACGACCCCGCCGAGCTGCACGAGCAGTCCGGCGTGCGCAACGGCGTGCTGGCGCCCTTCCCCAACCGCATCGCCGACGGCCGCTACCGTTTCGACGCCCGGGAGCACGACCTGCTCCCGGGCGTGACCGGCGACCGGACCGTCTACCACGGCTTCGCCCGCACCGCGCCCTTCGTCCTGGAACGCGCCACCACCACGGCCGACAGCGCCCAACTGGTCCTGCGCAGCCACGGGATCCGGCCGGGACGCTTCGACGGCTACCCCTTCTCGCTCGACCTCACCGTCACCTACACCGTCACCGAGGACGAACTCGTCCTCGACATCCACGCCGTGAACACCGGCGACGTGGCAGCGCCGTACGCAGCCGGCTGGCACCCCTACTTCCGACTCGGCAACGGCGCCGCGGACATCGACGACCTGGAACTGCGCATCCCGGCCCGCACCCTCGTCCGCACCGACGACGAACTCATCCCCGTCGACGGCGCCGACTGTCGCATCGACCTGAACGACCTGCCGGAGATGGACTTCCGTGGCGCGAATCCGGTCGGCCAACGCGTCATCGACGCCTGCTACGCCGACCTCCACTTCGGGCCCGACGGCCGCGCCGAGACCGTCCTGCGCGACCCGAAGACCGGCCGCGAGCTGCGGATCTGGCAGGAGAGCGGTTTCCTGCACGTCTTCACCGGTGACACCCTGCCCAGAGACCGGCGCACATCCATAGCCATCGAGCCGGTCGAGACCATGACGAACTCCTTCAACCGCGACGAATTCGCAACCGCGATCACCATCGCCCCCGGGCAGAGCCGCCGCTTCCGCTGCGGCGTCAGGCTCGTCCGCCCCGCGAAGGGCGGTACGAAGGCTCCGACACGCAAGCCGTAGCCCGAGTCGACGGAGGATCACATCTGCTGCGCTGTACACGAACCCGACAAAAGGAGCACCGTGTCCAGACCCACCCGCCGGAGCCGTAGCCTCCTCGCCGCCACGGCCGTCCTGTCCGGACTGGCCCTCGTCGCCTCTTCACCCGCCACTGCCGACACTCTCTACCACGAGCAGTACCGGCCCCAGTTCCACTTCACCCCGGCCCAGAACTGGATGAACGACCCCAACGGCCTGATCTGGTACAAGGGCCGGTACCACCTCTTCTTCCAGTACAACCCCTCCGGCAACACCTGGGGCAACATGTCCTGGGGCCACGCTGTGAGCACCGACCTCGTGCACTGGACGCAGCTCCCGGTCGCCATCCCGCAGGATGCCGACGAGATGGTCTTCTCCGGCAGCGTCGTCCTGGACAAGGACAACAGCTCCGGCCTCGGCACCAAGGCAGACCCGCCCCTGGTCGCCGTCTACACCAGCCTGGTGAAGGCCACCGGGATCCAGCGGCAGTCCCTCGCCTACAGCACCGACGGCGGCCTGACCTGGAAGAAGTACGCCGCCAACCCGGTGCTCGACCTCAACTCGCAGAACTTCCGCGACCCCAAGGTCTTCTGGTACGCCCCCACCCACAGCTGGCTGATGGCAGTCGCCCTCTCCGACCAGCACAAGGTCTCCCTCTACAGCTCCACCGACCTCAGGAACTGGACCCACCTGAGCGACTTCGGCCCTGCCGGAGCCACCGGCGGGGCCTGGGAGTGCCCGGACCTCTTCCCGCTCGCGGTGGACGGGGACCCGAGGAAGACCACGTGGGTGCTGGCAGTCGGAACCCAGTCGATCGCCGGCGGCACGGGAGTCCAGTACTTCACCGGCGACTTCGACGGTACCCACTTCACCTCCGACGACGCCGGCACCTACACCGCGCCCCCCGGCACCGCGCTGCAGGACTTCGAGTCCGGAACCTACGGCGCCTGGGCGCCCTCCGGCACCGCGTTCGGCGACGCGCCGGCGGCCGGCGCGCTGGCCGGCCAGTCCACGGTCACGGGCGCGGAGGGCGCGTACTTCGCCGACAGCTTCAACGGCGGCGACGCCTCCACCGGCACCCTCACCTCCCCGGCGTTCACCGTCACCAGCAACTACATCAACTTCAAGGTCGGCGGCGGCAACCACCCCTACGTCCCCGGAACCGTCCTGGGGAATGAACCGGTACCCACCGGCGAAGTCCTCTCCGACTTCGAGGGCACGACCTATTCCAGCCCCATCGGGGACTGGACGACCACCGGCACCGCCTTCGGGACCGGCCCGGCCCAGGGCACCCTCCCCAACCAGCAGCAGGTCTCCGGCTACCTCGGCCACGGGCTGGTCAACAGCTACCTCAACGGCGACGCCTCCACCGGCACCCTCACCTCCCCGGCGTTCACCATCGACAAGAAGTACGTGGACTTCCTCATCGGCGGCGGTGACCACCCGGCCTCCTCCGACGCTCCCACCGCGGTCGAACTCGTCGTCGACGGCCAGGTGGTGCGCTCTGCCACCGGCACCAACGACGAAGCCCTGAACTGGGCCTCCTGGGACCTGTCCGACCTGCAGGGCAAGCAGGCCCAGATCAAGGTCGTGGACGCCGATACCGGCGGCTGGGGCCACATCAACCTCGACCAGGTCGTCCTGTCCGACACCCGGGCCCAGCCCGTCTCCACCGAGACCGGCGTCAACCTCCTCGTCAACGGCCAGGTGGTGCAGAGCGCCACTGGCACCGACTCCGAGAACCTCGACTGGGCCTCCTTCAACGCCACCGCCTACCGGGGCAAGCAGGTCCAGATCCAGATCGTCGACAACAACACCGGCGGCTGGGGCCACGTCCTGGCCGATCAGTTCGCAACCGCCGACCAGCCTGCGCTGTCCGTCCTCCAACGCGCCCACTGGATCGACTACGGCGAGGACTTCTACGCCTCCCAGACCTACAACGACGCCCCCGGCGGCCGCCGCATCATGATCGGCTGGATGAACAACTGGAACTACGGCGGGAGCATCCCCACCAGCCCGTGGCGCAGCGCCGACACCTTCCCCCGCCGGCTCGCGCTGCGAACGGTGGACGGCAAGGTCCAGCTGATCCAGCAGCCGGTCGACGGACTGGCCGGCCTGCGCCGCGCCGGTGCCCACGTCTCCACCACCCGCGTCACCAACACCACCGCGGCCCTCGGCGTGCAGGGCAGCAGCCTGGAGCTCCAGGCCGACCTCACCGCGGGCAGCGCCACCGACTTCGGCCTCGACGTGCGTACCGGGTCCGGGCAACGCACCCGGATCGGCTACGACACCACCACCGGCGAGGTGTACATCGACCGCACCGCTTCAGGAGCAGTCGACTTCGACCCCTCCTTCCCCGGCGTCCAGCGCGCCCCCCTCGCTCTCCACGGCGGGACCCTGCGCCTGCACGTCCTCGTCGACTCCTCCTCGGTCGAGGTGTACGCCGAGAACGCCCGCGGCGAACAGGTCGTCCTCACCGACCAGGTCTTCCCCGACCCTTCCAGCACCGGAGTCGACCTCTTCGCCGACAACGGCACCGCCACCCTCCGCAGCATGAAGGCCTGGCAACTGGGGTCCATCCAGCCATGACTGAGTTGAGCCTTCAAGTCGATGGGTCTAGAGTTCGACTTGAAGGCTCAAGTTATGGAGGAGATCGTCATGACCGCCCGCCGCAACCCTCCGCTCGCGTTCGCAGGTTCGTACGCTCTCGGCCCCTGGCGGGTGCGCCGGATCGGCTATGGCGCGATGCAGCTGGCCGGTGACAACGTCTTCGGCCCGCCCCGCGACCGCGACGAGGCGCTGCGCGTGCTGCGCGCCGCGGTCGCCGAAGGCGTCAACCACATCGACACCGCGCAGTACTACGGCCCCGGCGTCGTCAACGAGTTGATCCGTGAGGCACTGCACCCCTACCCGGACGACCTGGCCATCGTCAGCAAGGTCGCCGCACGGCGCGACGAGAGCGGCGCCGTCCTGCCCTACGACGAGCCCGACCAGCTGCGCGAAGGCGTCGAGGAGAATCTCGCCACCCTCGGCGTGGAGCGCCTGGCCGCGGTGAACCTGCGGATGGTCGACCGGACGGCCGCACCGGGCAGGCGTTTCGACGCCCAGCTGGCGGCGCTCGTCCGGGCCCGCGACGAGGGGCTGATCGACGGCATCGGCCTCAGCAACATCTCGCGGGAGCACCTGCTGCGGGCGGTCGACCAGACGGAGATCGTCTGCGTCCAGAACCTCTTCAACCTCGCGGACCAGGGCTCCCTCGACGTGCTCCAGGAGTGCACGAACAGAGGGATCGCGTTCGTGCCCTTCTGCCCGCTCGGCTGGCCGCGCGGCGTCCAGAACCGGATCCTCTCCAGTCCCGTCCTCGGTGACCTCGGCAGACGTCTGGGGGCCACCCCGGCGCAGCTCGCCCTGGCCTGGCTGCTCGACCTCGCGCCCAACATCCTGCTCATCCCCGGCACCCGCACCCGCACGCACCTGGCCGAGAACGTCGCCACCGCGTCGGTGCGACTCGACGAGGCGTCACGGGAGGAGCTGGCCCGGGAGTTCCCCGCGCGTGTCAGCCGAGAGCGCGGTCGAGGTTGAAGGCGGCGCTGATCAGCGAGAGGTGCGTGAAGGCCTGGGGGAAGTTGCCGAGTTGTTCGCCGGTCGGGCCGATCTCCTCGGCGAAGAGGCCGAGGTGGTTGGCGTAGGTGAGCATCTTCTCGAAGGCCAGCCGGGCCTCCTCCAGCCGGCCGGCGCGGGCCAGTGCCTCGACGTACCAGAAGGAGCAGATCGAGAAGGTGCCCTCGGGGCCGTGCAGGCCGTCCGGGCTGGTGGCCGGGTCGTAGCGGTAGACCAGCGAGTCGGAGACCAGATCGGCAGTGAGGGCGTCCAGGGTGGAGAGCCACTTGGGGTCGGTGGGTGAGACGAACTTGGCCATCGGCATCATCAGCAGTGAGGCGTCCAGCACGTCGTCGTCCAGGGCCTGGACGAACGCGCCGCGCCGGGCCGACCAGCCGCGCCGCATGATCTGCCGGTAGATCGCGTCGCGGGACGCCTGCCAGCGGGGCAGGTCGGCCGGCAGGCCGCGGCGGTTCGCCAGCCGGATCGCCCGCTCCAGCGCCACCCAGCACATCAGCCGCGAGTACACGAAGTTCCTGCGGCCCGCCCGGGTCTCCCAGACACCTTCGTCGGGCTGGTCCCAGTGCTCGCACAGCCAGTCGACCACCGCGCCGACCTCGTCCCAGCGGTCGCTGCTGATCGGCTGTCCCCACTTGTCGTAGAGGTAGATCGAGTCGATCAGGGCCCCGTAGATGTCCAGCTGGAGCTGACCGGTGGCGGCGTTGCCCACGCGGACCGGCGCCGACCCCAGGTGGCCCTCCAGGTGCGGCAGCTCGTACTCGGGCAGCTCGCTGCGCCCGTCGATGCCGTACATGATCTGCAACGGGCCGGTGGCGCCGGTGCCGCGCAGGATGCCGCGTTCGGAGAGGAATCCCATGAACGCCTCGGCCTCCGAGGTGAACCCGAGGCGCAGCATGGCGTAGACGCAGAAGGCGGCGTCGCGGACCCAGACGTACCGGTAGTCCCAGTTGCGCTCGCCGCCGATCTGCTCGGGCAGGCTGGTGGTGGGCGCGGCGACGATCGCCCCGGTCGGCGCGTAGGTGAGCAGTTTCAGCACCAGCGCGGAGCGGTTCACCATCTCCCGCCACCGCCCGTGGTAGCGCGAACCGGCCAGCCAGTGGCGCCAGAACCTGACCGTCGCCTCGGCCTGCTCCTGCGCCTCGGCGCGCAGGCAGGACCGGGCCGGGACGTCGTCGCCGATCCGGTCGAGGGCGAAGACGTTGGACTCGCCCTCAAGGAGCTTGAAGTGCGACCGCACGTCCAGGCCGTCGCACTCCAGCGGTGCGGTGGAGGTCAGCGCGAGCGTCAGGGACGGGGAGCGGAACACCGCCGCGTCGCCTTCGAGGTGCGCGGTGTGCGCCTCGGCGCCGTAGCCGAAGCGTGGGGCGATCCGCGCCCTGAACGGGAGGGTGCCGCGGACGCAGACCACCCGCCGGATCAGCCGGTGCCGGGCCGCCTCCCGCGACTCGTCGACCACCGGCATGAAGTCCTGGATCTCCGCCACCCCGTCCGCCGCGAAGAACCGCGTGATCAGGACGTTGGTGTCGGGGAAGTAGAACTGCCTGGTGCGGGTCGGCACATCGGCCGCCAGCTCGAACGAGCCGCCGCGGTCGGTGTCGAGGATGGACCCGAAGACGCTGGGCGCGTCGAAGCGCGGGCAGCAGTACCAGTCGATGGTGCCGTCCGTGCCGACCAGGGCGGCGGTACGGAGATCGCCGATCAGGCCGTGTTCGGAGATCGGCAGGTAGCGGCAGCTGTCCGCCTGCTCATAACCGGTCGTGTTGAACGTGTTGAACGCCATGCCGGCCTCCCTGCCGCTGTGGCGCGGGCCCGGAGATGATGCCTTGCTCTTCATGCTAGATCGCGGCGGTCTGCCGATCCTGGTGACCCGGGGTGCGGGCGAGGGCGCGCAGCCCCGCGCGCACCTCCGCGACGAACTCGGCCGGAGCCTCGTAGGCGGCGAAATGACCGCCCCGCGCCGGCGTGCCGTAGTAACGCAGATCGGTGTAGCGGGTCCGCGCCCAGCGCTCCGACAGCGCGACGTTGTCCGCGGGAAAGCGGGAGTACGCGGACGGCGCGGGCACCTCGTCGAAGCTCCCCACGCTCGACGCGAGCGAGTGCCAGTACAGGCGGGCCGAGGAGGCCGCCGCGGCGCAGGTCCAGTAGACCATCACATGGTCCAGCAGCTCGTCCTTGGTGAAGGAGTTCTCCGGGTCGTCGCCGCAGTCCGACCAGGTCTTGAACTTCTCGACGATCCAGGCGAGCTGGCCGGTCGGCGAATCGGTCAGGCCGTATCCGAGCGTCTGCGGCTTGGTCGCCTGCTCGATCGCGTAGCCGCCCTCGGCCTCGCCGGCCTGCCGGAGTCTCGCGAGGTAGCGCTGCTCCTCCTCGGTCGGCCCGCCGAGCTCCGTCAGCTTCGCCGGGTCGGCGAGCGCCCAGTTGAGGTGGATCCCGATCAGCTTCTCGGGATCGGCCAGCCGTCCGATCGCCGAACTGACCAGAGCTCCCCAGTCGCCGCCCTGTGCCGCCCAGCGTTTATGGCCGAGCCGGTCCATCAGCTCGATCCACGCCTGCGCGATCTTCTCGACGGTCCAACCGGTCACGGCCGGCTTCCCGCTCCACCCGTGGCCCGGGAGCGACGGGATCACGAGTTCGAGCGCGTCGGACGCCTCCCCGCCGTGGCCGACCGGATCCACCAGCGGATCGATGACCTTGACGAACTCCACCACCGACCCCGGCCAGCCGTGCGTCATGATGCACGGCGTCGCCCCGGCGACGGGGGAGCGGACGCGCAGGAAGTGGATGTCGACCCCGTCGATCGTCGTCATGAACTGCTCGTAGCGGTTCAGCTGATCGGCGACGCGCCGCATGTCGTAGGACTCCGCCCAGTACCCGGCGAGTTCCCGCACGTACGCCAGTGGGATCCCCATCGACCAGTCGTCGACGGGCTCCCGCTCCGGCCATCGGGTCCGCGCCAGCCGCGCGCGGAGGTCGTCGATCACCGCGCCGCTGATCCCGACGCGGAAGGGACGGATCTCGTTCATGTCGCTCCCTGCCTACCTGCGGCCCCGCTCAGTACGGGGAGGGCTGGGTGAAGATGACGGTCAGGCTGGTGATCCTGCCGTCGCGGATGGCGAAGTAGCTGGTCATGACCAGCACCTCGGGCAGGTTGGTCTTGTCGTAGTCGCCGTCGTACTCGGCGCGGACGATGATGTCGCCGTGGTGGTCGATGACCTCGCGCACCTCCATGGTGACGCGATCGCCGACGAACTCCTTGTCCATGAACCTGCGGATCGCGTCGGTGCCCCAGATCTCGCGCCGGTTGTCGTTGACGTACGCGTCGGGCGCGAAGGTCGCCACGATGCGTTCGGTGTCGAAGGCGTTGACCGCGGCGATGTGCTCGGCCACGACGGCGGGGAGGCCGGTTGTGGTGCTGGACATGGCTTGGATCCCTCTCTCTCGGTCGGTCTGCCATGGTCCAGGCTCACCGCTCCCGCGGTGTGAGGGTCAAGGCCGCGATGTCGCGTTGACCCTCACATGACTGGAGGGTTGATGATGAGCGGATGAGCCACGCGCTGACGATCGGTGACTTCTCCAAGGCGACGCACCTGAGCATTCGAACGCTCCGGCACTACCACCAGATCGGACTGCTGGAGCCGACCGACGTCGACCCGGACACCGGCTACCGCCGCTACGCGACCGAGCAGATCCCGGCAGCTCAGGTGATCCGCCGGTTCCGGGCCCTGGACATGCCGCTGGACGACATCCAGGCCGTGCTGTCCGCGCCCGACCTGCGGACCCGGGACCACCTCATCGCGGCCCACCTCGCCCGGATGGAGGCCGGCCTGGCCCGGACGCAGCAGGCCGTGGCGTCACTGCGCGACCTGCTGGAGCACCGGGCCGCACCGGCGGCGATCGGGCACCGCAGCGTGCGGGCGACGCCCGCCGCGGCGATCAGCGAGGACGTCGGCGTCACCGACGCCCTGCTGTGGTACCGGGGAGCGCTGGGGGAACTGCACGCCACGCTGACCGCCCAGGGCCTGCGCGCGGACGGCCCTGCCGGCGGGATGTTCGCCGACGAGCTGTTCGCCGACGAGTACGGCCGGTCGACCGTCTTCATCCCCTGCCACGGACGGCTCCGGCCGATGGGCCGCGTCACGCCGATGACGGTGCCCGCCGCCGAGCTGGCCACCATCACCCACCCGGGCCCGCACGACGACATCGACCGCGCGTACGGGACCCTCGCCGCTCACGTCGCCGAGCACGAACTGGCGCTCGACGGGCCACTGCGCGAGTACTACCTGGTCGGCCCGGACGACACCGCCGACGAGGGAGCCTGGCGGACCGAGATCGGCTGGCCCGTCTTCGCCACCGGGACCACCGGCTAGCACCCCGAGGCCGCCGCTCGGCCTACCGCGCCGCCGACCGGTCGCCGCGCAGGAACACGGCGCTGGTGAGGAGGCCGAGGAGCACGATGGCGGCGTTCACCGCGATTGCCGCCTTCAGACCGCCGAGCATGGCCGAGGCCCCGGTGCCGACCATGGCGGCGGTGGCGACGGCGCTCATGATCGGCGTGCCCATGGTGATGCCGACCTGCTGGGTCATGGTGGCGAGGCCGGTGGCCAGACCCTGTTCATGGTCGGCCAGCCCCGAGGTGGCGGTGACCATGAAGCTCACGATGACGAGCATGTTGCCGACACCGCCGATGAAGCTGGCGACCAGCATCAGCCACATCGAGGAGCGGTCCTGGCCGAGGCCGAGCAGGGCCGCGGTGAACACGGTCTGCAGGATGCCGCCCACGATCAGCGTCCGCTTGGTGCCGATCCTCCCGATGACCCTCGCGGCGGTGAAGCCGCCGGTGACCGTTCCCAGGCCGAGGACGCCGAAGGACAGGCCGGCCGTGAGCGGGGAGAAGCCGAGCACATCCTGCAGGTAGAGGGTCAGCGGGAAGACCAGGGAGGTCTCGGTGAGGAACGCGATCAGACCGGCGAGGTTGCCCCAGGCCACCGACCGCTTGCCGAGCACACTGAGCGGCACCAGCGGCGCGGACACCTTGCGCTCGACGGCGTAGAACACCGCCAGCAGCAGCGCGCCGGCCACCAGCGACAGCAGGGCGGTGGCCGAGCCCCAGCCGTTCTGGCCCGCCCGGGTGAGCCCGAAGACGACGGCCAGCAGGCCGAGCGTGACGCTGACGGCGCCGGGCAGGTCCAGCTCGGGACGCTCGTCGGGCCGGGACTCCTTGATCACCCTCGGGGCGATGATCAGCACGGTGAGCGCGACGGGCACATTGATGAAGAACGCCCACCGCCACGACAGCAGGTCGGTCAGCACGCCGCCGAGGACGGCGCCGGTGGTGAATCCGCTGGACATCAGCGCCCCGTTGAGGCCGAGCGCCTTCTGACGGAGCGGGCCCTCCGGGAACGAGGTCGTCATCAGCGACAGCGCGGCAGGGGTCACGGCCGCGGTGGCCAGCCCCTGGAGGACGCGGGCGGTGATCAGCATCGCCGGGTTCTGCGCCAGCCCGCCCACCAGCGAGGCCGCGCCCAGGACCACGAGGCCCCAGAGGAACAGCCGGCGCCGGCCGAACAGGTCCGCGACCCGGCCGAAGAGCAGGGTGAAACCCGCCGCGCACAGCGCGAACGAGGTGGCGATCCAGGTCAGATGCGCGATCGAGAAGCCCAGGTCCTTGCCGATCACCGGCAGTGCCACATTCAGGATGGCGAAGTCCACGGCAAGCATGAACTGCGTCGAGAGCAGCAGAACCAGCACCAGCCGAAGCCGTGGCGTCAGCGCTTCCGGTGCCGTGCCGACGGCGGTGCCGGGCGCGGTACCGGCCGCCTCCGTATCAGTGACAGACATGAAGTCGAGTCCCTTTCCTCATGGTTCGGGTCACCGAAAAGGCTCGTCGGCGTCCGGCCTCCCAGCCAGAGCCCTGCCTTGCACAGCCGGCGCGAGGGTAGTCACCACAGCACCACCCTTACGGCGTTCGGTCCCCGGGACCGGCGGGCATCATGGGAAGTCGGTGGTCACTTCCTGCCGCACTCCGCCGACCTGGAGGCATGCATGGACGCCCCGTCCGAGCTGGGAGACTTCCTCAAGTCGCGCCGTGCCGCGCTGCGCCCCGAGGACGTCGGCATCACCCCGCACCCGACCCGTCGCCGCGTCACCGGGCTGCGCCGTGAGGAGTTGGCGACGCTCGCCAGCGTCAGCATCACCCACTACACCCGCCTCGAACAGGGCCGCGCGACCCATGCCTCCGAGGGCCTGCTGGAGGCGATCGCGCGCACCCTGCGCCTCACCGACGACGAGACGGCCCACCTGAAGGACCTCGCCCGCCCGGCTGCAGCGTCACACCGCGTCGCACCGCACCGGGTGGCGCACGCCAGCGCCTCGGCCCGGCAGCTGCTGGCGGCCATGACCGACGTACCGGCCGTCGTCATGGACCGGCGCGGCGACGTCCTTGCCTGGAACCGACTGGGCCACGCGCTGCTCGCCGGACATCTGCCGCCCGAGGGCCCCGGTACGCCCGCCACCCGCCCCAACCTGACCCGAATGCTGTTCCTGGACCAGCAGTACCGGGCGTTGTACACCGACTGGCACGACCAGGCCCAACTCGCCGTGGCCTCCCTGCGCCTGGTCGCCGGCCGCCACCCCGACGACCGCTCCCTGGCCGAGCTCATCGGTCAACTCGCCATGAACTGCGACGAGTTCGCCTCTCTCTGGGCCCGGCACCCGGTGCGCACCTGCACGTCAGGGGTGAAGCAACTGCGTCACCCGCTGGTCGGTGCAATGGAACTCAGCTTCGAGAATCTGGTCATCCCCGGCACCTCGGGCCAGCGCCTGATCGCCTACACGTCCGAGCCCGGCTCGCCGTCGGAGGCGGCACTACGGCTCCTGGGCAGCGCGACGGACTGTCCGACCGCCTCCGGCGCCGCCTGCGCCGCCGGTCGACCTCCACGGTGAAGACGTCGGGGCGGCTGTAGTGGCCGGTCGGGGGGCGACGACGACTACACCGAGCACATCGCGGCCGAACACCGCGAACTCGCACGCGCCCTGCGCTCAGGTGACGCCGACCGTGTCCTGCCCCTGTTCGCCGAGCACCGGAACCACGCCTTCGACGTCCTCACGGCGGGTTACGCCGCCGACAGTGAAGGCGGGCAGCACCTCGTGCTCGAAGAGGCGCAGGCTCGACCAGGCCAGCTCCATCGGCATCCCTCCGCACAGCGGGTGGAACTGGACGAACGGTGAGGACGACGCCTGCTGCTCGGCCACGAACTGAGCGGGCGTCAGCACCTGGTACTGGCCGGTGACCCGCAGCGCCGCACCGTCGGCGACGGTTCGGTAGGGTGCGGCCACGTCGGCCCGGGCCTGCCAGGCGCCGTAGGCGTTGGTCTCGTGCAGGAAGTACGGCGCCATCTGCTCCCACCCCTTCTCGGGGTCCTCGGCGAGCGCCACCACACGGTTCCCGCCGACCGGGCTGGGGCCGGGGTCGGGGCGGCCGAGCCGCTGGACCTCGTCCCGGTAGAACTCCCACACCTCGGGCACCGAGGGGACGAACCCGTCGGCGATGCGGGCGGCCCGCCGCGCGGCCGGCTCGCTGCTTCCGCCCAGCAGCACGCTCGGCCCGCCGGGGCGGAACGGCGCCGGCGTCAGGTGCACGGTGCGGCCCCGGTAGGCGAACGGCTCCCCGGTGAAGGCCGCCTTCAGGGTGTGCACCGCCTCGGTCACCCGCCTGCCCCGCTCACGCATCGGGACGTCGAAGAGGGCGAACTCCTCGTCCACATAGCCGCCCGCGGCGATCAGGTCGACCCGGCCCCGGCTCAGGTTGTCGAGCACGATCAGGTCCTCGGCCAGCCGCAGCGGGTCGTGGAACGGGGCGATCAGCGCGGCTATGAGGAAGCGGACGTCGCTGGTGCGGGCGGCCATCGCCGCGAGCATCGGGATCGGGCTGGGCAGGTATCCGTCCGGGGAGCCGTGGTGCTCGGAGACGGTGATCCTGGTGCAGCCGAGCCGGTCGGCCCAGGCGGCCATGTCGAGGGCCGCCGCATAGCGGTCGGCCATGGTGGTGCCGGACATGTCCGGATTGCGGAAGTCGAAGCGCAGGGCGAACTTCATGGCCCCAGGCTACCCAGTCGTGTTCTCAAAATCGAGAGGACGATTCTCGCCGAGGCCCCGCAGGTCCGGCGAGCCCCGTCCCCCGTTGCCGCTGCGTCAACAGCCGGTGACGGGCGGATTTCGAAAGCCTTTCGGCAACGCAGCGGTGACATGGCGGCGAAGCGCCACAATACTGTCTGCATCCGGCTCACGCCTCATTCGGCGCAATTCGCATCCCCCCGTGCGGTGGCACTGGCGAATGGGTCGCGAAATGGATTTCCATTCGGCCGCACAGAGGAACTGAAATGATCCATCGATTGGTACGGAGGGCTGTCGCGGCTGCGACGGCCTTCTGTGTCGGAGCGGTATTCGCCGTCGCCTCCGCGACGAGCGCGGCGGCGTATCAGCCGAGCTCGTCCAACCTGTACGTGGCGACCAATTCCGCCTCGTGCAACAAGAGTCCGTGCGTTCTCTACCCGAAGGCGGCCCAGCTTCCGAGCGGCCGGCTCGTGGCCGCGTTCGAGGACAGCGAGAGCGCTCCGGTGGGGCAGACGATACCCATCCACGCGAGCGACGACAATGGCACGACCTGGACGAAGCTGTCCGATGTCAAAGCGCCCGCCTACCTTTCCAGCGACTCCAAGTACGCGGCATACACCAGCAATTGGACGAACCCTTATCTCTATGTGCTGCCGCAGGCGGTCGGTTCGCTGAGCGCGGGCACGCTGATGCTCGCGAGCATCGTCTCGGGTGACGACCAGTACTACGAGGAGCAGAAGGCCGCCAACTCGTCCTGGACCCCGTCCGGTGACGGTGACCGCCAGAACGTGGCACTCGCGCTGTACTCCAGCACCGACAACGGCGTGACCTGGAGCATCGACAACATCATCGCGGCCGGCGGATGGCAGGGCGGCAGCGCCGGAAACCTCGGCCGGGTCTCGACCGCCAACACCTACGCCCAGGCGGACGCCGTCTGGGAGCCGTATCTGATGGCCCACAACGGCCAGTTGATCGCCTACTACTCCGACGAGAACGACTACACCGGCTACGACACCACCACCGGGGCTCCGACGCTCGACTCGGCCAATGCCACGGCGACGGATTCGGGCGGCCAGGTGCTGATGCACCGGACCTGGGACGGCGTCAGCGCCGACTCCTGGAGCTCGCCGGTCGTCGACGTGCCGGGCAGCACCGTGACCATGAGCAGCAGCAAGACCGAGATCGGCGGCGGCCGTCCGGGCATGGAGACGATCGTCCCCACCACCGACGGCAAGTGGCTGCTGACCTACGAGTACTGGGGCGGCGGGACCAACGTCCGCTACCGGATCTCCAGCGACCCGCTGAAGTTCTTCTCGGCCACCGACGCCGCGATCACCTCGCTGCCGGTGCCCTCGGGCGGAAACACGCTGGCGACCGGCGGCAGCCCGGTACTTGAGGCCATGCCGGACGGACGCATCGTCTACAACGCGGCCGGCAGCGGCAGCGTCTGGGTGAACGAGTCCGGTCTGAGCACCGGCACCTGGAAGCAGTACCAGACGCCGATGGCCGCCGGTTACAGCCGGGCCCTCCAGTACGTCCAGGGAACAGGACGGATCCTCATCCTGCAGGCCGCCTGGAGCGGCGGCAGCGTCGGACCCGTGCACTACGCCGAGGTCGACCTCGGCCGGTCCGACGGCACCTACGACACCCTGGTCAACCGGCTGACGGGGCAGGTCCTCAGCCCCACCTCCGGGAAGACCCAGGACGCCAACCTCACCGGGAACGTCCCCGACCTGATCACGCGGGCGGCGGACTCCACCGACGCCTCGCAGCGCTGGCATCTGACGGCCAAGGGCAGCAGCGTGACCCTGCTCAACAAGGCGGGCGGTCGCGCCGCCGCGATCTGGACCGGCAGCGCGACCGCGGGTCAGCAGCTCGCCCAGTGGGTCGACGACGGGGCCACCGACAAGCAGTGGAACATGGTGCTCCAGAGCGACGGGTACTACAAGATCCAGTCGGTTCTCAACACCTCGATGTACATGACGGGCGCGACCGCCGGCGGCGCCGTCACCCTGGGAACGCTGATCGACACCTCCAGCAACGCTGCGGCGGGCTACTCGCAGGAGTGGCAGGTGGTCGCGGACGCCTCGACCGTCGGTGTGGCCTCCACTCTGGTCGGCAGCGCCTCCGGCCGCTGCCTCGACGTGCCGAACGGCGCGCTGGGTGTGCAGGTGCAGCTCTACGACTGCTCCGGGAACGCCAACCAGGAGATCACGCCGACCGCCGCCGGCGAGCTGCGGGTCTCCGGCAGCTGCCTCGCCGCGAACGGTGACGGCACCACCGCGGGCACCAAGCTCATCCTCTGGACCTGCAACGGCAAGAGCAGCCAGCAGTGGTCGTTCCGGCTGAACGGGTCCATCGCCAACCGCTCCAACGGTCTGGTGATCGACGTCACCGGTGCGGCGACGGCCAACGGATCGCCGGTGGAACTGTGGACCGGTCTCGGCACCACCAACCAGACCTGGAGCCGCGGCTAGTCACAACGGAAGAAGCCCCAGGCCGGTGAACCGGCCTGGGGCTTCTTGCTGTGCTGGGGTTCAGTCCTGATCCACCGTCACCGGGGCGCTCAGCGTCCGGGTGTGGTCGACGATGCGGGTGTCGCCCTCCAGGGTGACCAGGACGGTGGTCCCGGGGTCCCCGGCTGACTGGGCGAGACGCAGCAGCACCCGTCCGGGCTCCACCCGCCGCTGCAGGTCCTGACCGGTGAAGCTGGTCAGGTCCGCGTGGACCCCGAACCGCACCGTGCGGTTCTGGCCGGCCTCCAGGTCGACGCGGGTGAAGCCGATCAGCTGCCGGACCGGGCGGGTGACGGTGGCGACCAGGTCGGTGAGGTAGAGCTGGGGCACCGCGGTGCCGGCCCGGTCGCCGGTGTTGGTCACCGTGGCGGTCACCGTCACCGAGCCGTCCACGGCGATGACGCTCTCGGAGGCCTGGACGTCGCCGATGGTGAAGCCGGTGTAGGACAGCCCGTGCCCGAAGGGGAAGGCGGGGGTGGGGTCGATGTTGCTCACGCCGTCGCTCTTCAGCGCGAGCGCGACCGCCAGGTAGGTGCCCGGCTGGCCGGCGAGGTCGCCGGGGATCTGGACCGGCAGGCGCCCGGACGGGTTGACCCGTCCGGAGAGCACGCCGGCGATGGCCGCCGCGCCCTCCTGCCCGGGGAAGAACGCCTGCAGGGTCGCGTCCGCCGCCGCGGCGTGACGGCCGACGGCGTAGGGGCGGCCGGAGACGACCACCAGCACGGCCCGGTCGGCGGCGGCCAGCACGGCCTGCGCCAGGTCGTCCTGCACACCGGGGAGTTGCAGCGACGAGACATCGCAGCCCTCGCCCGAGGTCCCGTGGCCGAACAGGCCGGAACGGTCGCCCACCACGAGCAGCGTCAGGTCCGCGCCCGTGGCTGCGGCCACCGCCGCTTCGATGCCGCTGCGATCCTCGCCGGTGATCTGACAGCCGGTCACATACTCGACCGTCGCCTGCGGGAACTCCCGCCGGACCGCGTCGAGCACGGTCGGCGCCTGGACGCCGAGGGGGAGGTCGGGGTGGTGCGGCAGTACGTGGTTGGGGAAGGAGTAGCAGCCGAAGAGGCACTGGGCGTCGTCGGCGGCGGGCCCGACGACCGCGATGGTCCGCGGGCCGGCCAGCGGGGCCAGCGGCAGCAGGTCCGCGCCGTTGTCGAGCAGCACCACCGACTCCTCCGCCATCCGGCGGGCGATGTCCCGGTTGCCGGGCGAGTCGAAGTCCGCGGGCGCGGTGTACTGCGCGGGGTGCCAGTCGCTGTCGAGCAGGCCGAGTTCGGCCTTCTGGGTCAGCACCCGCAGCACGGCCCGGTCCAGGAGTTCGACCGGGACTCTGCCGTCCTCCACCGCCGCGCGCAGTGGATCGCCGTAGCCGGAGGTGTGCGGCAGTTCCACGTCGAGGCCCGCCCGCAGCGCGAGGTGGGCCGCGTCGGGTATGCCGTCGGCGAGGTGGTGCATGGAGGCGAGGAAGGCGACCGACCAGTAGTCGGAGACCACCGTCCCGGTGAAGCCCCAGGTGTCCCGCAGCAGCCCGGTGAGCAGCCGCTCGTCGGCGGCGCACGGGACGCCGTCGACGTCGTTGTAGGCGTTCATCACCGAGCCGACGCGGCCGTGCAGCACGGCCTTCTCGAACGGGGGCAGGATGACGTCGGCGAACTCGCGGGGACCGAGGGCGGCCGGTGCGTGGTTGCGTGCGGCCCGGGAGGTGGAGTAGCCGGCGAAGTGCTTCAGGGTGGCCACGACACCGGCCGACTGCAGGCCCTGGACATAGGCGAGACCGAGCTCGGAGACCAGGTAGGGGTCCTCGCCGAGGGTCTCCTCGACCCGTCCCCAGCGGTAGTCGCGCACCACGTCGAGGACGGGGGACAGGCCCTGGTGGACGCCGACGGCCGCCATGTCCGTGCCGATGGCGCGGGCCATCGCCCGGACCAGGTCGGGGTTCCAGGTGGCGGCCCAGGCGAGCGCGGTCGGGTAGACGGTGGCCTGCCAGGTGGTGAACCCGGTCAGGCACTCCTCGTGGGCGACGGCCGGGATGCCGAACCGGTTGGCGGCCACCACCTGGGCCTGCAGCTCCGCGAGACGTTCGCGGCCGGCCTGGGGGGTGACCGGGCCGGTGCCGAAGACCCGGGTCAGCTGCCCGAGGCCGTCGACGACGGCCTCCTCGAAGGTTTCGGCGTCCTGGAAGGTCTCCTGCATCGGGGCGACGTCGCCGCCGTCGTCGTGCCCCGGCCAGGAGCTGCCGAGCTGGCGGGCCTTCTCGGAAATGGTCATGGAGTCGAGCAGGGCCTTGGCGCGGACGGACGCCGGAAGGCCGGTGTCGTTCCAGGGCCCGGTCGCGGGGCGTTCATCACTGGTCGTCAAGACAGGTCCGTTTCTCTGCGCGCACGCCAAAGGCGGCCCGCGCGGGCAAGTAGAGGGCAGTGCAGGCAAGGGGCGGGGCGGGCAAGGGGCGGGCAGGGGCGTTACGTGCTGAAGGGCCGGGGGACTCCCCGGCCCGTCATCACTTGCCGCCGGCTCCCATGAGTCCCGCCACCAGGGCCCTGCGGGCGAAGAGGTAGACGAGGAGGATCGGGATCGCGGACATCAGTACCGCGGCGAGCAGGGCCGGGATGTTGGCCCCGTACTCGGAGACGAAGTTGTAAAGCCCGAGGGTGACCAGCTTGTTGGAGTCGGACTGCGTCATGATCAGCGGGAAGAGGAAGCCGTTCCAGGCCTGCAGGGCGGCGAACACCGAGGCGCTCGCGATGCTGGAACGCGACAGCGGGACCACCAGGTCCCGCAGGATCCGGGCGGGTGTGGCGCCGTCCAGCGTCATGGCCTCGTAGAGCTCGACCGAGATCTCCCGCATCCCGCCGCTGATCACCAGCACGCTGACCGGCAGCGAGAAGGCCGCAGTGGGCAGGATGACGCCCCACAAGCTGTCGTAGAAGCCCAGGCGGTTGATGATCAGGAAGAGCGGGATGATCACCGCCTGGGCCGGGATCGCCAGCCCCAGCAGGAACAGCCGGAACACGCCTCTGGTCAGCCAGCTGGTCCCGCGGACCACGGCGTAGCTGATGGGCACCGCGAACAGCAGCACGATGGCGACGGTGGCGGCCGCGACCAGGATGGTGTTCCACAGGTAGCGCAGGAAGCCGCTGTCCACCACGGTGGCGAAGTTCCCGAAGGTGATGCCGGAGAAGGGGAGGGACAGCGGCCCCCGGTCGCTGTACGCGGACTGCGACATGAACGCGGAGTTCACCAGCGCGTAGATCGGGGTGCCGATGATCAGCAGCCAGGCGAACGCGGCGATGCCGGCCAGGTAGTTCGGGCGGCTTCTCACATTCCCTCCAGGGTGCTGGTCATCTTGTCGTAGCCGCTGAGCTTCACCATGACGAAGGAGGCGCCGGTGGCGAGCAGCAGCAGGAAGCTGGCGATCACGCTGGCGTATCCGTAGTCGTAGGTCCGGAAAGCGGTCTGGTACATCGCGAAGGGCAGGATCGACGTGTCCGTGCCGGGCCCTCCGTCGGTGAGCAGCAGCACGATGTCGAACGCGGTGAGCCCGCCGACGACCATGAAGATGGTCGAGGTCACGATGGTGTTGCGGAGCTGCGGGAGGGTGATGGAGAAGAACTGCCGCACCCTTCCCGCGCCGTCGATCGCCGCCGCCTGGTACAGGGTCTCCGGGACGGTACGGGCGGCGCCCTGGTAGAGCAGGGTGTGGAAGGGGATGAACTGCCAGCTGGTGACCAGGACCAGGCAGGCGACGGCGCCGCTCTGGCTGCCGAGCAGGTCGGTGCTGCCGATGAGGCCGGACAGCTTGGCCGGGATGCCGAAGTTCGGGTCCAGCAGCTGCCGCCACATGACGGCGGTGGCCGCCGTGGAGAACAGCAGCGGCACGAAGAAGACCGCGGACAGCACGGCCCGGTTGCGTTGCCGGCCGGCCGACCAGACCCCCAGCAGGATGCTGATCGGCGCCTGCACCAGGATGTTGCCCACCAGCAGGACCGCGGTGACGACGGTGTCCGTCCACATCTGGCCGTCGCCGAGGAACCGGGACCAGTTGTTCAGCCCGGTGAACTGCGGAGAGCTGAGACCGTCCCAGCTGGTGAGGGACAGGTAGACGACCCCCACCATCGGCACCAGCGCGAAGAGGGCGAAGAAGACCAGCCCGGGAACCGCCCAGGCCGCGCCCGGCCGCGCCTGAGTGGCGGCGGCCGGACGCACCTCACGGCTCCGATGTCGCGGGGTACTCGTTACGGAGACCACGTGCCTTGCCTTTCTAGTGCTTGATCGCCAGCACGCCGCTGACGAACTGCGCGGGCGAGCTCTGCCCGTTGAACAGCTTCTGGATCTCGGTGAGCAGCGGCGTGCCCAGGGTCAGGCCGAGCGCCTGGTCCCAGGACTGCGTGAAGGCGGGGGCGTTGCGCACCAGGTCGTACTGGAACAGGGCGTACGAGGGGTCGGGCGCCTTGCCGAGCAGGCTCGCGGCGTTCGAGGTGACCGGCACCTCGCCCTTCTCGACCAGACCCTGGACGTAGCTGTCGCTGTAGGTGGTCTTGAGGAAGGCCGCCGCGGTCTCGGCGGGAGCGGAGGTGGTCACCGAGAGGTAGTTGGTGGGGTTGCCGACCACGTCGCTCGGGTTGCCCTGGCCGCCGTCGACGGATGGGAAGGCCACGTAGCCCAGACCGGACTTGGCGAAGGTCGGGTCGGCGCCCTGCTGGACGGCGTACTCCCACGACCCCATCAGGACCATGGCGGCCTTGCCCTTGTCCAGCAGGGTCGAGGTGCCGCCGGCGCCGTAGCTGACCGAGCCGAAGCTGCTGCCGAAGGCGCCGGTGTCCACCAGTTCCTTGACCATCTGGGCGGTCTTGAGGATCGCCGGGTCGTTCCACTGGGTCCAGTCGCCGGCCGCGATCTTCTTGAAGAGGTCGGGCCCGGCCAGGCGGTCGACCAGGTACTCGATCCACATCAGCTCGGTCCACGAGTCGGTGGCGGTGCCCGCGACGGTGAAGGGGGTGATGCCCTTGGCCTTGAACACCTTGACCAGGTTGGTCAGGTCGACCCAGGTCTTGGGCGGCTGCACACCGGCGTCGGTGAAGACCTTCTTGTTGTAGAAGAGGAACACCGGCTGGGTGCCGCGGCTCGGGACCCCGACCAGCTTGCCGTCGACCGTGCCTGCCTGCAGCGCTGCGGGCAGGAAGTGGGACTTGAGCGAGTCGTCCAGGGTGACCAGCTTGCCGGCCTTGACGTAGTCGTTGAGGCTGCCGCCGCCCCAGTTGAAGAAGATGTTGGGCATCGACGAGGAGCCCATCGCGGTGCGGAGCTTGTCCTTGTACCCGGCGGTCGCGATGACGTTCATGGTGACCTTGCCGGGGCCGGTGGCGTTGTAGGCGTCGACCGCGGACTGGCTGACCGAGTTGGTCGGGTCCTGCAGCATCCACAGCGAGGCGTTGCCCCCGGCGGACTTGGCCGTGCCCGAGGACGACGATCCGCAGCCCGCCGCGGTGACCACGAGCGCGGCGCTGACAGCGAGGGTGACGCAGGCCCGCTTTCTGGATGCGGTGATGTTCTTCATTGAACGCCTTCTTTCAACTCTGAAAGGTGCCCCGTCGGGGTTCGCTGTCACCCGGCGGGCGGTGGGACGACCTGGTGCGCGCTCGGTGGGGAGCGGCGGGTTGTCACGTTAAGCGCCGGGATTCGGGGGCGGCAATGAAACGGACATCCTTGGTTTCGAAAGAGTTTCGAGAATTGGGCGGTTGGATGTCGGCCATGCACGCACTCGGCATGCGGTGGGTACGACCGAATGACCCCGTGTGACGGCTTAAATCGAAAGACTTTCGGAAGCCTTCCGTTACTTCCGCTACTTCCGGGCCAGGTGGCGGGGGGCCGCGGTGGACGTCCGCAGCACCAGTTCGGTGGCCAGCTCGACCCGCAGCGACGCCGGGGGCCGGCCCTCGGCGAGTTGCAGCAGCACCCGGGTCGCCTCGTGCCCCAGCTCCTCGAACGGCTGCCGCACCGCGCTCAGCGGCGGGCAGGCCATGGCGGCCACCAGGGTGTCGTCGAAGGACATCACCGCCAGATCCCGGGGGACGCTCAGCCCGTACTGCCGGGCCGCCTCCAGGACCCCCAGCGCCTGGGCGTCACTGGCCGCGAAGAAGGCCGTGGGCGGCTCTGCGGAGGCCATCACCTGCAGGCTGGCGACCAGTGCCTCGTCGAAGTCGAAGTCGGTGGAGCGGACGATGGCGGGGTCGTAGGCGATCCCCGCCTCCTCCAGCGCGGCCCGGTAGCCGTGCAGCCGCGCCGCCCCGGCCAGCGAGTGCGACCGGCCCGCGACCATGCCGATCCGGGTGTGCCCGAGCCCCAGCAGGTGCTGCACCGCGTCCCTGGCGCCGCTCCAGTTGGTCACCCCGATGCTCGGGATGTCCAGCGAGGGCGAGCTGAGCGGGTCGATCAGCACCACCGGGAGCTGCTGGGCCACGATGCGGCGCTGGTCCTCCTCGGTCAGCATCGAGATGACGATGATCATCCCGGCCGCGTGCAGCGCCACGCACTCCTCCAGCCACTGGGAGATGGAGCGCCTGCTGGTGGTCCCGGTCACCACGTCCACGCCGAGCGCGCCCGCCGCGTCCACGATCCCCCGGACCACCTCCAGGGTGAACGGCCCCGACAGGTCCCGGAAGACGGCGACTATCTGGCGCGGGGCCGAGGGGTCCTGCTCCCAGACCCGGACGTAGCCGTACCGCCCGAGCAGTTCCTCGACCCGGGCCCGCGTCGACGCGGCGACGTCGCGCCGCCGGTGCACCACCTTGGAGACCGTGCTGAGCGAGACCTCCGCCTCGGCGGCGATGGTGGTCAGCAGACCGTACTGCGCGTCCACGTGCGCCCTGTCCTGAGCTGTCATTCGACGCCGTCCCACTCGCCGGCACTGCTGCGCCTGGTTCTGCGTTCCGCGTGGGAACCTCGCCGCAAGCTAACCGGCGCGGGGCTGCCGGGCAACCCTCCGGGCCTGGTCACCTGCTGCTCACCTGCTGCTCAGGTCGGCCAGGGCCCGGTCCAGGGCGGCGGTGAAGAAGTCGGCGGCCGCGGCGTCCAGGCACAGCGGCGGCTTGATCTTCAGGATGTTGAGGTGGTCCCCGGTCGGCTGGACCACCACGCCCAGGTCCAGCATCCGCTCGCAGAGCTCGGCGGTCTCCTCGGTGGCCGGCTCCAGCGTGTCGCGGTCGCGCACCAGCTCCAGGCCCAGGTAGAGGCCCGACCCGTGGACGGCCCCGACCAGCCGGTGCCGCTCGCCGAGTGCCTGGAGCCCGGCCTTCAGCCGGCCGCCGGTGCGCACGGCGTTGCCCTGCAGGTCCTCGTCGCGCAGGGCGTCGAGCACGGTGAGACCGGCCACGCTGGAGACCGGGCTGCCCCCGGTGGAGGAGAAGAAGTAGCCCTGCTCACGGTAGCGTTCGGCGATCTCCCGGGAGGTGATCACGGCGCCCAGCGGGTGGCCGTTGCCCATCGCCTTGGCCACGCAGACGATGTCGGGGACGACGCCCTGCTGCTGGAATCCCCAGAACCAGTGGCCCAACCGGCCGTAGCCGACCTGGATCTCGTCCGCGACCGCCAGGCCGCCGTGGCGCCGCACCGCGGCGTAGAGCTGTTCCAGGTAGCCGTCGGGGAGGGCGACCCCGCCCGCGTTGCCGTAGTAGGACTCGGCGACGAAGGCGCCGGGAGCCCGGCCCGAGGCGGCCAGCTCGTCGACCACCCGTACCGCGTCCGGCGCGTAGCGGTGCGCGTCGGCGCCGCGGTGGCGGCCCCGGTAGGAGTTGGGCGAGTCCACCATGTGCACCCAGTCCGGCCTGGTGGTCAGGGCGTTGGGGTTGTCCTGCAGCGAGGTGGAGACCGCGTCGGAGGCGTAGGTCCAGCCGTGGTACGCCTCGCGCAGGGCGACCACGTCGTGCTGCCCGGTCGCGCCGATCGCCAGCCGTAGGCCCAGGTCCACCGCCTCGGAGCCGGAGTTGACCAGGAAGACGGTGTCCAGCGGCTCGGGCAGCAGCGCGGCCAGCCGCTCGGTGAACTCGACCACGGCGGCGTAGTGGAAGCGGCTGTTGGTGTTCAGCCTCCGCAGCTGCCGGGCGACGGCCTGCTCAAGGCCCGGATGGGCGTGCCCGAGCGGGGTGACGTTGTTGACGATGTCCAGGTACGACCGGCCGTCCTCGGAGACCAGATGGTGCCGCCAGCCGCGCTCGATGCGCGGGGGGTTGTCGTAGTAGTGCCCCTGCACGGCGGCGAAGGAGGCGGCCCGGCGGGCCAGCAGGTCCGGCTCCGGGGACGGACCGGCCGGTTCCAGGCCGAGCAGCGGGGAGGGGTCGGCGGTCAGCGCCAGCCAGCCGGCCGCGTACTCGGGACGGACCAGGGCGGGGATCTCCGGCGCCGCAGGCTGCCGCAGCGAGAGGTGGATCCGGCGGGCGGCCGGCAGCGCGAGCAGGGCGTCGCCGGCCCGCAGCCGGGTGCCGGGGGCCGTCTTAGGTGCCGCGCCCTCGTCCCCGGCCCAGGTGAGGGTCAGCTCGTACGGGCCGCCGCTGAGCACGGTGCGGCCCGGGGTGGGGCGGTGCAGCTCGCCGTCCCAGGGGGCTCGAAGCGTCGTCGGGGCGGCGGTCCACAGGTCGATCCCGGTGGCGACGGTCGCCGGCGACGCCATGGCGAGGGCCGGTGCGGCGGTGAGGCGAGGCGCGGCGTAGCCGGTGGCCACGGCGGGGCTGCCCCGGTCCAGCAACTCCCCGGCGAGCCGGTCCTCCACCCCGGCCTCCAGCCAGGCGCCCCGGTCCATCGCGTCGGCGCCGCTGGACAGGTCGAGCACGGCGGGGGCGGTTGCCAGCAGCGGTACCTCCGGTACGGCGACCGCTCGCTGACGGTCCGACAGGCCGAGGGCGTCGGCGAGCAGACCGGTCATCACCGGCGTCGGCACCGAGACGGCCGACTCGAAGATCCGCCACTCGCGGTCGAGCCCGTCCTGGACGTAGTCGTTGTCCCCGTCCAGCGCGGCCTGGTGCCGGCCGCTGACGACCAGGGTCGCCCCGCGCAGCACCACCAGCGGCCACAGCGCCGCCACCTCCTCGGCGGAGAGCGGACGGGCCCGGTGGAAGGCCAGCACGGCCCGCAGCACCCGGTACGGCTCCAGGCCGCGGTGGTGCAGCAGCGAGGAGAGGCAGATCGCCAGCTCGTTGACGGCCCAGCTGGTGGTCAGGTCGCCGAAGTCGATGATCCCGTCGGGGTGGGGGAGCGGGCTGTCCTCGGCCCGGACCAGATTGTCGTCGGTCAGGTCCAGATGGACCGCCTGCAGCGGCAGCCGGTCGCTCACCTCGGTCAGCCGGGCCCAGGCGTCGGCGCCGGCCGCGCGGACCTGTTCCTGTTCTTCCGCGTCGGAGACGTGCCCCGCGAGCAGGCCGATGACCCGGTCGGCGTAGCGCAGGTCCCACTGCAGCGTGCGGTCCAGGCCGGGGTGGCGGAAGTCGCGCAGGGCCGCGCTGACCCGGCCGGCGATGGAGCCCATCGCCGCGACGGTGCGCGGGGAGAGGTGGCGGCCCCCGTTGAGGGTGCCGCCGCCGAGGTGCCGCAGCAGCCGCGCGATGACCGGCCCCTCGCCGACGTCCACGGTGGCGGTGCGCGCCGCACCGTCGGGGTCGCGGAGCACGGTGGCGGTCCGCAGGTCGGGGCAGGCGGCAGCGATGAGCTCGGCGGCGGTGTCCTGGGCGTCGATCTCGGTCGCGTTGAACGCCGGGTTGGCGATCTTCAGGATGACCGGGGTGGAGCCGTCGTCCGGCCGCAGCAGGAAGGTGGCGTCCTGCTGGCTGCCGAGGGACTGCGCGCGGGCGGGCAGCCCGAAGGCGTCGGTGGCGATCCGCTCGGCCTGCGCCGGGCTCACCTTCGGGGCCGGCAGGGCCTCCCGGGCGAAGAAGTCGATGTTGGCCGGCTGGGGGCTGGTCATGGAGTGGGTGTCCTCGACAGGGGGAGGTGGGGCAGAGGCGGCTGACGGCCAGGGTAGCGAGCCCGGGGATGCCCGATTCGGGAGTGTTTCACGTGAATGTAACCGCGGCGACCCCAAAACCAATGGTCCAGCTCTGAACCATTGGATCGGCAACAACCCCCGACCGCTGAGGACGCTCCATGGCGACAACCGACCAGACCGGCTCATCGCCGGTCGCCACCATCACCCCCGACGCCCCTGCCGCCGAGCACAAGAAGCTCAAGGGCGGCGTCCTAGGGATGTCCGGCGTCGTATTCACTGTGCTGGCCACGGCCGCTCCGATCACCGCGATGACCGGAAACGTGCCGATCGCCATCGGATACGGCAGCGGAACCGGCACCCCGGCCGGCTTCATCTTCGCCACCGCGGTTCTGGTGATCTTCACCATCGGCTATTCCGCGATGGCCCGGCACATCACCGCGACCGGCGCGTTCTACGGGTTCATCACCCGTGGACTCGGCCGGGTCGCCGGGCTGGCCAGCGGCCTGATGGCGACTCTCGCCTACGTGGTCTTCGAGGCGTCGCTGATCGGCATCTTCGCCTCGTTCTTCAAGACGGATGTGGAGAACTTCGGCGGCCCGCACCTGAGCTGGATCGTCTACGGGCTCGTCGGCATAGCCCTGATCGCCGGGCTCGGGTACTTCGACATCTCACTCTCCGGCAAGGTCCTCGCGATCTTCCTCGTCGCCGAGGTGCTGATCCTGCTGCTGATGGGCGGCGGGGTGCTGTTCCACGGCGGTGGCCCGGACGGGCTGGTGGCCGGAGCGCTCAACCCCGGCAAGGCGTTCACCGCGGTGGCCGGCGGCAGCTCGGCGATCGGACTGTTCTTCGCCTTCTGGTCCTGGGTCGGGTTCGAGACCACGGCGGTGTACGGCGAGGAGTCGCGCAACCCCACCAAGATCATCCCTCGGGCCACGCTGATCGTGGTGGTCGCGCTGGGCCTGCTCTACACCTTCATCTCCTGGATGACCATCGCCGGCAACGGCGTGCACCAGTCGGTCGCCATCGCCCAGGGCTCCACCGGCAACCCGTTCGACCTGTTCTTCGGAGTGACCCAGAAGTTCGTCGGCACCTGGGCCAAGGACCTGTACCTGATCCTGACCGTGACCGGCTCCTTCGCCTGCGCGCTGGCCTTCCACAACTCGGCCTCCCGCTACCTGTACGCGCTCGGCCGCGAGGGACTGCACAAGGCGGTCGCGCCGCTGGGCCGGACCCACGACAAGCACAAGTCCCCGCATGTGGCGTCGATCGTGCAGAGCGTGATCACCCTCGTCATCACGCTGTACTTCTTCCTGTTCCAGGCTCCGTCCAAGGCGGCCCCGGACGTGGCGTACTACTACCAGTTCGGCCTGCTGGCGATCATGGGCACGATGGCGATCCTGATCGTGCAGGCGATCTGCTCGATCTCGGTGGTGTGGTACTTCCACGTCGGCAAGCGGCACCCGGAGACCAGGACCTGGTGGCGCACGCTGGTCGCACCGCTGGCCGGCGCGGCGGGCATGGGGTACGTGGTGTACCTGCTCTTCACCCACCTCAGCTTCGCCGCCGGCGCGGCCTCCGACAGCCCGGTCTACACGATCACTCCGTACCTGGTCATCGGCATCGGCGTGGTCGGCGCGATCATCGCGCTGGTGCTGCGGGCCACTGACCGGGGCCGCTACGAGCTGATCGGCAGCACCGTCCTCGCCGAGTCCCACGAGCGCTGAACCATGACCTATCGAAGCACGCTGCGCGGCGAGCGGTTCGCCTTCGCCTCGCTCGCCGAGCTGCTGGCCAAGGCGAACGAGGAGAAGGCCGGCGACCGGCTGGCCGGACTGGCCGCGCGGGACGAACGGGAGCGGGTCGCCGCCAAGCTGGCCCTGGCCGACGTCAGTCTGGGCGAGATCGCGGCCACCGCGGTCGTCGAGGACGCGGTCACCGACGCGGTCTCGCTCCCCGCCGACCGGGCCCGCTTCGCGGAGATCGCCGGCCTGACCGTCGGCGAACTGCGCGAACTGGTCCTGACACCGGGCTTCGAGGGACCGTGGGCAGCGGGTCTGGCGGCGGCGATCACCCCGGAGGTCGCCGCCGCCTGCGCCAAGCTGATGAGCAATCTCGACCTGGTGGTCGCCGCGGCCCCGCTGCGGCGCACCACCCGCTGCCGCAACACCATGGGCGAGCCCGGCGTCCTGGGTGTGCGGATCCAGCCCAACCACCCCACCGACAGTGTCCAGGGCATCGTCCTCTCCGCCCTGGACGGCCTGGCCTTCGGCTGCGGCGACGCGATGATCGGTGTCAATCCGGCGACGGACTCGGTGCCGGCCATCGGCGCGGTGCTGCGGGCGCTGCACCAGCTGATCGCCGATCTCGGGGTGCCCACCCAGACCTGCGTGCTGGCGCACATCACCACCCAGCTGGCCGCGCTGGACGCGGGCGCGCCGGTCGACCTGCTGTTCCAGTCGGTCGCCGGGACCGAGGACGCCAACACCAGCTTCGGCATCGACCTGCCGATGCTGGCCCAGGGCCGGGAGGCGGTGCTCGCCCACCACCGGCAGCGGCCCGGCGAGTTCGTCGGCGACCAGGTCATGTACTTCGAGACCGGCCAGGGCAGCGCCCTGTCCGCGGAGGCCCACCACGGCGTCGACCAGCTGACCCTGGAGGCCCGCGCCCAGGCGGTGGCCCGGCTGTACGACCCGTTCCTGGTCAACTCGGTGGTCGGCTTCATCGGCCCCGAGTACCTGGCCGACTCGGTCCAGATCACCCGGGCCGGCCTGGAGGACCACTTCGTCGGCAAGCTGATGGGCCTGCCGACGGGAGTCGACATCTGCTACACCAACCACGCCGACGCCGACCAGAACAGCAACGACAACCTGCTGCTGCTGCTCGCCTCGGCCGGCTGCACCTTCGTCATGGGCGTCCCCGCCGGGGACGACGTGATGCTGAACTACCAGAGCACCAGCTACCACGACGTCAGCAGCGTGCGCCGGACGCTCGGCCTCGGCCCCTCGCCCGCGTTCGGCCGCTGGCTCACCGAGGTGGGGCTGCGCCACGACGGGCCACCGCTGCCCGGCTCGGGCTGGCCGTCCAGCCTCCCCGAACTCGCCGCGGCGCTGGCCCCGGGTGGGCCGATGCGTGCGCTGGTGCCGTGATTTTCGGCTGCGGCGTGTGCCGGGCTGGTCGCGCAGTACCCCGCGCCCCTGATAGTGCAACGTGCCCACAGTGGGTCAGTTGCAGCCCCCAGGGGCGCGAGGCTCTGCTTGCTGAAAAGCGTGCGCGACCAGCCCGGCACACGCCGCAGTCAAACTCCGACCCTCACCCCGAAGGAGCCGCCTGATGCCGCCTCCCACTGAAGCCGTTCCCGCCGCAGACCCGCACCGGGTCCGCCTGCGGGAGACCACCCCGGCCCGGCTCTTCACCGGCCGGGCGGGCAGCTCCTACCCGACCGCCACCCTGCTCTCGCTCCGCGCCGACCACGCCGCGGCCCGCGACGCCGTCGGCGCGCACCTGGACCTCGACCTGCCGGAGATGGCCGCCCTCCGCGACCGGCACGCCCTGCTGCTCGCGGAGACCCGCGCCGACACCCGCCGGGAGTATCTGCACCGCCCCGACCTGGGCCGCCGCCTCTCCGCCGCCGCGCGCGAGCTCATCGTCGAGCAGTGCCCGGCCGGAGCGGACGTCCAGATCGCCGTCGGCGACGGACTCTCGGCCACGGCGGTCCACCGCCAGGTCCCCGACCTGCTGCCGCGGCTGATCGCCGGCTGCGCGAGCCGGGGCTGGACCACCGGCCGTCCGATCGCGATCCGGCAGTGCCGGGTGGGGGTGCTCAACGAACTCGGTGAACTGCTGCGCCCGCGGGTGGTCGTGCTGCTGATCGGCGAACGCCCGGGCCTGGCCACCGCGGAGAGCCTCTCCGCCTACCTCGCCCACCGCCCCCGCCCGGGCCACACCGACGCCGACCGCAACCTCATCTCCAACATCCACGACTCCGGCGTCCCGGTCCCCGAGGCCGCCGACCGCATCCTCGCCCTCGCCGCCGCACTGATGGCGGCAGGACGCAGCGGCGTGGGGGTGTCGGGTGACCTCCCCGAAGGGCTCAGCGGGAGCGGTTCCTGACGTCTGCTCAGCTTTTAAGGATCAAGCTCAGATCGAGGTGAACTCGACCGGGAGGGCGGACGGGCCGCGCATCCAGATCGAGGGACGCCACTCGACCTCCTCGGCCGGCACGGTCAGCATCACGTCGGGAAGGCGGTCGAGCAGCACCTCGACCGCAGCCCGGGCGATCACCTCGGCCATCTCCGGCGCGGGGACCGGGCAGCGGTGCTCGCCGTGGCCGAACGACAGATGGGCCTGGTTGCCCACCGAGCCGGCGCTGAAGTCCGGCTGCACCTCCGGGTCGGTGTTGGCCGCCGCGAGTCCCAGCACCAGGCAGTCGCCCTTGCGGATCCGACGGCCCGCCAGCTGGGTGTCCCGCGCCGCCCAGCGCCCGACGAAGTTCTGGGTCGGGGTGTCCGCCCACAGCACCTCGTTGAGGGCCTGGCCGACGCTGCGCCTGCCGCCGGAGAGGGTGACCGCGAAGCGGTCGTCGGTGAGCATCAGCCGCAGCGCGTTGCCGATCCAGTTGGCCGTCGGCTGCTGCCCGGTGGCCATGATCGAGATCATGTCCTGGACGATCTCCTGGTCCTGCAAGCCGGCCGGGTGCGCCAGCATCCTCGAGGGCAGGTCCGGCCCGGGAGTGCTGCGGCCGCGCTCCAGTAACCCGGTCATGGTGGCGTGGATGCGCATATAGGCGTCCAGGGCGCCGGGGCCTTCGTCCAGCGAACCGGCCATGTCCCGTTCCAGCGTGACGATCTGGTCCTGGTCCAGGCCGAAGAGCCCGGCCAGCACCCGCAGCGGGACCTGGGCGGCGTAGTCGGCCATCAGCTCGGCCTGGCCGGCCCCGGCGAAGCCGTCGATCAGCGCGTCCGCGACCCGTTCGCTGGTGGAGTGCAGCTCGAACTGGTCCACCGCGGAGAGCACGTCGGTGATCACCCCGGCCCGGCGCTGGTGCTCGGCCCCCTCCTTGAACAGCACCGAGGGGGTGTAGCTGACATAGGGCCTCAGCGGCCAGTCGGCGGGGATCGCGTCCCAGGCGTGCCAGCGACGCGAGTCCCTGGCGAACAGCTCGGAGTTGCTGGTGACGTAGTGGACCTCGCGGTAGCCCAGCACCAGCCAGGCCGGGACGTCGCCGTCCAGCAGGATCGGCGCGACCGGGCCGTGCTCGCGCCGCAGCAGCCGGTAGAGCTCGGCCGGGTCCCGCTGGAAGCGCGGCGAGTGCATGCGGACTGCGCCGCCGGGGCCGGTGCTCTCGCCGTTCGTCTCGGGGGTGTGGGCGGGGCAGCCGGGTGATGGGACGGCGGCTTCCTGGCGCAGCTCGTCCTGATGGGTCGTCACGGGGTCGGCTCCAGGGCGTGGGAGAGGGAGTGCAGGTGGCGGACGAGGGCGATCAGGACGTCCCCGCTCGACTCCCGCTTCCGCGCGTCGCAGTCCAGCAGCGGGACGTCCGGGCCGAGCGACAGGGCCGCGCGTACCTGCTCCAGCGAATGGGTCGGCTCGTCGAAGTTGTTGCGGGCCACCACGAAGGGCAGGCCGTGGTGTTCCAGACGGTCGATGGCGTACCAGCAGTCGGACAGCCTGCGGGTGTCGACCAGCACCACCGCGCCCAGGGTGCCGGCGAACAGCCGGTCCCAGAGGAACCAGAAGCGCTCCTGCCCGGGGGCGCCGAAGAGGTAGAGCACCTTCTCGTCGTCGAGGGTGATCCGGCCGAAGTCGAAGGCGACCGTGGTGGTGGTCTTGGTCAGCACCCCCTCGCGGTCGTCGATGCCGATGCCGGCCTGCGTCATCACCTCCTCGGTGCTGAGCGGACGGATCTCGCTGACGGAGTTGACCAGGGTGGTCTTGCCCGCGCCGAAGCCGCCCACGATGACGATCTTCAGGGCGTCCCTGGCGGTTTCCCTGAGCGGCTGATCAGAGGTTCTGGAGGGCAACGAGTACCTTCTTCAGGGTTTCGGGCGGCGGCATCTGCCTGCCGCGCCCGGACGACTGCGGATGGCGGGCGGTGATCCGGCCCATGTCGAGCAGGTCGCAGAGCAGGATCTTCACCACGCCGACCGGAAGTTCCAGCCGGGACGCCAACTCCACGACGGCGACCGGGCGTTCGCTCAGCTCCAGGATCCGGACCAGCTCGGACTGCATCCCCGGGGTCGGCCCGCTCTCCCGCACGATCAGCGTGACCAGGTCGAAAGCCTGCTCGTAGGCCCTGCTCCGGCCGCCGGTGACGGTGTAGAGCCGGTCCGGGTCGCCGCTGTCGACCGGGCGGCGGATCATGCGTGCTGCCTCGGCTCGGCCCGCAGATGTACCCCGATCTGTTCGACCAGCTCGCCCATGTTGTGGCCGACGATGCCCGGGTCGGCGTCCTCCCCGGCGACGACCGCAAGATGCGCGCCGAGCCCCGCCCCGACGATGAACAGGATGCCGCCGTGGAACTCGGTCATGGACTGGCGGACGCCGCCGCTGCCGTCGCCGAACTCGATGGAGGCGCCGTGGGACAGGCTCTGGATGCCGGACGCGATCGCGGCGAGCTGGTCGGCCTGGTCCACGGTGAGGCCGGAGGACAGGCAGAGCTTGAGGCCGTCGCGCGAGAGCACCAGGGCGTGCCGGGTCCCCGGGGTCTTCTGCAGCAGGTTCTCCAGCAGCCAGTCGAGGCTGCGGTCGGTGGTGGTCATCGCTCGGTGTCCTCTTCGGTCGGGTCGGACGGTCGGTCGGTCTCGACGGGTTCGGCTTCTTGGGGTCGGGGTGCCGGGCCTTCGCTGCGGACGGCCGCGCGGAAGGCGCCGAAGCGGGCGCCCGCCTCGGCGCGGGAGGGCAGGTCCTCGGCAGCGGCGGGCGCCACGACGGGGGTGGTGCGCCGGGCGGCGGCGAGGGTCCGTCCCGGCGGCCGCTTGGGCAGGTCCGGGGCGGGCTCGGCGGGCTCGGCGGGCTCGTCCGTGGCTACCGGTTCCGGCGCTGGTGCCGGCGCCGGAACCGTGGTCCGGCTCCCGTCGCCGCTCTCCCGCACTGCGGGGAGCCGGTCCGCGCCGCCGCGCACGATGAGCTGCTGCGGGATCAGCACCACCACACCCGTTCCGCCGCGCGAGGACGGCCGGAAGGACACGGTGAGGCCGTGCTTGCGGGCCAGGCAGCCGACCACGGCCAGCCCGAGCCGGGTGCCGCCCAGCGTCATCAGGTCCAGCGGTTCCGTGGAGACCAGCCGCTCGGCCTTGGCCAGGGTGGCGGCCGGCATCACCAGTCCGCCGTCCTCGATGGTGACCACCACGCCGGAGTGCATCTCCTGGACGTAGACGTGCACCTCCTCGGTGGGCGGGGAGAAGGTGGTGGCGTTGTCCATCAGCTCGGCCAGGGCGTGCATCACGCCCTCCGCCGCGTACCCGGCCACCGCCACCGTGCTCGCCGAGTGCAGCCTGACCCGCTGGTAGGCGCTGATCCGGCCCATCGCGCCGCGCAGCACGCTCTCCATCACGATCGGCTTGGTCCAGCGCCGCCCGGAGCGGGCCCCGGTGAGCACCGCGATGCTGTCGGCGAGCCGGCCGGCCTGGGCGGTGCCGTGGTCCAGCCGGAGCAGGTCGCCGAGGACCTCCTCGTTGTGCCGGTTCTCCATCTCGCGCAGGTCGGCGAGCATGCTGGTGGCCAGCGCCTGGACCCGGCCGGCGGCATTGGCGCAGGCGGCCATGGAGGAGGCGCGCAGACGCTCGCTGGTGCCGACCTCCTGGACCAGGGTCCGCAGCACCTGCTGGTGCGTCTCGTCGAAGTGCGCCGGCGCGTCCGCGAGCACGCGCTCCATGGAGACGCCCTCGCGGAGCTGCTGCACCGCCTCCGGGATGGCCTGACCGGTCAGCTGCTCGGCCTCGCCGACGAACTGGTCGACCTGCGCCACGAGTTGGGTGATCTCGGCCTCCAGCGCCGCGGACCGGGCCTTCTCGGCCTCCAGTGCGGTGCGCATCGCGGCCTCGGCGGCGACGGCCGTCTTGCGCTCGGCGTCCGCGTTCCAGGCGTCGTGGCGGGCGGCCTGGGCGTCGCCCGCGGCCTGGCCGACCGCGGCGGCCTGCTCGGCGGCGGAGCGCTCGGCCTCCGCCCGTACCGCGTCCAGCCGGGCCTGGTTGGCCCGCGCGGCGCCGGAGCGGAGCATGAGCAGCGCGACGACCGCGCCCAGGAGCAGGGCCGCGGCACCGCCGAAGCAGGCGAGGGGAACCCGGTCCGTCGCACCGGCCCGGGCCGTGAACCAGGCGACGACCGCCCCGGCCAGCACCGCCGCCAGTGGGGGGAGGAGCCCGGACCACACCCGAGACCTGCGGCGGAGATCCGGCGGACGGGGGGACATCTGGACAGACATCAATCGGTTCCTCGTGGCGGGCGGAAGAAATATCGTATGACCACGCAGGCCACACCCTACCCGCTGAAAACACCTGTAACGGCCGTTACTTGACGCTGTCCCAGCAAAATCGGAGTCATCGAATCCGGGGTGCGCGAAAGGCGCCGTACCCCGGGAATCGCCCGGGGTACGGCGCCTGCTCCTGCGGTCGGCTCAGCGGACCAGGGCGAGCTCGGCCTCCTCGGCGGTGGGAATGCCGGCCGCCACCGGTGTGCTCGTCGCAGCCTTGCGAGGCAGTGCGAACATCAGCACGAAGGCCACCAACAGGCCGCCCGCGACCCACCACAGCGAGTTGCTGAAGGCTGTGCCGAATATCTGTGCGGTGCTGTGCCGGGCCCGGTCGGCGTGCTCGACCACATTGAGGAAGCAGACCGAGACCAGGCCCATCCCCAGCGCCGCGCCCAGCTGCATGGTGGTGTTGATCAGACCGGACGCCGAACCGGCGTGCTCCCTGGGCACATCGGACAGCACCGCGTCGGTCAGCGGGGCGACGATCAGCCCCATGCCGGCGCCCATCACCAGCAGCGGCAGGATCATCTGCCAGGAGTGCAGCCCGCCGCCGTAGCGCCCGACCTCCCAGGCGTAGAGGGCCGCGCCCAGGGCCATCACCAGGGCGCCCGCCTGCAGCACCCGGCGTCCGAACCGGGGCACCAGCAGCTGGACCGAGAGCCCGGCGGCGGTGGAGATGCTCAGCGCGAACGGCAGCCCGGTCAGTCCGGCGTGCAGCGGCGTCCAGCCGAGGCCGAGCTGCATGTAGAGGGTCCAGACCAGGAAGAAGATGCCGCAGACCACGCCCTGCACCAGCTGGATGCCGATGCCTGCCGCGAAGCTCCGCACCCGGAACAGCGAGAGCTCCACCAGCGGCGAGCCGTCCCGCGCCGCTTTGGCCCGCTCGTAGCGGACGAACGCGGCGAACACCGGGACGCTCGCGCCCATCGAGACGAAGCCCCACAGCGGCCAGCCCGACTGCTGGCCCTGCATCAGCGGGTACAGCAGCATCAGCAGGCCGAGGCTGCCCAGCGCGACACCGACCAGGTCCAGCCGCAGCGCCTTCGGGGCCTTGGACTCGGTGATGTAGCGGACGCCCAGGACCAGTCCGGCGATGCCCAGCGGCAGGTTGATCAGGAAGATCGGCCGCCACTGCAGGCCGAACAGGTTCCACTGGGTCAGCAGCGCGCCGAACATGGGTCCGGTGACGGCGCCGAGGCCGATCATGGCCCCGAACATCCCGAACACCTTGCCGCGCTCCTCGGCCGGGAAGGTGGCGTGGATGATCGCCAGCACCTGCGGCACCATCATCGCGGCCGCCGCGCCCTGCAGCAGCCGGGTGGAGACCAGCATCTCCGGGCTCACGGCCAGCCCGCACAGCGCCGAGGCGACGGTGAAGCCGCCGATGCCGATCAGGAACATCCGCTTGCGGCCGACGATGTCACCGAGCCGTCCACCGGTGATCAGGCCGATGGCGAAGGCCAGCGCATAACCCGCGGTGATCCACTGGACCGCGCTGAACGAGGCGCCGGTGTCCTTCTGGATGCTGGGGACGGCGATGTTGACGATGGTCACGTCCACCATGTCCATCAGGCTGGCGGTCATCACCACTGCGAGCGCCAGCCACCTCCTGGGGTCCAACGGAGCTGCTGCCTCGTCCTGAGCGTTCATCACATTCCCTTTCCACGGGTTCGCTTTCCACGGGTTCGCTGCGGCACGTCTTCGACTCTAGGAGGCATGTAGGTCAGATCCTGTCCGCCTTGTCGGGCATCCTTGAACCCATGACGGACACACCGGCACGGCTGCTGAACCTGCTGTCACTGCTGCAGACCCCGCGCGAATGGCCCGGCAGCGAACTGGCCGAGCGCCTGGCGGTCAGCCCGCGGACCATCCGCCGCGACATCGACCGGCTGCGCGAGCTCGGCTATCCGGTCGAGGCCACCATGGGCGCGGTCGGCGGGTACCGGCTGGTGGCCGGAAAGGCGATGCCGCCGCTGCTGCTCGACGACGAGGAGGCGGTGGCCATCGCGGTGGGACTGCGGGCCGCGGCGGGCAGCCCGGTGGACGGCATCGAGGAGGCCTCGATGCGGGCGCTGGCCAAGCTCCAGCAGGTGCTGCCGTCCCGGCTGCGGCACCGGGTGGGGTCGCTGAGCGCGGCCACCGTCTCACTGGCCGGCTGGGGCGGCGCCACGGTGGACCCGGAGGTGCTGACGGTGCTCGCGTCCGGCACCGCCGGGCACGAGAAGCTGCGCTTCGGCTACCTGGCCGCGGACCGGGCCGAGAGCCGCCGACTGGTCGAGCCGTACCGGCTGGTCACGGCCGGGCGCCGCTGGTACCTGGTCGCCTACGACACCGACCGCGCGGACTGGCGGCTGTTCCGGGTGGACCGGATCAGTGCGCCGCAGCTCACCGGTGCGAGGTTCGCTCCGCGGGCCCTGCCGGGGGACGACCCGGCGGCCTTCGTCCAGCAGAAGCTCAGGGGCCTGCAGCGGACGGTCGAGGCCGTGGTGACCCTGCAGGCTCCCGCGGAGCAGATCGCGGCGAAGCTCGGCGGCAGCGCGCAGCGGATCGACCCGATCGACGAGAACAGCTGCGTGCTGCACACCCGGGCGGACGCGATGGAGTGGCTGGCGATGCGGTTGGCCATGCTGGGCTGCGAGTTCGTCGTCGACGAGCCGGTTGAACTCAGGGAGTACCTGGCTGAGCTCGGTGCGAGGGTTTCACGTTCGGTGCGTGGTTGATCGCGCAGTTCCCCGCGCCCCTAGATAGTGCAACTGGGCCAGTTGCAGCACCTCAGGGGCGCGGGGAACTGCGCGAACAGCAACCATGCACCGAGCGGCACCTACCACCGTCGGCTGAGCAACCGCTCCACGAAGTTGGGCCGGTCCACCGGCAACCGGCCTTCCGCCTGGTACCGCACGGTGCTCCGCTCCCAGTCGAAGTACCCCCGCATCCACCCGGCCATGCCGTCCCGGTACTGCTCGACCGCCTGACGCTCACCCCGGTCCAGCCCCAGCCGCTTGCAGAGTCGCGGCAGCTCCTCGGACAGCCGGACCCACTCGTCGACCATCCACTGGGCCTGCGCCTGCACCGCCGCCTGGGCCTCCTCGCGCCCGCACTGCCGCTCGTGCTGCAGGATCACCACCAGGTTGTAGACGTCACCCCGCGGCGCCTCCTTGTCGTAGGACCAGACGTCGTTGTTGATCGCCGGGGCGTCCCCGGCCAGCAGCCGCATCTGCCGCAACTCCGGGCTGTGGAACGCGATCGCGGGCACCTCCCGGTGGAACCGCTCGACCATGTCCAGGACGGTCTCCACCCCGGACGCACCGCGTCGCAGCAGCATGTAGGCGTCCCTGCTGGGAATCGCCGCCCCGGTGCCGTTCCGCTCGGCCTCCGCCGCGAGGGTCCGGCCCAGCGCCTCGTTGGGGTGGGCCGCGAAGTACCACTCCCAGTGGTACGAGGCCCGGGCCCGCCACCGCGGCGACATGCCCTTGCTGCCGCGCCGCCACAGATCGGCGAAGGCGGAGTTCACCGGGGTGTCCGGGATCTCGATGGCGGGTCGTTCGCCGGGCTCGGTCCGGGCCAGTTCGATCAGCGGAGCGCAGACCCTGGCGACCTCGGCCGGGTCCAGCCCCAGCTCACTGTCGAACTGGTCGTCGAAGAGGAAGTAGAAGGCACACTGGTCTACGGCCAGGCAGAGGTCGTCGAGTTCCAGGTCGGGGAAGCTGGCCGCGGCCAGCCCCGCTATGTTCCAGCGCTCGTAGAGCGCGGCGGCTTCCGAGCCCCGCAGCATGTCGTGCGCGCGGAGCCATTCGAGATTGCGCTGTGCGGCAGTGCCCCTGCGGGGGTTGGTCCGCTCGGGGAAGGGGAGCTGCAAGTCCACGTCCAGTCCCTTCGTCAGGCGCAGTCGGCTTGTGTGACGCTACCGGATGTGATCTTTTCCAGTGAGGCTTTGATCGGTCATATGTTCAAGTATCAACCGTAGTTGGCCAAGAAGGCCCGCTCTGTTCTGCTGAGTCCTCGCCTGCCGGTGCCTGGCTGGCATAGTTTTGGAGGAGACGGCGATGGACGGAGCACAAGCGGTGACCGATCGGGAACTGTACGAGCGCGACGAGGCTACAGCGCTGGCCGAACAGGCCTTGCAGGACCTCTGCGAAGGAGCCCGGTCCGGGCTCACCGGCCTGGGCAGCCTGCTCCTCTACAGCGGATCGGCCGGCCAGGGGAAGACCAGTCTGCTGGCCCGGCTGCGCCAGGCGGCGGCCCGCGAGCCCGGCTGCGTCGTGCTGTACTCCCGCGGCGGTGAGCAGCAGCGCAACGTCCCCTTCAACATCGTCAGGCAGTTGCTGCTGCCGGTGCTGGCCAAGCGCACCCCGGAGGGGCGCAGGGAGCTCCTGGACGGGTCCAACTACGACCTGGCCGCGCCGGCCCTGGGGCTGGCGGCGCCCGCGCCGGGCGCGTCGAACGACCCCCAGGGCGTCCAGGACGCGCTCAACTGGGTGGTCACCCAACTCGCGGTCCGCGAGGGTCCGTTGCTGCTCATCATCGACGACCTGCACTGGGCCGACCCCGAGTCGCTGGCCTGGCTCAGCTCCTTCACCTCGCGCATCCCCGGTCTGCCGCTGCTGGTGGCCGCCGCCTACCGGCCCGAGGAGCTGGAGCCCGAGGGTGCGGCGATCCCGGCGGCCGCGAACCGGGGCAATCTGCTGAAGCTGCGCAACCTCACCCCGGGCGCCGTCGAGGAGCTGCTCAGGAGCGAGTTCGGCGCGGAGGACTGCGACGACCTGTTCTGCCGCCAGTGCTGGGAGCTGACCGGGGGCAATCCCTACGACATCAGCCAGGTCGTCGGCAAGATGAAGGAGCGTCAGCTCGATCCGGTGGAGGAGAGCATCCCGCTGCTGCGCGACCTGGTGGCCGCCGGGCGCGGGCCCGCCATCGTCGAGACCCTGGAACGGATGCCGGCCGACACCTACCGCTTCGCGCTGGCCGCGGCCGTGCTGGACAACGAGATCAACCCCGACGTCGCGGCCAGTGTCGCGGCGGTCTCCCCGGCCGCGGCCCGCAGCGCAGTCGAGACGCTGCGCGAGGAGGGAATCCTGCGGGAGGACCACCACTCGGTGTCGGGTCACACGGTGCTGGAGTTCTGCCACCCCACCATCGGCACCGCCATCTACCAGTCGATGCGGCTGACCGCCTTCCGCACCTCGCTGCACGGCCAGGCCGCGAAGGCGGTGCTGCTGGCCGGCGGCACGGAGGCGGCCGCCTCCCGGCACCTGCTCGAAGTGCTGCCCGAGGACGATCTGGAGGTCGTCAAGCTGCTGCGCAGGGCCGCCGAGCAGCACCTGGCCGTCGGCGCCCCCGACGCGGCCCGCCGCTGTCTGGAACGCGCGCTGCGTGAGCCCCCGGCCGACGAGGACCGCGCCGACGTGCTGTACGAACTGGGCTGCTCGACGCTGCTCACCGCGCCGGACGTGACCATCAACCACCTGCGTCAGGCCCTGGAGGCCAACCCCGGTCTCAGCGCCCAGCGCCGCGAGCTGGCCACCCTGCGCCTCAGCTCCGCGCTCGGGCACAGCAACCTGGTCAAGGAGGCCGCGGCGGCCGCTGCCGAGGAGATCGAGCGCACCGAACCCGGGCTGAGCCGCACCCGGCTGCAGGCCGCGTACTTCATGTGGCGGGCCTTCCTGCGCGAGGAGCCCGACGGCGTCGAGCGCTCCCGGCTGCTCGCCGAGCTCTCCGACAGCCTGACCGGGTCGGACTCCGGGGCGCGGGCGGTCCGGGTGCTCCGGGCCTTCGACCTCACCCAGCGCGGCGAGGACTCGGCCGTGGCCCTGTCGCTCGCCGAGCAGGCGTTCGACCGCGGTCGGCTGGCCCAGGGGATCGACTGGACCAACCAGGTCTGGGGCTTCGAGATCCCGGTGCTGCTCGGCCTCACCTTCGTCTACAACGACCGACTGGACGTGGCCTCCGAGCTGTTCAACCAGGCGGCCCAGGAGTTCGAACTGGCCGGCTGGAGCGGCGGCCACCTCGCCTTCGCCAACTTCATGCGCGGCCTGGTGCTGTTCCGCTGGGGCCGGCTGGAGGAGGCCGAGAAGTTCCTCCGGGACACCCTGAAGCGCTCCGACCGGCTGGGCCGGGGCACCCCGCTGCAGTGGGACCTGGTGGCGCTGCTCTGCGACACCCTGATGGCGCGCGGCGAGATCGACCAGGCCGTCGGGCTCGCCGAGGAGTACGCGTTCAAGCCGCCCTTCTCCCCGGTGATGGTGGTCCCGGACGCGGCCACGCTGTACGGGAGGCTGCTGGTCGAGCAGAAGCGCTACAAGGAGGCCGCGGAGATCCTGACCGAGGCCGCACGCGGGCTGCAGGACAAGGAGTGGCACAACGGGCTGTGGGCGCAGTGGGCCGGTCCGCTGGCCGTCTCCATCGCCGAGGAGGAGCCGGAGCGGGCCAGGGAGATCGCCACCGACGCGCTCAAGCGCGCGATGCGGATCGGCGTCAACTCGGCGGTGGGCAGCGCCCTGCGCTGGTGCGCCGCGGTGAACGCCCCGCAGCAGGCGGTGACGCTGCTGCGGCAGGCCGTGGAGCACCTCGAACAGTCCCCGGCCGCCTACGAGCTGGCGCTCGCGCTGGTCGACTACGGGTCGGCGCTGCGCCGGACCGGCCGTCCGCGCGAGGCCGGCGACGCCCTCGGCCAGGGCGTCCAGCTGGCGGCGCAGTGCGGGGCGGACGGGCTGGTCGTCCGGGCCAGGTCCGAACTGGCGGCCGCCGGTGCCAGCTCGGAGCGGCTGCACGCGATCGCCGCCCGGGTGCTCAGCGAGCCGGAGCGGGCGGTCGCCGAGCGCGCCGCGCGGGGTGTCCCGCCCCAGCGGATCGCGGCGGATCTGGGCATCACCCAGGCGGTGGTGGCCCAGCGGCTCGCCTCGGTGTACCGGAAGGTGGGCACCGGGCCGGAGGGCCTGGCGGCGGCGATCGGTCTGGAATAGTGGCTGCTCGCCCTCTGTTGACGGCAGCAGACCGTACACGTCAAGGCAGGAAGCGGGGCAGCACACATGGGCACGCGCGAACTCACCAAGGACAACTTCAACGAGATCGTCGAGGAGAACCCCTTCGTTCTGGTCGACTTCTGGGCGTCCTGGTGCGGCCCCTGCCGGAGCTTCGCGCCGGTGTACGACAAGGCGGCGGAGGCCAACCCCGACCTGGTCTTCGCCAAGGTCGACACCGAGGCCCAGCAGGAGCTGGCCGCCGCGTTCGAGATCCGCTCGATCCCCACGCTGATGATCATCCGTGACCGCACGGTCGTCTTCTCGCAGCCGGGTGCGCTTCCCGCTCCCGCGCTGGAGGACCTGATCAAGCAGGCCAGGGCGCTGGACATGGACGAGGTCCGCCGCGAGATCGGCCAGGACCCGAAGGCTGCCGAGGAGGCCTGAGCCTCCCGGCTCGTACGCCCAGCCCCAGCCCCCGCCCCAGCCTCAGCCGCGTCCCGCCGACCAGGAGCGGTGCGGGCGGTACTCGACGATCGTCAGCGCGATCGCCACATGGCGGTCGACCAGTTCGTCCAGGCTGATCGCCCCGTCCGGGCGGAACCACTGGGCGACGGCGTTGCACATCGCGATGACCGCCCGGCGGGCCTCGTCCGGGTACGGGGTGAGGAAGATCCCGGCCTTCACGCCCGCGTCGATGGCGTGGCGGAACAGATTGGTCGCCTCGGCATGCCGGCGGCTGTAGCTGGCCAGGCGTTCCGGGTCCAGGCTGCGCTCCTCGGAGAGCAGGATGTTGCTCCGGGTCCGGTTCTCGGCGCGGAACCGGGTGGTCGCGGCCACCACGGCGGACAGCCGGTCCGCGGGCTCCTCGCCGACCTCGGCGAGGGCGCGGGTGCAGGTGGCGAAGTAGGTGTCCAGGCTCTCTTCCAGGATGGCGTGCAGCAGCTCCTGTTTGCCCGAGTAGTAGTGGTACATCGCGGAGAGGCTCATCCCGGCGCGCTGCGCGATCGCGCGGATCGAGGCGCTGCCGAAGCCCTGCTCGGAGAACTCCTGTCGGGCGGCCTCCAGTAGTGCGTCCTGTCCGGAGGGTCGCATCGGCGGTGTCCTTGCTGGGGTGGCTGGGGTGGGGGCTTTACGGCGGGGGCCTTACAGATCGATCGTTAAGATCCTAGCCGGGAATCACCGGAAAGCACCCGGTGGATGGCGTCCGTCACATCACCGCACGGGACTGGACAGTGACCCCTGGCATCCGTAATTTAACGATCGTTCGAGTTGCCGACCAGTGCTGGGGAGTGATCCGCCATGCCGACCGCCGAGCAGGTCTTCCAGGATGGGCTCGCCCTCGGGGAACTGCGCTACCAGCGCTGCCGGTGGTGCGCCGGCCGCTCCGCCCAGCTCCGGCTGCTCTGCGCGACCTGCGGCGGCACCGAGTTCGACTGGAAGCGCAGCAGCGGCCAGGGCAGGATCTACCGGATGGCGGCGCCGACCAGCGCGGGCGAGGCCGGCGGCACCGCGGTGGTGGAACTCGACGAGGGCTTCCGGATGAACGCCCGGCTGGTGCCGGTCCCGGCGCACCGGCTCTGGCCCGGAGCCCCGGTCCGGCTGGAGGTCACCGAGGACGGCGGGGCGCTGCGCGCGGCGTTTCGCCCGGTGGCGGCCTGACCGGCGGCCTGACTGCGGGACGCTGCCCCACAGCTACCCCACAGCTCCGGAAAAATTGGCTACGCTGCGGCTGCTCGACGCCTCGCTTCGTTCAAGGACGGTCCCATGCAGAGCCTCACCCGCCGCGTCAGCACCCTGGCCGTCGCCACCGCGGTCGCGACCGCGGGTCTCGCCGTCTGCTCGACGGCTGCCTCGGCCAAGTCCGACCTGGGCATCTCCGTCAGTAGCCGCACCACGGCGGTCGGCGGCCCGGTCCGGGTGCAGGCGAACGGCAACTCCGACGACTTCGGCGGCGCCACCGTCCGGATCTGCATCGACGAGCAGGTCGGCCGGGGCGCCTGGCGCCAGCTGGCCTGCGGTCCGCAGGGCCGTCGGCTCCAGGTGAAGGTCAAGGCCGGGCGCCGCGGCACGCTCCGCTTCCGCGCCCAGCTCATCGCCCTGACCGGCCCCCGCCACCACGTCGTCGACCGCACCTCGGCGCCGGTCGCGGTACAGGTGCGCTGACGGCCGACCGTCCTGATGTGCTCTCAGCGACCGCTGTCACCAGGGGTGCTGTTGCTTTGTCAGTGGCTGTGGGTACTCTGCGGTGGCACGTGACAGGACGGCCTGTCAATCCTCTTCGGCTATCCGTGCGATTAACGGGCAGGGAACCAGGAGAGGCCGTAGGACCGTCCCGTACGGCACGAGAACGGGAGTACGCCATGACCACCATGATCGACACCACGGCCCTCGCGACGGCGACCTGCCACCTCTGCCCGCCGGGCGGCGGCACCGTCGTGGCGACCTACTCGGGGGACGGCCCGGCCCGCCGGGCGGGGGACCGCGCCTGGTCCGAGACCCGGGCGACGGGTGTGCAGCACCACGACCACTACGACCCGGCGCAGGACGCCTTCGTGGTGGTCCGCCACCCGGCGTAGGACGGACGCCGGGCGCCGACCTGTACGAGGCGAGAACGTACGGGACGAGAACATAGGGGACGAGAACATACGGGACGAGGCCGACAGCCCCATCTGCTGTCGGCCTCGAACGACCCTCTCCGGCCCGCTCACCCACCCGCTCCGGCGCTGGTGGAGCGGGGTGGTGCCGGGCAGGGGCGGTGCGGCTAGTAGTAGACGTCCACCGCCGACCAGTTGCTGTTGGACTGCCCTGCGGCCACCGTGCCGGCGTTGCCCGCCACGCCGCCGGTGTTGGCACTGTTGGAGGCCCCGCCTCCGGTGCCGGTCTGCTGGGACGCGTCGGCGTTGCCCTTGACCGCGCCGCTGAGGCCGCCAGAGCCGTCATTGCTGACGATGCTGCTGTTGGACTGCTGCGAGGCGCCGGAGGCGTTGCTCGCCGCGGCTGCCTGTCCGATGCCGAGGCACATGAAGGCTGCCAGCGCGGTGAACGCCGCGAAGGTGCGCAAACGGGACACGCGATCTCCCTGTTCATGGTGTGGATGGTGACGGGGGGTTGGCCGACCCCTGCCGTCGGTCCTGACGTCGCGTGCCCAGCATTCACCAACAAGTCGATAAAGTTCCATCCAGATCGGGACATGTCCCCCGAATGGGGTCAGTAACCGATGGTCGCCCCTTTCGTTGAGCCGGGGCCGCGTCAACCCGCAGGTGTGCGTCACCCCGCCTGATCAGGCACAGTTGAGCCCGACTCCAATCATTCAGGAGCTGAGAGGGACAAGGAGCCGAGGGTGCCCGAGGGCAGCAAGCCTGAGCAGGACGACGACACCCGGGGGACCGTCACCCCCGGGCTGCTCGGACACGCCGAACCCGTGGGCACCACACCCTCGTCCCTGGAGCAGAGCCCGGCGCCCGTCCCGCCGCCGGGCGAGGACTGGGTCGCCCTCGGCTACACCCCTCCCTCCGGCATCTCCCTCACCAAGCTGACCGTCGGCGCCCCCGGCGCCGCCCCCTGGCCGGACCGGATGCGCACCCTGCTGCGCACCCCCATGTACGAACGCCCCGCCTTCGAGCGCACCGCCGCCCCCGAGCAGGCCGAGGTCGGCCCCAACGTGCCCCGCGTCCTCGACCTGACGCTCCGTATCGGCGAGCTGCTGCTCGCCAGCGGCGAGAGCGCCGAGGACGTCGAGGCGGCCATGCTGGGCGTCAGCCACGCCTACGGCCTGGACCGCTGCGAGCCGCAGGTCACCTTCACGCTGATCTCCATCTCGTACCAGCCCTCACTGGTGGAGCCGCCGGTCACCGCCTCCCGGGTGGTCCGCCGCCGGGGCTCGGACTACACCCGGCTCGGTGCGGTCTACCGGCTGGTCGCCGACATCACCGCGGAGCAGGTCAGCACCGAGGACGCCTACCGCAGGCTCGCCGAGATCCGCCGCAACCGGCACCCCTACCCCGGCTGGGTGCTGTCGCTGGGCACCGGACTGCTGGCCGGCTCGGCGACGCTGCTGGTCGGCGGCAGGGGCGACGCCCAGGCCTGGCTGGTGTTCGCCGCCGCCTTCGTCGCCGCGGTCATCGGCGACCGGCTGGCCTGGGGCGTCGCCAGGAAGGGACTGCCGGAGTTCTACCAGTTCGTGGTCGCGGCCATGCCGGCCGCCGGGATGGGCGTGGTGCTCACCCTGGGCGACTCCGGGCTGCGCGGCTCGGTGGTGATCACCGGCGGCCTGTTCGCGCTGCTGCCCGGACGCGCCCTGGTCGCCGCCGTCGCCGACGGCCTCACCGGCTTCTACATCACCGCGGCGGCGCGGCTGCTGGAGGTGCTCTATCTGGTCGTCGGCATCGTCCTGGGCGTCCTGCTGGTGCTCTACGTCGGCGTCAACGTCAGCGCCTCGCTGCACCCCGAGCAGACCTTCGCCACCCACGCGTTCCCGGCGCTGCAACTGCCCGCCGCGATGGCGCTCACCCTGTTCTTCGCGGTCCTGCTGCAGACCTCCCGCCGGGTGCTGCCCTTCGTCACCTGCTTCGGCGGCATCGGCTGGGCGGTGTACGGGGTGCTCACCGTCGAGGGCAGGCTCTCGCCGATCATCGCCACCGGGCTGGCCTCCGGGACGGTGGGCCTGTTCGGCCAGCTCGCCTCGCGCTACCGTTACGCCTCCTCGCTGCCGTACGTCACCGCCGCCCTGGGACCGCTGATGCCGGGCTCGGTGATCTACCTGGGCCTGCTCTCCTTCGCCAAGGGCGAGCCGATCAACGGCCTGGTCTCGATCAGCCGGGCCGCGGCCATCGCCCTGGCCCTGGCCGTCGGGGTGAACCTCGGCGGCGAGGTGGCCCGGATGTTCCTGAGGGTCCCCCAGGGCGACGCTCCCGCAGTGGTGCGCCGCGCCGCCAAGCGCACCCGCGGGTTCTGACGGACCGGGCCGGAAGGGAGAGACGACCATGTGGCAGCACTTCTGGGAGCTCTACGCCCGGCACATCCAGGACCCGGGCAAGCAGCCGCTGTTCCTGGTCCTGGTCGGCTTCATCAGCTCCTTCCTGTTCATCCGCTTCAGCGTGCGCATGATCCGCCGGGGGGTGCGCTGGTGGCCGGGCAATGTCACCCCCGGCGGCCTGCACATCCACCATGTCGTCTTCGGCATGTTCTTCCTGCTGCTCGGGGGGATCGGCGCGTTCGCCACCGCCGGGACCCACCCCTGGCTGGACGCCTTCGGCCTGGTCTTCGGCGTCGGCTGCGGACTGGTGCTGGACGAGTTCGCGCTGCTGCTGCACCTGGAGGACGTCTACTGGAGCGAGCAGGGCCGCAAATCCGTGGACGCGGTCATCGTCGGCATCCTTCTGACCGGGCTGCTGCTGGTCGGTTACCTGCCGCTGGGCGTCACCCCGGACAGCAACGCCCGCTGGGGCCTGATCGGGATCATCTGCGCCAATGCGCTGTTCACCGTGGCGACGCTGCTGAAGGGGAAGTTCTGGAGCGGCATGATCGGCATCATGCTGCCCGGCGTCTCCTGGATCGCCGCGGTCCGGCTCGCCCGGCCCAACAGCCCGTGGGCGCGCTGGCGCTACACCGGCAACCCGCGCAAGTTCGCCCGGGCGAGGCGGCGCGAGGGCCGCTGGCACCGTCGCGCCGACATCGCCCGGCAGTGGCTCTTCGACCTGATCGCCGGCAAACCGACGCCCCCCGGAGTACGGCCCACCCGGGCCCACCTGCTCGCCGAACGCATGGCCGCGAAGCTGGAGCGGCCGGCGCGTCCCGCGCACGACGACGAACGCATCCGCCGCCTCCGGGCCGCGAGGGCCCGCCGCAGCACGGTCACCGCGGGGCGGCCACGGCGGGGGGCGGCTCGCCGTCGGGGGTGAGGTGCACGGGGCTGCATGGTTTCTGTTCGCGCAGTTCCCCGCGCCCCGATAGGGGCGCGGGGAACTGCGCGACAAGCCCCCCCACCTGGCGGCACGTTCGCTGCGAACCTCCCGTACCTGTGACAACACTGGTGACGAGTCGTCAGTTAAGCCCCGCTCAGGAGGTGTGCTCCCGCGTGCGCAGCCGAACCCTAGCCCTCGCGTTGGTCCTCGGACTCCTCCCCGCCGGTGCGGCCCTCGCAGACGAGCAACCGCCCAGCGCCGACCAGGTGCAAGCCGCCCAGCAGGCGGCAGCCCGCCGCGCCGGCGAGGCGTCCGCCGCCACCCGGGCCCTCGCCGCCGCGCAGGCGACCGCGCAGGCCATGGACATCCGGGTCGAGCAGGCCGTGGAACGGCACAACGGCGCGGTGCTGCACCAGCAGCAGGCGGAGGCGCAGGCCGCCGAGGCCCAGCGCACGGCAGCGACCGCCGCCGCCACCGCCGATACGGCCCGCGCCGCCGCCGCGGCCCTGGCCGCCGCCCAGTACCGCGGCGATGTTCGGCCCGGTCTCGCCGCCTTCGCCGGGCTGCTCTCGGCCCGGGACATGCACGCCGCCAGCGTCCGGCGGGAGGCGGTCCGCTCGGTCGTCGACGAGACCCGCAGGGTGGTGGACACCGCGACCGCCGCCTCCGCGGACGCGACCGCGTCCTCCGCCGCCGCGGCGCGAGCCGCCGGCGCCGCACGGGCGGCCACCGCCGAGGTGGCGCAGGCTCAGCAGCAGATGCAGGCGCAGCTGACGGCCCAGCAGACCGAGGTCGCCCGGCTCGCCGCCGAGCGCACCACCCTGCTGGCGCAGCTCGCCGCCGCCCAGCAGATCTCCGTGGCCCTGGCCGGCGCCCGCCAGCAGGCCCTCGCGGAGGCCGCCGCCAAGGCGGCAGCCGACGCCGCCCGCAAGGCCGCCCTGGCGGCCGCCGCCGGCCACTCCTCCGACGCGTCCCCGTACCGCCCCGGCGACGCCTCGGCGGCCGTCGCCTTCGCCCGCGCCCAGCTCGGCCTCCCGTATGTCTGGGGCGGCGCGGGCCCGGGGACCTACGACTGCTCGGGTCTCACCATGCGCTCCTGGCAACGCGCCGGCGTCGAACTGCCCCACTTCGCCGCCGACCAGTACGCCCGCTCGACCCCGCTCTCCTACAGCAGTCTCCGCCCCGGCGACCTGGTCTTCTGGTCCCACGACGGGACCCCCCAGGACATCCACCACGTCGCCCTCTACCTCGGCGACGACCAGATGATCGAGGCCCCCCGCACCGGCGACGTCGTCAAGGTCGCCAGCCTCTGGATCATGGGCACCCCCAACTTCTACGCCCGCCCCTGACACCGGCCCACCACCGTGTCGTCTCATACTGTGTCGTCTCATGAACTCGGACGGCTGGTTGGCCGACACCCGTACCTCCTACGACACGGTCGCGGTCAGCTACGCCGACCGACTGCGCGATGCGCTCGACGACAAGCCGTACCTCCGGGCCGCGCTGGCTCTGTTCGCCGAAGCGGTTCATGACGCCGGCGGTGGGCCGGTGGCGGACATCGGATGCGGGCCCGGCCACGTCACCGCCCACCTGCACGAACTGGGCGTCGACGCGTTCGGCATCGACGTCTCGCCCGGGATGGTCGACGTGGCCCGAAGGGACCACCCCGAACTCCGGTTCGAGGTGGGCTCGATGACGGACCTCGACCTCGTCGACGCCTCGATCGCCGGCGCGCTCGCCTTCTGGTCGCTGATCCACGTCCCCGACGACGAGATCCCGGCTGTCCTCGACGGCTTCAGGCGAGCCCTGCGCCCCGGCGCACCCCTGCTGATCGGCTTTCACATGGGAGACGGGTCGCGTCTGAAGACCGAGGGCTACGGCGGCCACCCCATGAAGGTCCACGTCCACCGCCGCCGACCCGCCCGGCTGAGCGCCTGGCTCCGCGACGCCGGCTTCACCGTCGAGGCCGAGATGCTGCTCGACCCGGAGGGGAGCGCCCCGGGCGCCATCCTCTTCGCCCGAGCCGAACGCCAGGGATAGGGTGGCGGTGTGTCGCGCTATCACGAGCTCAAGTTCCGCGCTGTGACAACGTTCCAGCGCAGGATCGCCAACCCGCTCTCCAGGCGGATGCCGAGTCAGGTCCTGCTGGAGACCAAGGGGCGGAAGTCCGGGCTGCCCAGGCAGACCCCGGTCGGCGGGCGCCGTATCGAAGACGCGTTCTGGCTGGTCTCGGAGTACGGCGACAAGTCGCAGTACGTGAGGAACATCCAGGCCGACCCGCAGGTCCGGGTCCGTATCAAGGGCACCTGGTACACCGGTACCGCGCACCTGCTCCCGGAGGACGACCCCCGCGCCCGGCTCAGGACCCTGCCCCGCTCCAACAGCTCCGCCGTCCAGGCATTCGGCACCAACCTGCTGACGGTCCGCATCGACCTCAGCTAGGCCTGACGGCCCCTCAGCGCCGCACCGCCGCCCCGGCTCCCGTCGAACAACCAACTGGGGCCGAGGCGGCGGTGGGGCGGTGCGGGGCGGTCAGTGGGACTGGCCGGAGTCCGCGAGGCGCTTGATGGAGTTGACGATCTCCTCCTCGGCCTCGACGCGGCCGACCCAGTGGGCGCCCTCGACCGACTTGCCGGGCTCCAGGTCCTTGTAGACCTCGAAGAAGTGCTGGATCTCCAGGCGGTCGAACTCCGACACGTGGTGGATGTCGCGCAGGTGCTCCCAGCGCGGGTCCGAGGCCGGGACGCAGAGCAGCTTGTCGTCGCCGCCCGCCTCGTCGGTCATGTGGAACATGCCGATCGCACGGCACTTGATCAGGCAGCCGGGGAAGGTGGGCTCCTCCAGGATGACCAGGGCGTCCAGCGGGTCGCCGTCCTCACCGAGGGTGCCCTCGACGAAGCCGTAGTCGGCCGGGTAGCGCGTCGAGGTGAAGAGCATCCGGTCCAGGAAGATGCGACCAGTCTCGTGGTCGACCTCGTACTTATTCCGCGAGCCCTTCGGAATCTCGATCGTGACGTCGAACTCCACAGCTCCTCCATTGCTTCCTATAGATGTGCGCAGTCAGTCGTTCGCAGCCAATAGTGTCTCCTACAGCAAGGGGTGCTCGGGAAAGGGGCAGGTCCGGATGGGTTCTTGGTGGGGGACTGCGGCGCGGAACTACGCGCAGGCGCCGACGCGGACCGTTGCGGCGGTGTCCGGGGCGGTGGGACTCGCGCTGGCGGCGGGTGGTGTCGCCGCCGCCGGCCCCTGGCACGGCGGCCAGCGGACCTCCGAGTGGGAGTGGGCCCGGGGGGCGGTGGTCTACCGCGGGGGGTACGCGCAGGTCCGACCAAGGCCCGTGCCCCGACCGGCCTGGGTCGCGCCGCAGACCGTGCTGAGCGGGGCCGTCGTCGGCAGCTCGGTCGACGGATCAGTCGGCGGCAGCCCCACCGCGGGGCCGAGCGGCAGCGTGGACGCCGCTCCCACCGCGAAGGGCCTCGCCGCCGCGCTGGGCCCGGCCCTGGCCGCCCCGGTGCTCGGCCAGTTCACCGCCTCGGTCGTGGACGCCGCCACCGGGAAGACCCTCTACGCCAAGGGCCAGGACACCCCGCAGGCGCCCGCCTCCACCAACAAGATCGCCACCTCGGTCGCCGCCCTCTCCCTGCTCGGCCCCGAGCACCGCTTCACCACCCGGGTGGTCAGCACCGCCCCCGGCCAGATCGTCCTGGTCGGCGGTGGCGACCCCACCCTCACCGCCGCCCCGACCAGCGGCGCCGACCCCCGGGCCAGCCTCGCCACGCTGGCCGACCGCACCGCTGCGGCCCTGAAAGCGAGCGGTTCCAGCACGGTGCGCCTGGGGTACGACATCTCCCTGTTCAGCGGACCCGCGCAGACCCCGGCCGCGAACGTCGGCGACAACATCGCGCTGGTCCAGGCCCTGACCGTGGACGAGGGCCGGATCGACCCCAACAGCACCGAGAACGCCCCCCGGTACAGCGACCCCGCCGCGACCGCCGCCGCCCGGTTCGCCGCGCTGCTCGTCAAGCGCGGCATCGCCGTCCAGCAGAGCTCGCCGTCCAGAACCACCGTGTCCGCGGCGGTGAAGGCCGCCGCGCCGCTCGCCCAGGTCCGGTCGCAGCCGCTGAGCGAGATCGTCGAGCAGATGCTGACCGCGAGCGACAACGACTACGCCGAGGCCCTCGGCCACCAGGCGGCCCTCGCCTCCGGCCGGCCGGCCACCTTCGCCGGCGGCGCGGCCGCGGTGACCCAGGCCCTCACCGCGCTCGGCGTTCCGCTGGGGAGCACCCGCCTCGTCGACGCCAGCGGACTCTCCGCCGACGACGGCATCCCGGCCGCCGTGCTCACCAAGCTGCTGCTGCTCGCCGCCTCCTCGGCCCACCCGGAACTGCGCGCCGTCGTCACCGGACTGCCGATCGCCGGCTACACCGGCACCCTCGCCGACCGCTTCGCCGGCGACAGCAGCAACTCCGGAGTGGGACTGGTCCGGGCCAAGACCGGCTCCCTGAGTACCGTCAACACCCTTGCGGGGCTTGTCATGGACCGCGACGGCAGGCTGCTGGCCTTCTCCTTCATGTCCAACGCGAGCGGCGATGTGACCGCCGCCCGCAACGCCCTGGACCGTCTCGCCGGGCGCGTCGCAGTATGCGGCTGCCGCTAAAGGGCAGGAGCACGTACGGTTGCTGACATGACGAGCCAGAGCGGCGGTGCGGATATGGCGGACGCGGCAGACGCGACAGGCATGGTCGACTGGAATCTCGCGGTGGCGACCGCGACCCGGTTGGCACGTCCGGGACCCGAGGTCACCCGGGAGGAGGCACGCGCCGCGGTCAAGGAGCTCCGGCTGTACGCGGCCGAGGCGGAGGAGCACGTCCGAGCGTTCACCGGGATGCAGGCGCCGGGCGCCTCGGGCACTCCGGTGCTGGTGGTGGACCGCCCCGGCTGGATCAAGGCCAATGTGGCCGGCTTCCGCACGATCATCACCCCGCTCGCGGACCGGATGCAGGCCCGCCGGGCGGCGCTGCCGGGCGGTGCCGTCCTGGGCAGTGGGGCGCTGGGCGCGGTGGGCGGCAAGGTCACCGGCATCGAGCTGGGGATGCTGCTGGCCTTCCTCTCCTCCAAGGTGCTCGGCCAGTACGAGACCTTCGCCCCGGCGGAGGTCCCCTCCGACCTCTCCTCGCTCGACGACGAGCACCCGGTCCAGCCCGGACGGCTGCTGCTGGTGGCCCCCAACATCGTCGCCGTCGAGCGCGAGCTCGACGTCGACCCGCGCGACTTCCGGCTCTGGGTCTGCCTGCACGAGGAGACCCACCGCACCCAGTTCACCGCGGTGCCGTGGCTGCGCGACCACATCGAGGGCGAGATCCACGCGTTCCTCGCCGAGACCGACATCGACCCGGCGACGCTGCTGGAGCGGCTGCGGGACGCGGCCGGCTCGCTGCCCGGGTTCGGCGGGGCGTCGGACACGGAGGAGAGCGGGGCCGGTGGCGGCACCGGCAGCCTGATCGACATCGTGCAGACGCCCGCGCAGCGGGAGATCCTGGGGCGGCTCACCGCGGTGATGTCGCTGCTGGAGGGCCACGCCGACGTGGTGATGGACGGGGTCGGCCCGCAGGTGGTGCCGAGTGTCGCGGAGATCCGCGAGAAGTTCCAGAAGCGCCGGGCGAAGGGCACCGGGCGGCTGGACCAGCTGCTGCGGAAGGCGCTGGGGCTGGACGCGAAGATGCGGCAGTACCAGGACGGGGCGGTGTTCGTGCGCGGGGTGGTGGACGCGGTCGGGATGGAGGGGTTCAACCGGGTGTGGACTTCGCCGAACACGTTGCCCACGAAGGAAGAGATTCACGAACCCGGTGCTTGGGTTGCGCGGGTGCACAAGTAGCCCGTCCAGGGTGGTTTCTGTTCGCGCAGTTCCCCGCGCCCCTGGGGGACTGCGTGGCTGGCGTCCGCTGAGAGATTCACCCTTCCGGGGGGACCATGGGTGTTGCGGGGACGCGGGTGGGCCAAGTCACGGAAGACTTCTGCGACCATCGGCGTACGACAGAGCGTTGTCATCCCGTCACTTTGAGATATCACCGTGTGGGACGATGCGCCGATCAACCCTCCGCTCCGGTCCGCTCATAGGAGTGATCAACACATGGGTCCGCATCCCGCAGTGGCCGCGATACGCCTGGCAGTACGCCGGGTCCTCAACGATGTCGCCGCCCAGGTTCCTGACACCTTCTCAGCCGCCATCCCCAATCCCAGCGCGGCGTCACGCCCCGTGTTCCGTCCGGTCGGCGACGTCGATCCGCGCCATGCCGAGCTGCGTACCCCCCGCCCCCGCCCCGCGCCGGACGCGCCCCTGGTCCTGGTGGCCTGCAGCGGCGGGGCCGACTCGATGGCGCTGGCGGCCGCCACCGCCTTCGAGGCCGCCAAGCTGGGCCTGCGGGCCGGCGCGGTCACCGTCGACCACGGCCTGCAGGACGGCTCCACCGGCCGCGCCGTCGAGGTCGCCGGGCGGCTGCGCGCGCTCGGGCTCGACCCGGTGGACGCCCTCGGCGTGCGCGTCGGCCGGGCCGGAGGCCCCGAGGCCGCCGCCCGGGACGCCCGCTACGCCGCGCTGGACAGCGCCGCCGAACGGCACGGCGCCAGCGTCGTCCTGCTCGGCCACACCCGCGACGACCAGGCCGAGACCGTACTGCTGGGCCTGGCCCGCGGCTCCGGACCGCGCTCGCTCTCCGGGATGGCCGCCGCCACCGGGCGCTACCGCCGGCCCTTCCTGGAGCTCGACCGCAGCATCACCCGGCAGGCATGCGCCGTGCTGGATCTGCCGGTCTGGGACGACCCGCACAACGTCGACCCCGCCTACACCCGCTCCCGGGTCCGCCACGAGGTGCTGCCGGTGCTGGAGAAGCACCTCGGCGGCGGCGTGGTCGAGGCCCTGGCCCGCACCGCGCGGCTGTTCCGCGACGACGCCGACGCCCTGGACGCCTGGGCCGCGCAGGCCGAGGCCGAGGCCATGACCGACGAGGGCCTGGACGCCGCCGCTCTCGCGGTCCTGCCGCCCGCCGTCCGCCGCCGGGTGCTGCGCCGGGGCGCGATCCAGGCCGGCAGCCCGGCCGGTGACCTGTTCGCCCGCCATGTCGAGGCCATGGACCAGCTGGTCACCGGCTGGCACGGCCAGGGCCCACTGCACCTCCCCGGCGCCGTCGAACTCCGCCGCCGCTCCGGCCGCCTCGCCTTCCGCCGCATGTAAGGCCGCCCTGGTGTGGCAAGGTTGGAGCGGTAGACACCGGATCTCCAGCACTTGAGACTCCAGATTTTAAGGACGTACCGCGGGTGGACGAGAAGGACATGGGCACCGACCTCGCGAAGGTGCTCATCAGCAAGGACGAGATCGAAGCCAAGCTGGCCGAACTGGCGGAGCTCATCGACCGCGACTACGAGGGCAAGGACCTGCTGATCGTCGGCGTGCTCAAGGGCGCGGTGATGGTCATGGCCGATCTGGCCCGGACCCTGCACAGCCCGCTGACCATGGACTGGATGGCCGTCTCCTCGTACGGCATGGGCACCAAGTCCTCCGGGGTGGTCCGCATCCTCAAGGACCTGGACACCGACATCAACGGCCGGGACGTGCTCATCGTCGAGGACATCATCGACTCCGGGCTGACCCTGTCCTGGCTGCTCAGCAATCTGCAGTCGCGCGGCCCCGCCTCGCTGGAGGTCTGCACGCTGCTGCGCAAGCCCGACGCGGCCAAGGTCTCCATCGACGTGAAGTACGTCGGCTTCGACATTCCCAATGAGTTCGTCGTGGGATACGGGCTGGACTACGCCGAGAAGTACCGCAACCTGCCGTTCGTCGGCACCCTCGCCCCGCACGTCTACGGCGGCTGACGGTTCGCCGGTGACAGCGGCCGGGGAACAGTGGAGCGTTTCCCTCCGTTGGACCCGGGGAAGGGCCGTTTGACACCGGTGCGCAGTCGCTTCATGGCTTTCATGGAGAATGGCTGCGGTACCGTCCAATAATCCACTGTCTTCGGTTGACGGTGGATGACCAACCGGTCGAGGTCATACATAGGACGCGTCCCACGGCTGACCGCCTGGGACGCCGCACAGTGGCAGGAGGGACGGGGCGGCATATGTCGCCCCGCATGGATGGACGTGAAGCGATACTTCCGTGCGCCGGTGATGTGGATCGTGCTGGCCGTCCTCGCCGTCGTCGTGCTGATGCAGGTGGTGTCCTCCTCGGCCGGTTACAAGACCGAGGACACCAGCACCGTCGTCGCCGCGATCAACGACGGCAAGGCCCAGTCGGTCCAGGTGACCACCGGCGACAGTTCAATGATCAAGGTTCAGCTGAAGAGCGGCCAGCAGATCGACGGCACCAGCCAGATCCAGGCCCCCTACACCTCGGACCAGTTCGCGGCGACGCTGCAGACCAACATGCAGCAGGCCGTCACCGACAACAAGCTGGGCAGCTACACGGTCAAGGTCGACAAGCAGAACGCCTTCGTCGGCCTGCTGCTGTCGTTCCTGCCGTTCGTGCTGATCATCCTGGTGTTCCTGTTCCTGATGAACCAGATGCAGGGCGGCGGCTCGCGCGTCATGCAGTTCGGGAAGTCCAAGGCCAAGCTGATCACCAAGGACACACCCAAGACGACCTTCTCGGACGTCGCGGGTGCCGACGAGGCGGTCGAGGAGCTCCACGAGATCAAGGAGTTCCTGCAGGAGCCGGCCAAGTTCCAGGCTGTCGGCGCCAAGATCCCCAAGGGTGTGCTGCTCTACGGCCCGCCCGGAACCGGTAAGACCCTGCTGGCCCGTGCGGTCGCGGGTGAGGCCGGGGTGCCCTTCTACTCGATCTCGGGTTCCGACTTCGTCGAGATGTTCGTGGGTGTCGGCGCCAGCCGGGTCCGCGACCTCTTCGAGCAGGCCAAGGCGAACGCCCCGGCGATTGTCTTCGTCGACGAGATCGACGCGGTCGGCCGCCACCGCGGCGCCGGCCTCGGCGGCGGGCACGACGAGCGCGAGCAGACCCTCAACCAGCTGCTGGTCGAGATGGACGGCTTCGACGTCAAGGGCGGCGTGATCCTGATCGCGGCGACCAACCGTCCCGACATCCTGGACCCGGCGCTGCTGCGTCCGGGCCGCTTCGACCGCCAGATCGCCGTGGACCGTCCCGACCTCACCGGCCGGCACGACATCCTCAAGGTGCACCAGAAGGGCAAGCCGGTCGCCCCGGACGTCGACCTCATGGTCGTCGCCCGCCGCACCCCCGGCTTCACCGGCGCCGACCTGGCCAACGTCCTGAACGAGGCAGCCCTGCTGACCGCGCGCAGCGACAAGAAGCTGATCGACAACGGCACCCTGGACGAGGCGATCGACCGGGTGGTGGCGGGTCCGCAGAAGCGCACCCGGATCATGTCGGAGAAGGAGAAGAAGATCACCGCGTACCACGAGGGCGGACACGCCCTGGTCGCGGCGGCCTCTCCGAACAGCGACCCGGTGCACAAGGTCACCATCCTCTCCCGCGGCCGGGCCCTGGGTTACACCATGGTCCTGCCGGACGAGGACAAGTACTCGACCACCCGCAACGAGATGCTCGACCAGCTCGCCTACATGATGGGCGGGCGCGCGGCGGAGGAGCTGGTCTTCCACGACCCGACCACCGGCGCGTCCAACGACATCGAGAAGGCCACCACCACGGCGCGGGCCATGGTCACCCAGTACGGCATGACCGAGCGCCTGGGTGCGATCAAGTTCGGGACCGACGGCTCCGAGCCCTTCCTGGGACGTGAGATGGGTCACCAGCGCGACTACTCGGAAGAGGTCGCCGGGCTGGTGGACGAGGAGGTCAAGAAGCTGATCGAGAACGCCCACAACGAGGCGTGGGAGATCCTCGTCGAGAACCGGGACGTCCTGGACAACCTGGTGCTCGAACTCCTTGAGAAGGAGACCCTGAACAAGGAGCAGATCGCGGAGATCTTCCGACCGATCGTCAAGCGCCCGGCCCGCCCGGCCTGGACCGGTTCCGCGCGGCGGACCCCGTCCACCCGTCCGCCGGTCCAGTCCCCCCGGGAGCTGGCCCTCACCAACGGTGTCGCCCAGCTCGACGGCCCGGCTCCGGTGGACATCCTGAAGCTCCCGCAGGAGCCCACGGAGAGCTGATTTCCGCTGCTTCGGCACGGAATAGCAAGGAATGTGTGCCGCTGCCCCAAGGTTCTAGCCTTGGGGCAGCGGCATTCCTACTGGAGGGAAACGATCCATGACCGACCCGGTGACCATCGGGGGTGCCACTGGCGCCGTCGGTGAGTTCGACCAGAAGCGAGCCGAGGACGCCGTCCGGGAGCTGCTCATCGCCGTCGGGGAGGACCCGGACCGCGAGGGGCTGCGGGACACCCCGGGCCGGGTGGCCCGTGCCTACCAGGAGATATTCGCCGGCCTCTGGCAGGAGCCGGAGGACGTGCTGACCACCACGTTCGACCTGGGCCACGACGAGATGGTGCTGGTCAAGGACATCGAGGTGACCAGTGTCTGCGAGCACCACCTGGTCCCCTTCCGCGGCGTGGCCCACGTCGGCTACATCCCCTCGCACAGCGGGAAGATCACCGGGCTGTCCAAGCTGGCCCGGCTGGTGGACGTCTACGCCCGCCGCCCCCAGGTGCAGGAGCGGCTGACCACCCAGGTCGCCGACTCGCTGATGCGGATACTGGAGCCGCGCGGGGTCATCGTGGTCATCGAGTGCGAGCACATGTGCATGTCGATGCGCGGCATCCGCAAGCCCGGCGCCAAGACCATCACCTCGGCGGTGCGCGGCCAGCTCCGCGACGCGGCCACCCGCGCAGAGGCGATGAGCCTGATCATCGCCCGGTAGTGCCTCAGCCCGCGACGGCGGTAGCCGGAGCCTCAGCCGGGCACGGCGACCAGGCCGGGGACGTCGGCGACGGTTCTCGGGGCCGGCGCCGGGACGACCGGGGCTGCGGTGGGCGGGTTGAGCTGTTGGCCCAGCCAGGCCAGGGCGGGTTCCAGCTCCAGGCTCCAGGTGCTGTAGTTGTGGCCGCCGCTGGAGAGCACCAGCGGGGTGATCTGCAGCGGTGCCTTCGCCGCGTGGACGAACAGCTGGGTCCCCTTGAAGTCGTGCTCGCCGTGGGCCGTGGTGGCGACCAGCACCCGGACGTCGGGCACCGGCAGGTGCTGCAGTCGCCAGACCAGGTTGTAGCTGTTCAGCAGCGTGTCCCTGGCCGGGCCCCGGGGGCCGAAGAGGAGGCCGGTGGTCGAGGTCTCGTACTCCCAGTACTCGCCGCCGAGCGACGCGGCGACGCCGAAGGCGTCGGGGTGCCGCAGGGTGTTCTCCAGCGCGCAGGTGGCGCCCTCGGAGACGCCGGTCAGGCCCCAGCCGCGCGGATCGCGCTCGACCCGGTAGGCCGAGCGGAGCGCGGCCGGCACGTCCTGGGTGAGATAGGTCTCGGCCTGGGGACCGCCGGGGGCGTTGATACAGTCGGTGTCCCTGGGCGGGGCCACGGTCTGCGAGATGATCACCAGGATGGTGGGCTGCATCTGCCCGTCCTGCATCATCCTGGCGGCGATCTGAGGCATCATCAGCCGGTCCACCATGGTCTGGATGCTGCCCGGGTAGCCCACGTAGGAGGTGAGCACCGGGAAGTCGACGTGCTGGTAGGCGGACTGGAAGTACTGCGGCGGCAGATAGACGTAGGCCGGCTGCCGGTAGCCGGTGCGCTCGCCGACCACCGTCACCGCGCTGAAGCGGCCGTTGCGCTGGGGCGGCCCGCTCGGCAGCTCGGCACGTCGCTGGAGCGGGCCGATCGGGGCGGGCAGTACCAGCCTGCTGCCGAGGTCGGAGACCTGCTCCTCGCTGCCGCCGGAGCCGCCGCCGCTGACCCGGCCCAGGGTGACCGTGGCGTTGCCGCCCCCCGCCAGGTCGGTCCAGGTGGGGTAGAAGTCGCCGTAGGCGTTCAGCAGCAGCGCGGCCAGCAGCACCAGCGAGAGCTGGGAGGCCAGGATCAGCACCAGCCGCGCGGCCACCCGGCGCAGCCCGGGGCGGGCCAGCCGCGGCCAGAGCCACAGCGTGGCGCAGACGCTGAGGATGGTCAGCAGCCCTGCGCCGTACTCCAGCGTGCTGCTGGTCAGATCCATCGAGTGTCGCTCCTGCTCCCTGCCCGTGTATTCGGTCCATCCTGCTGCCTGGACCGTGCACGCACCGAGCCGGAAGGCCCTCTGGCCCCCGATCGAGTGACACGGCGTCAGCGGAGGGGCCGGGGGGAGCAAGGGCCGCCGGAGGTCAGGAAGGCAGGCTGCCGGCCGGCAGACCCGGTGTGGACGGGGCGGCGAGCCTGGCGGAGAGCCAGCGCAGGGCGGACGGCGTCTCCTTGTTCCAGGTGCCGAAGTTGTGGCCGCCCTCGGGCAGGAACAGGGTGGACACCTGCAGCGGGGGCTTGGCCGCGTTGGCGAACGCCACCGTGGCCCTGTAGTCGCCCTCGCCCTTCAGACTGCTGGCGACCAGCAGTGAGACCTTGGGCATCGGCAGGTTCTTCAGCCGCCACATCAGGTCGTTCTCGTTGCGGAGCTGCTGGCTGCCGCCGAACAGGTCGCCGGTGGTGCTGTCCACGGCGGACGCGTAGTACCCGGAGAGCGAGGCGGCGGCGCCGAACGCCTCGGGGTGGCGCATGCTCAGCTTGAGGGCGCAGTAGCCGCCCGTGGAGTCGCCTATGACGGCCCAGTGCGCGCCGCCGGTCTCGGCGCGGTAGTCGGCGGCGACGGCGTTCTGCAGGTCCTTGGTGAAGAAGGTCTCGGCCTGCGGTCCGTTGGGGACGTCCTGGCACTCGGTGTCCCTGGGCAGGTTCACGGCCGGTCGCATCATCACCAGGATGGTCGGCTGCATCTGCTTCTCGTGTATCGCCTGGGCGGCGACGGTGGGGTACTGCATCCGGGTGACCAGGTTCGTCGGCGAGCCGGGGTAGCCGGTGAACACCAGCATCACCGGGAACTTGGTACGGGCGTACGCCGCCTCGCGGTACTGCGGCGGGAGGTAGATGTAGGCGTCCTCGGAGAACCCGGTGCTGCCGCCCTTGACGGTGACCTTCTCCAGGGTGCCGCCGGAGGCGTTCTGGCCGGCTCCGGGGAGTTCCAGCGCCACCGGCTTGCTGTTCAGTACCTGCACGGAGTTGCCCTGGCTGTCCTGGGTCGCCGAACTGGGGTGCACCCCGTTGCTGATGGTCACCGGTGCGCCGTTGCCGGCGGTGCCCAGCAGGTCGTTCCAGGAGCTGTAGAAAGCGCCCCAGTTGTTGGCGGCCAGGCCGATCGCGGCGAGGGTGAAAAGCTGGCTGGCGGCCAGCATTCCCACCCGGCCGAGCAGTGCGCGCCAGGTGCGGCGGCCGAGACGGGGCCAGATCCAGACCGTCGCCGCAAAAAAGCCCACCGCAATCAGCGCGATGAGTATCTGCAGTTTCTGACTGGTGAGTCCCATGTTTCACATCCTGTTGCCCGGCCCGGATCGGCGCTCTGCCCGTACCCGCTCCCCCTGACGGAGCGCGGGCTGCGGAGCTCCAGACGCACCAGCATGCCTGGGAAGTTGCTGTGCATTGCCGGAAAGTTACCTGTCGGCCGGAAACTCATGCCTGGGACTGATGCTCTCCTACTTGGGTCTGACCGAAGTCCTTACCTGAGCCTCTACTCTGGACCATCATGAGCGATCCCCAGGCCGCCACCCCGGCCGACCAGCAGGCCGCAGAGGGCCGTACCCGCAAGGGCATCCAGCTGCCCAAGGTGTCGCGTCCATGGATTCCGGCGGTCGTCGGCTACGCCACGGCGCTGGTCGGACTGGGTGACATCGTCGGCGCGGTGGCACCGCACTTCAAGGGGTCCAGGGTCCACGAACTTGCCAGCTTCCTACCGGGAACCGTGACCACGCTGGCCACCGCCGCCTCGCTGGTCGTCGGCATCCTGCTGATCATGCTGGCGCACGCGCTGCGGCGCAGGAAGCAGCGGGCCTGGAAGGCCGTGGCCGTGCTGCTGCCGGTCGGCGCGCTGCTGGAGGCGCTGCGCTGGCACCACACCGGAACCGCGGCGGTGACCGTGGTGGTGTTCGTCGTCGTACTGGTGAATCGGCGCGAGTTCTACGCGCTGTCGGACCCGCGCAGCCGCTGGCGTGCGCTGGGGAACTTCATCGCGATGTACGTACTGAGTTTTGGGCTCGGTCTGATCATCGTCAGTTCGCACGCCAAGACCACGCTCGGGGCCCCCAGTTTCGGCGACCGATTCTGGCAGGTGGTCTGGGGTCTGATCGGGATCGGCGGCCCGATCCACTACACCGCGGACCGCACCAACGACGTGGTCTACTACTCGCTCGCCGGGCTCGGCCTGCTGACCGCGGTCAGCACGGTGTGGCTGGCGACCAAGCCGTCCAAGCCGGTCGCCGAGCTCAGCACCGTGGAGGAGGGGCAGGTCCGGGAGCTGCTGGCGAAGCACGGGTCCCGTGACTCGCTGGGCTACTTCGCGCTGCGCCGGGACAAGAGCGTCATCTTCTCGCCCAGCGGCAAGGCCGCCATCGCCTACCGGGTGGTGTCCGGGGTGATGCTGGCCTCCGGCGACCCGATCGGCGACGTCGAGGCCTGGCCCGGCGCGATCAAGCTGTTCATGGAGGAGGCGCACCGGCACGCCTGGGTGCCCGCGGTGATGGGCTGCAGCGAGACCGGCGGCGAGGTGTGGACCCGCGAGGCGGGTCTGGACGCCCTGGAGATCGGCGACGAGGCCATCGTCGAGGTCGACGACTTCACCCTGGAGGGCCGGGCCATGCGCAACGTCCGGCAGATGGTGAAGCGGATCGAGCGGGCCGGCTACGTCTGCAAGGTGCGCCGGGTCGACGAGCTCAGCGAGACGGAGCTGGAGCAGATCCGCTACGCGGCCGACGCCTGGCGCGGCACCGAGACCGAGCGGGGCTTCTCGATGGCGCTGGGCCGCTTCGGCGACCCGGCGGACACCGGCTGCGTGGTGGTCACCGCGCACAAGCTGCCCGACAACGCGCCCGAGGGGGCGTCGGACATCCGCGCGGTGCTGCACTTCGTGCCCTGGGGCAAGGAGGGGATCTCGCTGGAGCTGATGCGCCGTGACCGGGACGCCGACCCCGGGCTGAACGAGCTGCTGATCGTCAAGGCGCTGCAGGCGTCGGGCGAGCTGGGGATCAGCCGGGTCTCGCTGAACTTCGCGATGTTCCGCTCGGCGCTGGCGCGGGGCGAGCGGATCGGTGCGGGGCCGGTGCTGCGCGCTTGGCGCGGGCTGCTGGTGTTCCTGTCGCGGTGGTTCCAGATCGAGTCGCTCTACAAGTTCAACGCCAAGTTCCGTCCGATCTGGGAGCCCCGTTTCCTGGTCTACCCGACCGCGCGGGACCTGCCCAGGATCGGCATCTCGGCGCTCCAGGCCGAGGCGTTCATCGTGATGGAGCTGCCGAAGTTCCTGCGCAGGCGGCCCAAGCGGGTGGCCGCGGCGCAGGCGCGTACCGAGCTGAACGGGGCTCCGGTGCGGACGTAGGTTCTCGGGTGCGGGCCGTAGATGGCTGGTCGCGCAGTTCCCCGCGCCCCTGGACGTTTGCAACTGGGCCAGCTGCAGCACCCTAGGGGCGCGGGGAACTGCGCGACCGGCCATGCACGCGCTGCACCCCGCAGGCTCTGCCGCACAATGGCCGCATGAGCACGTACAAGTCCCCGCTCCCCGGTCTGCCCGAGTGGCACCGCAGCGCGGTGATGGGCATCGTCAACGTCACCCCTGACTCCTTCTCGGACGGCGGGCTCTGGCTCGACCCGGGCCGGGCCGTGGCCCACGGTCTGGACCTGGTGCGCCAGGGCGCGGACCTGATCGACGTGGGCGGCGAGTCAACCCGCCCGGGGGCGGTGCGGGTCACCCGTGAGGAGGAACTGCGGCGGGTGCTGCCGGTGGTCCGGGGGCTGGTCGAGGGCGGGGCCCTGGTCAGCGTGGACACCATGCGCGCCGCCGTGGCCGAGGCCGCCGTGGACGCCGGCGCGCTGATCGTCAACGACGTCAGCGGCGGCCGTTCGGACCCGGAGATGGTGGGCGTCGCCGCTCGTACGGGCGTTCCCTTCGTGGTGATGCACTGGCGCGGGCAGTCCGCGGACATGGATGAGCTGGCCTCCTACGGGGATGTAGTGGGCGAGGTCATCGAGGAAGTGGAGCGCCAGATGGACGCTGTGGTGTCGGGCGGGGTCGACCCCGCCCAGGTGATCGTCGATCCCGGGCTCGGCTTCGCCAAGACCAGGGCGGACGACTGGGCCCTGCTGGCCCGGCTGGACGCCTGGTCGGGCCTGGGGCGGCCGGTGCTGGTCGCGGCCTCGCGCAAGCGGTTCCTGGGGACGCTGCTGGCCGACCCGGTCACCGGCGAGCCCCGCCCGGCCCGGGCCCGCGACGCCGCCACGGCCGCGGTGTCCGCGCTGGCGGCGGCCCAGGGCGCCTGGGCGGTCCGGGTGCACGAGGTGCCCCCGACGGTCGACGCGGTACGGGTGGAGGCCGCGCTGCGCGCCGCCAGGGGCGGCGGCCGGTGACCGGCCCGGTCGCTCCGGGGCGGACCCCCGACCAGCAGGCCGTCGAGGCCGTGAACGCCGCCCTGTACGCCGCGCTGGAGGCCGGCGACCTGGACGGGCTCACCGACGTCTGGGTGTCCGGTGCGGACGCCGACGACGTCCGCGGCGCGGTCTGCGTGCACCCCGGCTGGCCGGTGCTGCGCGGACGGGCCTCGGTGCTGCGCTCCTATGCGCTGATCATGGCGCACACCGAGTACATCCAGTTCTTCCTCACCGACGTGGAGGTGGAGGTCGTCGGCGATGTGGCACTTGTCACCTGCACCGAGAACATCCTCTCCGGGGGCGAGGCCGAGACCGAGGGCGAGCTCGGGCCGCTGGTCGGCGGCCGGGTGGTGGCCAGCAACCTGTTCCGGCGCACCGCGGAGGGCTGGCGGCTCTGGTCGCACCACGGATCTCCCGTGCTGACCAGCGGGCCTGACGAGGAGTAGGCCGCGCGGACCGGACGCCGTCCGGGGAATGCGATCACGTCCCGCGGATGTTCACCCGACTGCCGAAGGGGTGGCGGTGCTGCTGGGGCGGCCCGCGGCGAAGCGGTGCGTGCACGGCCGGACGGCCCTGTGGATCGTCTTCGCTGTCAGTGCCCGGAGGTAGTTTGACTGAGACAGTTTTCGACTGGGCAGGCAACGTCGCCTGCATCGTTCCCGCCTGCCCGGCCACCCGTCGGCAGCCGGACGGGGGCGTTCGACGTGTGGGAGTGATTCCTTTGTTCGATCGGGAGCACAGTCTGGACCGTGTCGCGGTGCGTGGCCTCCGGGCCCGTGGCCACCACGGGGTCTTTCCGCGTGAGCGGGAGCAGGGCCAGACCTTCGTGGTCGACATCGTCCTCGGCGTGGACACCCGTCCCGCCGCCTCGGGCGACGACCTCAGCCGGACCGCCCACTACGGCATCGTGTCCGAGGAGGTCGTGGCGATCGTCCAGGGCGAGCCCGTCGACCTGATCGAGACCCTGGCCCAGCGCATCGCCGACCAGTGCCTGAAGCACGAGGCGGTACAGGAGGTCGAGGTGACCGTGCACAAGCCGGACGCCCCGATCACCGTGCCGTTCGACGACGTGACCATCACCATCGTTCGGAGCCGCGGATGAGCAGCGATCCCACCACCAGCCCCGTCGCCCCCCACGTGGAGCAGCAGGTCGACGAGGCCGACTTCACGCTGCACAACCCGGTCCTCGCCGTGGTGGCGCTGGGCAGCAATCTCGGCAACCGGCTGGAAACGCTGCAGGGCGCCGTGGACGCCCTGGAGGACACCCCCGGCGTGCGGATCCGCGCGGTCTCCCCGGTGTACGAGACCGAGGGCGTGGGCGGCCCCGAGGGCCAGCCGACCTATCTGAACGCGGTGCTGGTGCTGCGCACCACCCTGCCGCCGCACTCGCTGCTGGAGCGGGCGAACGCGGTCGAGGACGCCTTCGGACGGATCCGCGAGGTCCGCTGGGGCGCGCGCACCCTGGATGTCGACATCCTCGCCTACGAGGGCGTCGTCGAGGACTCGCCGACGCTGACGCTGCCGCATCCGCGCGCCCATGAGCGGGCCTTCGTGCTGGCCCCCTGGCTGGATGTGGACCCGGCCGCGGAGATCCCCGGCGCCGGTTCGGTCGCACACCTTCTCGACGCGGTCGGCGTGGCCGGCGTCCGGCGGCGCGACGACCTCTCACTGCACCTGCCCGAGTAACGGACGGCGGCGGGTAGGCTCTGAGGTTGAGCCTGTGCTGACCTGAAGGGGAGATCTTGAAGGCGCTACGCGCTGTCGTGCTGATCGGGATCACCCTGGTGACCGGGGTGCTGTCCTGGGCCGGGTCGCAGCTGTGGAACTCGATGGGGTCGCTGCCGGGTGTTCCCACGGCGGCGCCGGTCGTGCTGGCGATCATCGCCGTGGTGCTGGCCGCCACCGCCATCTCGCTGCGGGCCAGGCTGAAGGCGCAGCGGGAGCGGGTGCCGGGGGCCAAGGGCGTGGATCCGCTGTCGGCCGCCAGGGCGGTGGTCCTGGGCCAGGCGAGCGCGCTGGTCTCGGCGCTGGTCACCGGGGTGTACGGCGGTATGGGGGTGTTCCTGCTGAGCAGCAGCGACGCCTCGGCCCGCCGGGGCCAGTCGCTGACGGCGCTGTTCGCGGTGCTGGCGGGGATCGCGGTGATGGCGGCCGGGCTCTGGATCCAGTACATCTGCCGGCTGCCGGAGGACCAGGATCCGTCGACGCCGGTGCACAGCTCGGCCGAGCGGCCCTGAGGGTGTCGCTGCGGCCGGCGCAGGGTGGCGCAGCGTTGTGGTTGGTACACCCAATGTCATGAGCTGGTCCTGTCAAGAGCACTTTTGGGCCCTGGCCTGACATGGGCAGCGCGGTCGCGCTAGATTCTGGCCATGCCACGTGGTCGCCATCGCCAGTCCTCGCCTCTGAGCAGGCTCCTCCCTCCGACCGCCTGCGGAGTGCTGGCCATCGCCTCACTCATATCCGCGGTCTTCGCGACCGATCCGGCGATGCTTCGCGTCCTGGTGGTGGCCGCGTCCGTCGGGGCCTTCGCCGGTGCGGTGCTGCTGCGGCTGCGCGAGCACGCGGGGCAGATCGAGCTTGAGGCGGAGATGGCCGCGAGGGGCCGGGACGAGGCCCGCTTCGAGGACCGGGTGGCCGAGCTGGAGTACGCCGCGGAGGCGGCCGAGGAGCAGGTCAAGCGGATGGAGCGGAGGCTGCTCGCGCAGCGCAGCCAGATCGCCAGGGCCGAGGCCGAGAACGCCAGGCTGCTGCGGGAGCGCGCCAGGGTCGCGGCGGAGCAGGCCCTGCGGGAGGCGGAGGAGACCCAGCGCAGGGAGTCCGCGCTGCGGGGCACCCGTCCCACCCCGACCGCCTACCTGAAGGCCGCGGCGGCGCTGCGCGGCCTGGAGCGGAGGGCGGCCGTGGGCCAGGCCCAGCGGATCGCCTCGGCCGGCGGGGCCGGTGGGTCGGTGTCGGTGCGGGAGGCTGAACCGGTCGTGGAGCCGGCGGTTGAACCGATTGTGGAGCCGGTGCTGGAGCCGGTGGCTGCGAAGGCTGCTGAGCAGCAGCCGAAGCAGGGACCGAAGCAGGAGCGGGAGCGGGTGCAGGAGCGGTCGGCGTTCCGGCCGAAGCCCAAGGCGAAGCCCAAGAAGGCGGTTGCTGCGGCTGAGAAGTCGTCGGGTCCGGCGTGGGCCAGGGCGGCGTTGCCGCCGCTGCGGCCGGCGAGTGCGGTGATGCCGCGGCAGTCGCGTGATGTGCTGCGTCAGGATGCGGGCAGCAGCGGGACGTTCAACTTCTTCAGCCGGCAGGAGACGGCGATCTCCACGGAGCTGGGTGACCTCGCCGACGTGGTCGGCACGGAGGCTGCGGCGGCCCAGCGGTTGTACGCGGACGCGACGGGCACGGCAGAGGGCGCGGCCGGGACCGCGGAGGACGTGGTCCACGACCTCACCGCGGAGGACGAGACCGAACCCATCGACGTCCGCTCCCTCCGGGCCCTGTAGTTGGCTTTTAAGGGGCGCGGGGAACTGCGCTGCCAACCATGCACCTCCGTAGAGGGCTGGTCGCGCAGTTCCCCGCGCCCCTGGGTGGTTGCAGGGCTGGCCACGTGCGCAGGTGTCCCCGCGCCCCTGGGTGGTTGCAGGGCTGGTCACGTGCGTAGGTGTCCCCGCGCCCCTGGGTGGTTGCAGGGCTGGCCTATTTGTCGATGTCGCCGACGACGAAGAAGAGGGAGCCCAGGATGGCGACCATGTCGGCGACCAACGTGCCGGGCAGGAGCTCGCCGAGGGCCTGGATGTTGTTGTAGGAGGCCGAGCGGAGCTTCAGCCGCCAGGGCGTCTTGTCGCCGCGGGAGACCAGGTAGTAGCCGTTCACGCCGAGCGGGTTCTCGGTCCAGGTGTAGGTGTGGCCCTCGGGGGCCTTCAGAACCTTGGGCAGGCGGGTGTTGATCGGTCCGGGCGCCGACTCGGCCAGCCGGTCCAGGCACGCGTCGGCCAGGTCGAGCGAGTTGTGCACCTGCTTCAGCAGGCACTCGAACCGGGCCAGGCAGTCGCCCTCCTGACGGGTCACCACCCGCAGCACCCCGGCCAGCTCCGGGTAGGCCAGGTAGGGCTCGTCCCGGCGGAGGTCGAAGTCCACCCCGGAGGCCCTCGCGATCGGCCCGCTCACGCCGTAGGCGTGGACCAGCTCCGGCGCCAGCACGCCGACGCCCCGGGTGCGGGCCCGGAAGATGTCGTTGCCGAGGACCAGGTCGTCGAAGACGCCCATCCGGCCCCGGACCGAGGCGACCGTGGCGCGCACCCGTCCGTACCACCCGGCCGGCAGGTCCTCCTTGAGGCCGCCGACGCGGTTGAACATGAAGTGCATCCGGCCGCCCGAGGCCTCCTCCATCACCGTCTGGAGCTGCTCGCGCTCGTGGAAGGCGTGGAAGACCGGGGTGATCCCGCCCAGCTCCAGCGGGTAGGAGCCGAGGAACATCAGATGGTTGAGCACCCGGTTCAGCTCGGCCAGCAGGGTGCGGGTCCAGGTGGCCCGCTCGGGGACCTCCATGCCGAGCATCCGCTCGACGCCGAGGACCACCCCCAGCTCGTTGGCGAAGGCCGAGAGCCAGTCATGACGGTTGGCCAGCATGATGATCTGCCGGTAGTCCCTGGCCTCGAACAGCTTCTCGGCGCCCCGGTGCATATAGCCGATCACCGGCTCGGCGGCGGTGATCAGCTCCCCGTCCAGCCGCAGCTTGATCCGCAGCACGCCGTGGGTGGAGGGGTGCTGCGGGCCGATGTTGAGCACCATGTCGCTGGTGCCCAGCTCGGTGGCGGCCCCGGCGCCGATCCCGACCGTGGTCTCGCGGGTGCCGCGCCCCGGCGTGCTAGTCGTCATGGAGCAAGAGTCTGCCACTACCGGCGTCGGCCGGATCCAGCCAGCGTCGCGGCAGCGGCATGCCGACCGACTGCAGGCCCCAGACGAAGGAACCGAGCCCGCCCAGGGCGGTGAGTTCGGCGGCCTCGCCCGCGGCGGCCAGAGCGCGCAGGTAGCCGACGGGGTCGCTGGACGCCCGGGCGAGCGGGGGGCGGGCGCCGTTCACGCCGAGCACGGCCAGGGCTTCGCGCTGGGTCGTCCACAGGCTGTGGACGGTGTTCGCGGCGGCGGCCAGACAGGCGTCCAGGGCCACATGGCAGGTCAGATCGCAGCTGCCGTCCGGGACCGGGCGCACCTCGCGGCCCTCGCGGAAGGCGGCGAGGCTGCCGAAGGCGGGGCGGGCGGCGGCGTCGTGGGCGTAGTCGACCGCGACCGCGAGCCCTCGGCCCAGCGAACCGACGGCCGCCGCCCAGGCCCGGTCGCGCGGGAGCCCGATCTCGGCGCGCTCGCCGGGCTCCGCGCCGTCCAGCGGCCACCAGCGGCCCAGCCAGGCCGCGTCCGCGCCGGTGACCGGGGCGCCCAGCCGCTCCTCGCCGCTGCTGTGCTCCACCTCGACCAGGCGTGCGACGCCCCCGGGGTCGACCTCGACGATGTCCACCGGCACGTTGTCCAGCCACTCGTTGGCGAACAGCACCCCGTGCGCGGCCGGCTCGATCCGGTCGCCCCAGCCGATCCAGCCCGGCAGGCCGTCCGGGCGCGGGGCGCGCTCCACGGCGCGCAGCACCAGCCGGTCCGCCAGCGCGGGGAGTTCCGCGCGGGCGCGCATCCCCAGCGCGCGCAACAACTCCGCGCGCCCCGCGCCGACGTCGGTCACCACCAGTTCCGCCGGACGGCCCAACGCCTGGTCGACCTCGGCCACCAGCTCCAGGACCGCCCCGGCGAACAGGTCCGCGCCGCCGGCCGAGGCATGCACGGACGTCCGGAAGTGCCCGGCAGGACCGGCACCCGTCCGGGTGAAGAACCCGTCCGGTCCGTACAGCGCCCGTTCGGCCGCCGCACGCCACCCGCTCCACTCCGCCGCCTGTCCGCTCTCCATCGCTGCACCCTACGGGCTGGGGAGGGAAGGAGTCCGGTCGCCGTACACCCGCCGGTCGTCTCCGACCTGCGGAGGACGGCCGACTCCGCCCGGCGGGGGACCCCGGGCCTGTTTCACCTGCCTAGGCTGGTGACTGTGCAACTCCTCTACAGCTGGTTCCGCAGGCACCCCACGGTGTCCGACGCCATCTGGGCGTCACTGCTGTTCCTGCTGTGCCTGGTGGAGCTGGCGTCCAACTGGCACAACGGCACGACCGCGGCCGAGCTCCTGGGGACGGCCTTCGTCTCGGTGACGCTGTGCACCCTGCTGGTGCTGCGTCGGCGCTGGCCGGATCTCACGGTGTGGCTGGGCATCCTCGTCGGCCTGGGTCAGATCGCCGTCCGGCTGTCCCCGGGTACCGCCGACATCGCGCTGCTGATCATCGCCTACACCGCGGCCGCCTTCGCCCATGTCTGGACCTCCAGGGCCGCCCTGCTGCTGAGCGCTCTGGCCGGGCCGTTGTCGTTCCTCCGGTTCGATTTCGGCAGCAGCGACTCCTCGCACCCTCCCACGATGACGGCCAACATCCTCATCAGCCTGTTCGCCTCCACCCCCTTCCTGCTGTGCTGGGTGCTCGGCCGGTTCACCCGGATCCGCCGCGCCTACTACGTCGAGCTGGAGGACCGCGCCGCCCGGCTGGAACGCGAGCGCGACGCCCAGTCGAAGATCGCGGTGGCCGCCGAGCGGGCCCGGATCGCCCGGGAGCTGCACGACGTGGTGGCCCACAACGTCTCGGTGATGATCGTTCAGGCCGACGGCGCCTCCTATGTGATGGACTCCTCGCCCGAACAGGCGAAGCAGGCGCTGGCCACCATCGCCGGCACCGGCCGCCAGGCGCTGGAGGAGATGCGCCGACTGCTGGGGCTGCTGCGTTCGGCCGACACCGTCGGCGAGTACGTTCCGCAGCCGGGCGTGGAGCAGCTCCCGGACCTGCTGGAGCAGGTCCGCAACGCCGGACTGCCGGTCGCGTTCACCGTGGAGGGGGAAGCCCGGGAGCTGCCGCGGGGTGTCGAGCTGACGGCCTATCGGATCGTCCAGGAGGCGCTCACCAACGCCCGCAAGCACGGTGGGCCGACGGCCAGCGCCTCGGTGCGGATCCGCTTCGACGACCGCGGTCTGGACATGCTGATCGAGGACAACGGCCGCGGCGCCTCCGCCGAGCTGGCCCGCGACGGCGGCGAGGACGGCTTCGGGCACGGACTCATCGGCATGCGCGAGCGGGTTGGCATGGTGGGCGGCACCTTGGACGCCGGGCCCCGTCCCGGCGGCGGCTTCCGGATCAGCGCGGTGCTGCCGCTGAAGCCCGCCCGGGGCGGCCGGACCGCGCCTGCCGCGCCGCCCCCGCCGGCGGATCCCGCTCCGGCCGACTCCGCCGTCCACCTCAGCAAGTAAGGACCCCGATGCCGATCCGCGTGATGCTCGTCGACGACCAGGAGCTGCTGCGCACCGGGTTCAGGATGGTGCTCCAGTCGCAGCAGGACATCGAGATCGTCGCCGAGGCCGGGGACGGGGTCCAGGCCCTGGAGGTCCTGGCCACGACCGAGGTCGACGTGATCCTCATGGACGTGCGGATGCCACGGATGGACGGCGTCGAGGCCACCAGGCGGATCTGCGCTCAACAGGACGCCACGGCAGACACCGGCCCGAGGGTGCTCATCCTCACCACCTTCGACCTGGACGAGTACGCCTTCGCCGCGCTCAAGGCCGGGGCCAGCGGCTTCCTGCTCAAGGACGTCCCGCCGACCGAGCTGGTCGCCGCGATTCGCGCGGTCCACGGCGGCGACGCGGTGGTGGCCCCCACCACCACCCGTCGCATGATCGACCGCTTCGCCACCGTGCTGCCCAGCTCGCTGCCGCCGGCCGAGACCCCGGAGTTGGCCCGCCTCACCGAGCGCGAGCGCGAGGTGCTGCTGCTGATCGCCCAGGGGCTGTCCAACGGCGAGATCGCCGCGCGGCTCTCGCTCTCCGAGGCGACCGTGAAGACCCATGTGGGACGGATCCTCACCAAGCTCCAGCTGCGCGACCGGGTGCAGGCCGTCGTCCTGGCCTACGAGACGGGCCTGGTCCGGGCACAGCACTGACCGTTTGTAGGTGGCTTGTCGCGCAGTTCCCCGCGCCCCTGATAGTGCAACTTGCCCACGGCGGTTCAGTTGCAGCCCCCAGGGGCGCGAGGAACTGCGCGACCAGCCAACTACGGTCCGCAGCCGAATTACTGCTTCACCCGCTCCAGCAGCGCCGCCACGCCCGCACGGATCTCCTGTGGGGACCACTCCAGCGCCGGCCCCTGCACGGTGACCTCCGTACACGCGACCCCCGGCACCCCCGGCTCACGCCAGCCGCCGAACAGCGCCTGCCCGGTCTCCTCCGCCAGCCGCAGCCCGGCCTCGGTGAGCAGCTCCGCAGCGTACGGCAGCCACAGCTGGAACTGATGGGTGTGCGGCGGCTCCGGAAAGACCCGGGCACCGGGCACCTCCGCCAGCGCCGCGGCCACCACCTTGGCGTGCGCGACGTACTCGCCCAGCCGGGGCAGCTCCCGCTCGATCCCCGCCAGCGCGCTCAGCGCCGCCGGCCACTGCTGGTAGAGCTGGCCCCCGTACCGGTGCCGCCAGGCCCGTGCCTCGGCGACGAACTCCGCCGGACCGGCCAGAGCCGCACCGCTGATCCCGCCGAGGGTCTTGTAGAACGACACATAGACGGAGTCGGCCAGCCCGGCGATCTCCGGCAGCGGACGACCGAAGTGCGGCACCGTCTCCCAGATCCGGGCGCCGTCCAGATGCACCACCGCGTCCCTGGCCCGGGCCGCCTCGACGGTGGCCACCAGCTCCTCCCAGGACGGCAGCAGGAATCCGGCGTCGCGCAGCGGCAGCTCCAGCATCAGGGTGCCGAACGGCTCGGCGAAGTCGGCCACCTCGTCCGCGCTCGCCATCCGCCGCTCGGTCGTCGGCCAGACGCTGCGCAAGTCGCTGAGCTGCGCATACGCAAATCGCTCATGAACCTCGGGGTGGGCCAGCGGGTGCATCGCCACAGTGCGGTCACCGGTGCGCCCGGCCCAGCAGCGCAGCGCGACCTGCTGTGCCATCGTCCCGGTCGGGAAGAACGCCGCGGCCTCGGTGCCGAGCAGCCCGGCGACCCGCTCCTCCAGAGCCCCGACCACGCCGTCCCCGTACACGTCGGTACGGCCGCCAAGGTCGTGGGAGCCGTCGGCGAGGGCGTCGATGCTTTCGCGGAGGCTTCTGGGCCGGGTGCCGGAGAGTAGCCTTCCGGAGCCGCGGAGCGCCTCGAAGCGGCGCTGAAGCGGGTCTATTTCCATCTCGTCAGCCATGGACCGATCATCTCCCATGGCGCGGCGCCGAACCGGCGGGGGCTGACGGAGGCTCCTGGATGTCATACGATCCGGCGGCAGCCACCCCTCATCAGAAGGTCCCCGGAGGATCCGTGTTCGCTCTAGTCCTCAGGTTGATCCTCATCCCGTTGACGCGGGTGATCTACCGGCCGGTCATCGAGGGGCGCGACAACGTACCCAGGCGCGGGCCGGTGATTCTCGCCAGCAACCACCTGTCCTTCATCGACAGCATGGTCATCCCGCTGGTGGCGCCCCGCCCGGTGGCCTTCCTGGCCAAGTCGGAGTACTGGAGCGGGACCGGCCTCAAGGGGCGGATCATGCGCTCCTTCTTCACCGCGATCAGCGCGGTCCCGGTGGAGCGCGGCACCCACCGTTCGGCCCAGGCCTCGCTGGACGCCTCGCTGGCCGTCCTCAACGAGGGCATGGCCTTCGGCATCTACCCGGAGGGCACCCGCTCCCTCGACGGCCGCCTCTACCGTGGCCGGACGGGGGTGGCCTGGCTGGCGCTGACCTCGGGCGCGCCGGTCGTGCCGGTCGCCCTGGCGGGCACCCAGGACATCCAGCCGGTGGGGAAGCGGATGCCCCGCGTGCGACGGGTCACCGTCCGCTTCGGGGAGCCGCTCGATTTCAGTGACCGCCGTGAGCTGAAGCCGGTGGGGCCGGTGCGGCGGGGGGTCACCGACGAGATCATGGACGCGATTCACAAGTTGTCCGGGCAGACGAGGGTGGCTACTTACAACGAGCGCCCCACGGAGGATGCGGCGTAGGTGCGGCGGTGCGGGTTGTGCATGGTTGTTCGCGCAGTTCCCCGCGCCCCTACCCCCCAGGGGCGCGGGGAACTGCGCGACAAGCCACCCGCTCAGGTGCACCCGTGAGCCCGCCGTACCATGGTTCGGTACGTCCGGTACCCCTAGAGGACTGGAACGGAAGAAGGTACGCAGAGCATGAGCACGGACCTGCCCGTGGATCCTTTCGGCGACCCCACCGACCCCGCGAACCGCCCCGCCCGCCTCGCCGTGGGCGTCGTCGGTACGGGTCGCGTGGGCCCCGCCCTGGCCGCCGCGCTGCAACTCGCGGGGCACCGCGTCGTCGCCGCCTCCGGCGTCTCCCGGGAGTCGCGCCGAAGGGCGGAAACCCTGCTGCCGGGCGTACGCCTGGTCACGCCCCCGCAGGTGATGGCCGCGTCCGACCTGGTGCTGCTGACCGTCCCCGACGACGTCCTCGCCGAGCTGGTGGCCGGGCTCGCGGCGACGGGCGCGGTGCGGCCCGGACAGATACTCGTGCACACCTCCGGCTCCCACGGCGTCGCCGTACTGGAGCCCGCGGCCCGCGCCGGCGCGCTCCCGCTGGCCCTGCACCCGGCGATGACCTTCACCGGCACCGCAGTCGACGTCGCCCGGCTCTCCGGCTGCCCCTTCGGAGTGACCTCGCCGGAGGAGCTCCGCCCAGTCGCCGAGGCGCTGGTCGTGGAGATGGGCGGTGAGCCCGAATGGGTGCCCGAGGCGGTCCGCCCGCTCTACCACACCGCCCTCGCGCACGGTTCGAACCACCTGGTCACCCTGGTGGCCCAGGCCATGGAGATCCTCAGCGACGCCGGTGTCGCCGAGCCCGGCCGGATGCTCGGCCCGCTGCTGGGCGCCGCCCTCGACAACGCGCTGCGCAGCGGCGACGCCGCGCTGACCGGCCCGGTCGCCCGCGGCGACGCCGGGACGGTGCGCAAGCACGTCCAGCAGCTGCGGGCGACCTCGCCCCAGGTGCTGGAGAGCTACCGGGCGATGGCCCGCGCCACCGCGGACCGCGCGCTGGCCAACGGAATGCTGAAGGCGGAGGCGGCCGAGGCGCTGCTGGACGTCCTCGCGGAGGAGGAGACGTGACCGAGCTGGTGCGAACGGCCGAGGAGCTGCGCGAGGCGGCCCCGGGCGCCCGGCGGGCCGTGGTGATGACCATGGGCGCGCTGCACGAGGGCCATGCGGCGCTGATCAGGGCGGCGCGGAAGCGGGTGGGGCCGGCCGGCGCGGTGATCGTGACGGTGTTCGTCAACCCGCTGCAGTTCGGTCCCGCCGAGGATCTGGACCGCTATCCGCGGACCCTGGACGCCGACGTCGAGCTCGCGTCGGAGGCCGGGGCGAGCGTGGTGTTCGCGCCGTCGGTGGACGAGGTCTACCCCGGCGGCGCGCCGCAGCTGCGGCTGGCGGCCGGGCCGATGGGGGAGGGGTTCGAGGGGGCCTCGCGCCCGGGCCACTTCGACGGAATGCTCACCGTGGTGGCCAAGATGCTCCATCTCACCGCCCCCGACGTGACCTTCTTCGGCGAGAAGGACGGGCAGCAGCTGGCCCTGGTCCGGCGGATGGTCAAGGACCTCAACTTCCCGGTCGAGATCGTCGGCGTCCCCACCGTCCGGGAGCCGGACGGACTGGCGATGTCCAGCCGCAACCGCTTCCTGTCGGCGGAGGACCGGGTCCAGGCGCTCGCGCTGTCCCGGAGCCTCTTCGCCGGGCACGCCGCTCGCAAGAACGGTCCGGCGGCGGTCAGCGCGGCGGCGGAGGCCGTGCTCGCGGAATACCCGGGCCTGTCCCTCGACTACCTGGCACTGATCGACCCCTCCGACTTCACCGAGGTCGACCGGGAGGACTACCGCGGCGAGACCCTGCTCGCCGTCGCCGCGAAGGTCGGCGCCACCCGTCTGATCGACAACGTACGGATCTTCTTCCAGCCCTGAACCGCCCCGGCATGTACTCACCACCAGGAGACGTGACCATGTACCGCACCATGCTGAAGTCCAAGATCCACCGAGCCACCGTCACCCAGGCCGACCTGCACTACGTCGGCTCGGTGACGGTGGATCAGGACCTGCTGGACGCCGCCGACCTGCTCCCCGGCGAGCTGGTCCACATCGTCGACATCGACAACGGCAACCGGCTGGAGACCTACACCATCGCGGGGGAGCGCGGCACCGGCATCATCGGCATCAACGGCGCCGCGGCCCGTCTGGTCCACCCCGGCGACCTGGTGATCCTGATCGCCTACGCCCAGCTGGAGGACGCCGAGGCGCGCAGCTGTCAGCCGCGCGTCGTCTTCGTCGACGGCGACAACCGGGTCACCCACCTGGGCTCGGACGCCGCGCACGCCCCGGCGGGCAGCGGGCTGGTGGCCGGGCATACGGATTCCCGTGCGATGAGTGCACAGGCGTACCGTGACGTCGACGGTGCTGCCCACAGCACCCCTGTGCCCGCGCGGAGCGAAGCATGACCCCAGCACTCAGAGATCCCGGACTCACCGATCCCAGGACGCGACTGGCCGCCCCGGCCCCCGGCTGGACCACCGCCACCGACGTGGTCGTGGTCGGGTCCGGGGTCGCCGGGCTGACCACGGCCCTGCGGCTGCGGTCCGCGGGGCTGAAGGTCATGGTGGTCACCAAGGCGGTGCTGGACGACGGCTCCACCCGCTGGGCCCAGGGCGGCATCGCCGCCGCGCTCGGCGAGGGCGACACCCCCGAGCAGCACCTGGACGACACCCTGGTCGCCGGGGCCGGTCTCTGCGACGAGGAGGCGGTCCGGGTCCTGGTCACCGAGGGCCCGGCCGCGGTGCGGCGGCTGATCGCCACCGGTGCGGCGTTCGACAAGGACGCCGAGGGCCGGATCCTGCTCACCCGCGAGGGCGGCCACCACCGCCGCCGGATCGCCCACGCCGGCGGCGACGCCACCGGCGCCGAGATCTCCCGCGCCCTGGTCGAGGCCGTTCGCGCGGACCCGGACATCGAGGTCATCGAGCACGCCCTGGTGCTGGACCTGCTCACCGACGCCGAGGGCCGCACCGCCGGGCTGACCCTGCACGTGATGGGCGAGGGCCAGCGCGACGGCGTCGGCGCGCTGCACGCCCGCGCGGTGGTCCTGGCCACCGGCGGTATGGGGCAGGTGTTCTCGGCGACCACCAACCCCGCCGTCTCCACCGGCGACGGCGTCGCCCTGGCGCTGCGGGCCGGGGCCGAGGTCACCGACCTGGAGTTCGTCCAGTTCCACCCGACCGTGCTGTGGCTGGGCCCGGACGCCGAGGGCCAGCAGCCGCTGATCTCCGAGGCGGTCCGCGGCGAGGGCGCCCACCTGGTCGACGCCGACGAGGTGCGGTTCATGGTGGGGCAGCACGAGCTGGCCGAGCTGGCCCCGCGCGACATCGTCGCCAAGGGCATCATGCGGCGGATGCGCGAGACCGGCGCCGAACACATGTACCTGGACGGGCGGCACTTCGGCGAGCGGATGTGGGAGGAGCGCTTCCCCACCATCCTCGCCTCCTGCCGTTCGCACGGCATCGACCCGGTGACCGAGCTGATCCCGGTCGCCCCCGCCGCCCACTACGCCTCCGGCGGCGTCCGCACCGACCTGCGCGGCCACACCAGCGTCTCCGGCCTCTACGCCTGCGGCGAGGTCGCCTGCACCGGCGTGCACGGCGCCAACCGGCTGGCGTCCAACTCGCTGCTGGAGGGCCTGGTCTTCGCCGAGCGCATCGCCGCGGACATCCTGGAGCGGGATGCCATAGGCAAGCTGACCCCGCGTCATGAAGATACTGATCGTGAGGTCGACCGGGTCCCGCTGCTCGCCTCCGAGGCGCGGGCCGACATCCAGCGGCTGATGACCAGGGGCGTGGGCGTGCTGCGCAACGCCGCGAGCATGGCCGAGGCCGCCGAGGGACTGGCGGCGCTGGCCGCCGATCCGCACAGCGGCGCTGTCACCGGCAAGGGCGAGGCCCCGCAGGTCGAGACCTGGGAGGCGACCAACCTGCATCTGGTCGCCACCGCGCTCACCGCCGCCGCCCGGCTGCGCGAGGAGACCCGCGGCTGCCACTGGCGCGAGGACTTCCCCGACCGCGACGACGCGGCCTGGCAGATCCATCTCACGACCCGTCAGCAGGACGGCGTTCTGACCACCACAGAGGAGCAGCTGTGACCGCGCACGACCACGGCCAGGACCATGGCCACGACCACCCCGAGCTCCAACTCGTCGACGGCGGCGGCTGCGGGGACGGCTGCGCCTGCGGCGAGGAGTACGTCACCGGCCTGGACCCGGCCCTGGCCGCCCTGCTGGAGGAGGCCGGCCTGGACCCGGTCGAGGTCGAGGACATCGCCACCCTCGCGCTGGCCGAGGACCTGGCCGGCGGCGAGGACGTGACCTCGGTCGCGACCGTCCCCGAGGACGCCGTCGCCACCGCCGACTTCACCGCCCGCCAGGCCGGCGTCGTCGCCGGGCTGAGGGTCGCCGAGGCGGTGCTCTCCCTGGTCGCCGAGGAGGAGTTCAGCGTCGAGCGGCACGCCGAGGACGGCGACCGGGTCGAGGCCGGGCAGGTGCTGCTCAGCGTGACCACCCGCACCCGCGACCTGCTCACCGCCGAGCGCAGCGCGCTCAACCTGCTGTGCCACCTCTCCGGCATCGCCACCGCCACCCGGGCCTGGGCCGACGCCCTGGAGGGCACCGGCGCGGTGGTCCGCGACACCCGGAAGACCACTCCCGGGCTGCGCGCGCTGGAGAAGTACGCGGTGCGGGCCGGCGGCGGCGCCAACCACCGGATGGCGCTGTCGGACGCCGCCCTGGTCAAGGACAACCACGTGATCGCCGCCGGCGGTGTCGCCGAGGCGTTCAAGGCCGTCCGCGACGCCTATCCGGACCTGGCTGTCGAGGTCGAGGTGGACCGCCTGGACCAGATCCAGCCGGTGCTGGACGCCGGGGCGGACCTGATCCTGCTCGACAACTTCACCGTCCCCGAACTGCGCGAGGCCGTCGCGCTGGTGGCCGGTCGGGCCAGGCTGGAGTCCTCCGGCGGCCTGACCCTCGACGACGCCCGTGCGGTGGGCGAGACCGGCGTGGACTACCTGGCGGTGGGCGCCCTCACCCACTCCTCGCCCATCCTTGACATCGGCCTTGACCTGCGCGGATAGTCCCCCGACTACCTCTTATTGACTTAGGAACGGCGCCAGCATGCTGCTCACGATCGACGTCGGTAACACCCACACCGTCCTCGGCCTGTTCGACGGCGAGGAGATCGTGGAGCACTGGCGGGTGTCCACCGACCCCCGCCGGACCGCCGACGAGACGGCCGTGCTGATGCAGGGGCTGATGGGTTCGCACCCCGCGCTGGGCGAGGACACGGTGGACGGTCTGGCGATCTGCTCCACCGTCCCCTCGGTGCTGCACGAGCTACGCGAGGTGACCCGCCGCTACTACGGGGACGTCCCGGCGGTGCTGGTGGAACCGGGCGTCAAGACCGGGGTGCACGTCCTCACCGACAACCCCAAGGAGGTCGGCGCGGACCGGATCGTGAACACCCTCGCGGCCAAGCACCTCTACGGCGGCCCCTGCATCGTGGTGGACTTCGGGACGGCGACCACCTTCGACGCCGTCAACGAGCGCGGCGACTACGTCGGCGGGGCGATCGCGCCCGGCATCGAGATCTCGGTGGAGGCGCTGGGGCTGCGGGGGGCGAAGCTGCCGAAGATCGAGATCATCCGTCCGCGGAATGTGATCGGCAAGAACACCGTGGAGTGCATGCAGTCCGGCATCCTCTACGGCTTCGCCGGGCAGGTGGACGGGGTGGTGAACCGGATGGCCGCGGAGCTGGCCACCGACCCTGACGATGTGCAGGTGATCGCCACGGGGGGGCTTGCGCCGCTGGTTCTGGGCGAGGCGAGCTCCATCGACGTGCACGAGCCGTGGCTGACCCTGATCGGGCTTCGGCTGGTCTATGAGCGGAACACTGCTGGTTAGTGGATGGCTGGGCGCGCAGTTCCCCGCGCCCCTAGCTGATTGCAACTGGGCCAGTTGCAGACCCCTAGGGGCGCGGGGAACTGCGCGACCAACCAGGCACACGCCGCACCCGACGATCCGTCAGAACTCCCTGCGCGTCGATAATCACAAATAGGTCGTATCGGGCATAGTGTCGGCTCATGCCTACGCCTCACGGGTCTCGCGGCGGTATGGCCTTCAGCGCGGACGAGCTGCGGGTGCTGCGGCGCGCCCTCGCCCAGGTCTTGAATCCACCGGTTCCGAACCCACCGAATCAGCTCCTGACGCCCGCGCTGGTCCCGGCCCGCGCCCCGCACCCGCTGGGCTGGGCCTCGGACGTCCAGGACGTCCTGCGCCTCACCGAGTCCATCGACGAGGCCGTCCACGAGGCGGGCCGGATGCGCGCCTTCGCCCTCGCCGACCTGGCCCGCTACCGGCAGGCGCTCCCCGGCAGCGCCAGCGGCTACCTGGAGCGGCTGGACGAGGCCGTGGCCGACGGCTACCTCCCCGAGGCCGACGACCTCGCCGCGCTGCGCTCGCTGACCGCGCAGCCCTGCGCGCCGGCCGAGCGCACCCGCAGGCTCGCCCTGCGAGCCCGCTGCGGCGAGCTCGCCGAAGCCGCGGTACGCCGCCGCCTGGAGTCCGCGACGAGGCCGCCCCAGCTGGTCGGCGGCACGGTGACCGAGTTCGCCCGTCCGGCGCGCACCCCGCGTCCGCGCGGGGGTACGGGGGGTCGCACCCCGGAAATCCGGAACAGCCCGGGGGGAGCCCCCCTCTCCCTGCCGAACCGACGTGGAGGTCCCATTCCCATGGCTTCGTCCGACACCCCCACCCCCAGCAGCAAGGCCGCTCCGGCCGACGCCGACACCGACGAGACCGAGGTCGAGCAGGAGGAGGAGCAGAAGCAGGAGCAGACCCGCCCCGCTGTCCGTCCGGTGCCGACCCCCGCCGACCTGTTCCCGCGCGGGGTCCGCAAGCCGCAGGCACCCGTGCCGGGCGGCGGCTCGCACCTGGCCACCGGCACCGGCTGAGGCCCGGCATGATCACAAGTTGATGTCGGACGGGTTCCGGTTGCCGCACTCCGGCACCCGGGCCCGCGGACCCGTCCCCTGGGGTGATTTGATCTGCGACACCGCAGTCCAGCACCTCGCCCCAGGGGGAAAAGTCCATGTCAGACGCGCTTTTGCGCCGGTTCGCCCGGATCGGTGCCGCGGTCGTCGCGGCCTCGGCCATATCCATCGGCCTCACCGTCCTCCCGGCCCAGGCGGACTCCGGTTCCAGGTCCGCGTCCGGCAGCAGTGCGCTGATCTCGGTGATCGCCCCGTCGGCGGTGACACTGGTGCCGCAGCCCGCGAGCGGCGGCCCGACCGCGCTCACGACGCTCACCCCGGTGGTGCTGAACGAGGGTGACATCGCCCAGGCGAACGACGTCGTGCTCAGCATCGACGCGAGCGGGCTCACGGGGGTCGCCGAGCTCACGCTGCCCGCCAAGGAGGACTGCGCCTACACCGACGCGGCGCACACCAAGGCCGAGTGCCGGCTGGGCTCGGTCGAGACCGTCGGCACGGTGGACCTGGGCGTACGCACCCTTGCCGGAGCCGCGGTCGGCAGCACCGCGAAGCTGTCCTTCAAGGCCACCGCCTCCAACGCGGTCGAGGACCCCTCGGACACCGCCGCGGACCTCACCACGGTGATCACCGTCGGCGACGGTCCCGACCTGGCGACCGGCGAGGTCGGCAGCCTGACCGTGAAGCCGGGCGGGAGCGCCTCCTACACCCCGAAGCTGCGCAACGTGGGCGACCGGGACTCCGCCAAGGGCGTGGTGATGCTGATCGACGCGGCCGACGACCTCGGCGGCAGCGCCTTCACCATCGGCGGCAACTACAGCAACTGCCAGTACGGCGTCGGCGACAGCAGCCTGCCGGCCGCCGAGCGCACCGGCGTGCTGTGCCACTTCGACGACGTCGTGGTGCACCCGGGCGACGTACTGCAGCCCTCCGCGCCGATCACCGTCAAGGCCACCTCGGACGCCACCATCGGCTACACCGCGTACGGCTTCGACACCGTCGGCGGCGAGCTGACCCAGGGCCTCAGCAAGGGCCACAGCGGTACGGGCGCCGCGCTCAGCCTGGTGTCGGTGCCCGCAGGCTCCAGCCGGGCGCTGGTCGGCGACCTGAACTACGGCAACAACGTCGGCATCGCCAAGCTCAGCACCGGTCAGACGCTGGACGTCATGGCCACGACCGGCAACATCAGCGGCACCGTCGGCACCGGCATCGAGCTGGGCGCCGGGGTCGCCAATGTCGGCACCCTGCCCACCAAGAGCCTGGACGGCGCCCCGTCCGCCGAGGACACCGCCGCGGTGCTGGTCGCCCTGCCGGTCGGCGTCAAGGTCACCAAGGTCCCGGCCGGATGCTTCGACGACGAGCCCGCGTCGGCCCAGTCGGCGCGGAGCCGCCTCGGCAGCCGGCTGAGCAGCAGGATGGCCACCGCGGTCGGCACTCTGCCCACCGACATCGGCGCCCTGTACGCCTGCATCGTCGACTCGGTGATCCAGCCGGGCTCCACCAACCTCTTCACCTTCACCGTGGAGCCGACCAAGGTGCTGCACGCCGCCCAGGGCGCGGTGGTGGCCTTCACCGGTTCGGGCATCGACGACGACCTGACCAACAACGTCGCCGACTTCACCGTCGACGCGGTCAAGGCGACCACCGCCCCGGTCACCGCCACGGCCTCGGCCACGGCGAGCGCCGCCGCCACTGCTTCGGCTTCTTCCCCGGCCTCGGCGGCCGCCTCCGCCTCGGCGACGTCCACCGGCGGCGCCCTCGCCCAGACCGGTGGCGGCGACGACACCACCCCGATGCTCTTCTACGGCATCGGCGCCATCGCCCTGGGTGTGGCCGGCGTCCTGCTCGCCCGCCGCCGCAAGGCCGGCAGCCACGGCTGACCCGTCCGTACCAGTGCTGTCCCAGTGCCCCGCAGCCCGGTAATCGGGTGGCGGGGCACTGCTGTGCGGTCGATACCCTTGGACGGTGACTGATCAGACCCCCGTACCCGCGTCCGACGACCTCCCCGAGCAGATGCGGGTACGCCGCGAGAAGCTGGAGCGCCTGCGCGCAGCCGGCATCGACCCGTACCCGGTCGGCTTCCCGCGTACGACCACGCTGGCCGACCTGCGCGCGGCCTACCCCGACCTGGAGCCCGACCACGCCACCGGTGACCGTGCCGGAGTGGCCGGCCGGGTCGTGCTCAGCCGCACCGGCGGCAAGCTGTGCTTCGCCACCCTGCGCGACGGCACCGCCGACCTCCAGGTGATGCTGTCGCTGGACCGGCTCGGCGCGGAGAGCCTGGCGGCGTGGAAGTCCGACGTCGACCTGGGCGACCATGTCGGCGTCGAGGGCGAGGTCATCACCTCCAAGCGCGGCGAGCTCTCGATCATGGTCGACAACTGGGCGATCACCGCCAAGTGCCTGCGCCCGCTGCCGGACAAGCACAAGGGCCTGACCGATCCCGAGGCCCGGGTCCGTCAGCGCTATGTGGACCTGATCGTCAACCCGGCCGCCCGGGAGATGCTCTACCTGCGCAGCAAGGTGGTCCGCTCGATCCGCCGCACCTACGAGGAGCGCGGCTTCACCGAGGTCGAGACGCCGATGATGCAGCCGGTCCACGGCGGCGCCAACGCGCGTCCGTTCAAGACCCACATCAACGCGTACGACATCGACCTCTACATGCGGATCGCCCCCGAGCTCTACCTCAAGCGGCTCGCGGTCGGCGGCGCGGAGAAGATCTTCGAGATCAACCGCAACTTCCGCAACGAGGGCGCGGACTCCACGCACAACCCCGAGTTCACCATGCTGGAGTCCTACGAGGCCTACGGCGACTACAACACCCAGGCCGAGATGATCCGCGCGACCATCGTCAACGCCGCCCGCGACGCCCTGGGCACCACGGTGATCCGCGGCCTGGACCCGCACGGCGTGGAGCACGAGATCGACCTGGCCGAGCCCTGGGCCGAGATCACCGTCTACGGCGGCATCTCCGAGCAGCTCGGCACCGAGATCACCCCGGACACCACCGTCGAGGAGCTGCGCAAGCTCGCCGACGCGGCCGGCGTCCCCTACGAGAAGCAGTGGGGCCACGGCCAGATCGTGCTGGAGATGGTCGAGCGGCTGCTGGAGGAGGCGGCGGTCAGGCCCACCTTCATCCGGGACTACCCCACCGAGGTGTCGCCGCTGACCCGCGCGCACCGCAGCATCCCGGGTGTCGCCGAGAAGTGGGACCTCATGATCTTCGGCACCGAGATCGGCACCGGCTACTCCGAGCTGGTCGACCCGGTCGAGCAGCGGGCCCGGCTGACCGCCCAGTCGCTGCTGGCGGCCGGCGGCGACGTCGACGCCATGCAGCTGGACGAGGACTTCCTGCGCGCCCTGGAGTACGCGATGCCGCCCACCGGCGGGCTCGGGATGGGCGTGGACCGGCTGATCATGCTGCTCACCGGCAAGAACATCCGCGAGACGGTGCTCTTCCCGCTGGTGAAGCCGGACACCCAGGGCTGACGGCCCGCCGTAGCGGCGACCCCGGTCCCCGGTTCCTCCGGGGACCGGGGTTAGCCTTTTGCCGCCATGCTTTCTCCAGTTTCTCCAGTTCCCAGAGGCGGTCCGGATCCATGCAGTACATCGAGGCACTGACGCCCCCCGTTGTGATGTGCATCGCCTTCAGCCTGATGATCCGCACGCTCTTCCGTAACCAGGGCGGGGCCAATGCCGCCAAGGAGGACGCCGCGGCCGAGGCGATCACCGTGGCCGCGACCCCGACGCAGCGTCTCGCCAGGGACTAAACGCCCCCTTTCACAGCCGGAACCTGCACAATGCTTATGTCCGGCAAAGGCGATATATGCGCCGCTTGGTCTGCCCAGGGGGAGAGAACGGCGATGGTGCGCCAACTCGGTGAACTCGAGAACGAGGTGATGACCCGGGTATGGCAGTGGAACCGCCCGGTGACGGTTCGCGAGGTTCTCGAGGATCTGCTGCGGGAACGCGAGCTCGCCTACACGACCGTGATGACCGTGATGGACAAGTTGTTCCAGAAGGGCTGGCTCCGCAGGGAACAGGAGGGCCGGGCGTTCCGATATGAGCCGGTGTCCTCGCGCGAGGCATATACCGCGGCGCTGATGAACGACGCATGGGCGACCAGTGACAACCCGGCCGCGGCCCTGGTCCACTTCTTCGGCATGATGTCTCCCGAACAACAGGACGCCTTGCGCGACGCATTGCGGGTCGCCGCACCGCCGCCGGTCGAACAGTCCGCCGAAGAAGCCCCGGCGGAAGCCCCCTCCGAAATCGGTGCGCCCGGGGACCCCGAGGCACGATAGCGTCCTTCCATGGAGCTCACGATCCGCCGCGCGCGGACCAGCGATGTACGGGCCATCCGCAGGCTGGTTGACGGCTATGCGCGCGAACGGATCCTGTTGAACAAGCCCACGGTCACCCTGTTCGAGTCGGTGCAGGAGTTCTGGGTCGCCGAGCGGGACGACAACGCCGAGGTCGTCGCCTGTGGCGCACTGCATGTGATGTGGGAGGATCTCGCCGAGGTACGCACCCTCGCGGTGGATCCCGCCTGCCGCGGCACCGGCATCGGGCACCGCCTTCTGGAGAAGTTGACGCAGACCGCGCGCTGGATCGGGGTCCGCCGCATTTTCTGTCTGACGTTCGAAGTGGACTTCTTCGCCAAACACGGCTTCGTCGAGATCGGGGCGACTCCGGTCGACGCCGATGTGTACGAGGAGCTCCTGCGAAGCTACGACGAAGGTGTTGCGGAGTTCCTGGATCTGGAACGCGTCAAACCCAACACCTTGGGCAACACACGGATGCTCTTGCACCTCTGACCCGGGTCCGTCAAGCGGGCTTCGGAAGCATGCCGGGACAGCACTTCGGGCAGAGGGTTTGAATTTTCGCCGGAAAGAGGGTTTCCTTTCCTACAAGTAATCCATGCTTTTGAGGAAAGGGAAGCCCGTGGCGCAGAAGGTCCAGGTCCTTCTTGTCGATGATCTCGAGGGCGGCGAGGCGGACGAGACGGTGACGTTTGCTCTCGACGGGGTTGCCTACGAGATCGATCTCACGCACACGAACGCCGGGAAGCTCCGCGAGCTCCTGGCTCCGTACACCGACAAGGGCCGCAAGCAGAGCGGTCGCGGCTCCGTGAACAGCGGTCGCGGCCGTGGTCGCTCGCCGCGGCCGGTGGGCGGAAACCCCGACACGGCCAAGATCCGTGCCTGGGCCAAGGAGAACGGCCACGAGGTCAACGACCGCGGCCGGGTGCCGAGCACGGTCCGCGAGGCATATGAGAAGGCCAACGGCTGACGGGTCAGCCGTCGCTGGCGCCCTGCTCCATCAGGGCGCGGGCGCAGGCATCCGCGAGGGTGTCCAGGGCCTGCGGCAGATGGTGCTCCGCGAGCGCTCCGGAGCGGGCCTGGTGGGGCACCACCGGCATCGGGCGGGTGCGCAGCACCCCGTCCAGGTGCCCCCAGCCGAGCCAGCGCAGCAGCTCGGGAACGTCCCCGGCGCTGCCGGGGGCGAGCCGAAGCAGCAGCCGGTCGCCCTCCACGGCGACCTGGCCGCAGGGTCGTCCACGCCTGTGCATCTGCGCGAGCGCGGCCAGCCCTGCGTCCAGCGGCGCCTCGACGGCGTCGTGCCCGTCGGCGCAGGCGGTCTGCTGATGGGTGGTCACATGCTGCCCAACTCGCGACACCTGGCCCCGGTTACGCAGAGAGTCGCTTCCGCTGCGTCCTGTCACGGACCGGGCTCGAGCCGATCGTCCGACTTCTCGGTAGGCGAACACCTGGTGCGGGAAAGTCGGTATGGACCTGGGTGCACTGCGGGTATGAATGCCCATGTGAGGGCTTCACGGCCGAATCCTCGCGGCGTGTCGGGGGAAGCGTTCGCCGTCGGCGTAGCGTTTCCAGGTGGATCTGCCTGGCCTGCGGGAACACCATCCCGCAGCATTCGGTTGGAGTCATTGTCCGCCGTCGCGAGCATTGCGGGACGGTGGGGTGTCGGCGGTTGAAGTGAGCTGTTCCGGCCTCCGGGACTAGCATGCGGAAGGACAGGGAGGGGACCGACCCCTCACTGCCCGACCGCTCTGAGGAGCGATTAACGATGTTCGAGAGGTTCACCGACCGCGCGCGGCGGGTTGTCGTCCTGGCTCAGGAAGAAGCCCGGATGCTCAACCACAACTACATCGGCACCGAGCACATCCTCCTGGGCTTGATCCACGAGGGTGAGGGTGTCGCCGCTAAGGCCCTGGAGAGCCTCGGGATTTCGCTCGAGGCGGTCCGCCAGCAGGTTGAGGAGATCATCGGGCAGGGGCAGCAGGCCCCGTCCGGCCACATCCCCTTCACTCCTCGGGCGAAGAAGGTCCTGGAGCTGTCGCTCCGCGAGGCCCTCCAGCTCGGCCACAACTACATCGGGACCGAGCACATCCTGCTCGGCCTCATTCGCGAGGGCGAGGGCGTCGCCGCCCAGGTCCTCGTGAAGCTCGGCGCCGACCTGAACCGGGTCCGGCAGCAGGTCATCCAGCTGCTGTCCGGCTACCAGGGCGGCGGCAAGGAGTCGGCCACGGCCGGCGGCCCGACCGAGGGGACCCCCTCGACCTCGCTGGTCCTGGACCAGTTCGGGCGCAACCTCACCCAGGCGGCCCGCGAGTCCAAGCTCGACCCGGTGATCGGGCGCGAGAAGGAGATCGAGCGGGTCATGCAGGTGCTGTCCCGCCGCACCAAGAACAACCCGGTGCTGATCGGCGAGCCCGGCGTCGGCAAGACCGCCGTCGTGGAGGGCCTGGCGCAGGCGATCGTCAAGGGCGAGGTGCCCGAGACGATCAAGGACAAGCAGCTCTACACCCTGGACCTGGGCGCGCTCGTCGCCGGCTCCCGCTACCGCGGTGACTTCGAGGAGCGCCTGAAGAAGGTGCTCAAGGAGATTCGCACCCGCGGCGACATCATCCTGTTCATCGACGAGATCCACACCCTGGTGGGTGCGGGCGCCGCCGAGGGCGCGATCGACGCGGCCAGCATCCTCAAGCCCATGCTGGCGCGAGGCGAGCTGCAGACCATCGGCGCCACCACGCTCGACGAGTACCGCAAGCACCTGGAGAAGGACGCGGCGCTGGAGCGCCGCTTCCAGCCGATCCAGGTCGCCGAGCCCTCGCTCAAGCACACCATCGAGATCCTCAAGGGCCTCCGGGACCGCTACGAGGCGCACCACCGGGTCTCCATCACCGACGCGGCCCTGGTCGCGGCGGCGACCCTGGCGGACCGCTACATCTCGGACCGCTTCCTGCCGGACAAGGCCATCGACCTCATCGACGAGGCCGGCTCGCGCATGCGCATCCGCCGCATGACCGCGCCGCCGGACCTCCGCGAGTTCGACGAGAAGATCGCCGATGTCCGCCGGGACAAGGAGTCCGCGATCGACGCGCAGGACTTTGAGAAGGCCGCCTCGCTCCGGGACTCGGAGAAGCAGCTCCTGCAGGCCAAGGCCAAGCGGGAGAAGGAGTGGAAGGCCGGCGACATGGACGTCGTCGCCGAGGTGGACGAGGAGCTGATCGCCGAGGTGCTGGCGACGGCCACCGGCATCCCGGTCTTCAAGCTCACCGAGGAGGAGTCCTCCCGGCTGCTGCGCATGGAGGACGAGCTGCACAAGCGCGTCATCGGCCAGAAGGACGCCATCAAGGCGCTCTCCCAGGCCATCCGGCGCACCCGTGCGGGCCTCAAGGACCCCAAGCGCCCCGGCGGCTCGTTCATCTTCGCCGGCCCGTCCGGGGTCGGTAAGACCGAGCTCAGCAAGACCCTCGCCGAGTTCCTCTTCGGTGACGAGGACGCGCTGATCCAGCTCGACATGTCCGAGTTCAGCGAGAAGCACACCGTCTCGCGGCTGTTCGGCTCGCCTCCCGGCTACGTCGGGTACGAGGAGGGCGGCCAGCTCACCGAGAAGGTGCGCCGCAAGCCGTTCTCGGTCGTCCTCTTCGACGAGGTCGAGAAGGCCCACCCGGACATCTTCAACTCGCTGCTGCAGATCCTGGAGGACGGTCGCCTGACCGACAGCCAGGGGCGGGTGGTCGACTTCAAGAACACGGTCATCATCATGACCACCAACCTCGGCACCCGGGACATCTCCAAGGGCTTCAACCTGGGCTTCGCCGCCCAGGGCGACCTGTCCACCGGGTACGAGCGGATGAAGAACAAGGTCGGCGAGGAGCTCAAGCAGCACTTCCGCCCCGAGTTCCTCAACCGTGTCGACGACATCGTGGTGTTCCACCAGCTGTCCGAGGAAGACATCATCCAGATCGTCGACCTCATGGCCGCCAAGGTGGACGGCCGGCTCCAGGACCGCGACATGGGTCTGGAACTGACCCCCGCCGCCAAGTCCCTGCTGGCCAAGCGCGGCTACGACCCGATCCTGGGCGCCCGTCCGCTGCGCCGCACCATCCAGCGCGAGATCGAGGACGTGCTCTCCGAGAAGATCCTCTTCGGCGAGCTGCGCTCCGGTCACATCGTCCTGGTCGACGTCGAGGGCGAGGGCAAGACCGCCAAGTTCACCTTCACCGGCGCCGACAAGGTCCCGGTCGCTGACGCCCCGCCGGTCGCCGCGAGCGGCCCGGACCTCAGCAAGGGCTGACCCGCACGGTCGGCAGTATCTGCGCAGGGCCCGGTCCCCCGAAAGGGGGGCCGGGCCCTGCGGCATGACGGTCCTACGGAGTGGTGAACCGGGCGACCGAGAGCGGCGGGTGGGCCTGGCCCACGCCGAAGATGGACAACTCGACGGTGGCGTCGTGGTGGTGGAGCTCGACCTCGCAGTCGTGGAGCTCGGCGAGGGCCGCCTGCAGTCGGGGCCGGTCGACGGAGAGGTCGGCGGTCGCGATGACCAGTCTGCGGAGTTCGGGGTAGCAGCGCGGGAGTTCGTCCAGCAGGTCGAAGGCCAGCGGCAGGGCCAGCTCCAGTTCGGTGATCTGCGGCAGCGGGGGCTGCTTCCGCAGCAGCCGCAGGTCCTGGTGGGCGACCCTGAGCCAGTGCAGCCGGGGGAGACGGCCGAGCTGCCCCGCCACGCCGGCGAGATGACTGCCCGCCAGGTAGAGGCGCTCCAGTCCGGTGGCGGTGAACAGCTGCTCCTCCAGGACGGCCTCGGGGATGTCGTACCGGCCGATGAAGAGGTCGGTGAGGCCGGGAGGCAGTCGTAGCCCGGGCAGTTCCTGGCTGGAGACGATGCCGAGCACATGAAGTGTCTCTGCCTCGGCCAGGGTGTCCAGTCCGGTCAGGAAGGAGCAGGTGTGCAGGTACAGGTCCTCGATCCGGCTGTCCTTGACCGGTGACAGGTCGATGGGGGCGGTGCAGTCGCTCAGCCAGAAGTTGCGGGGACGGGCCCGGTGCAGGATCGGCGCCAGGTCGAGCGGGTACGGGTTGTCGTGGAGGCGGAGCTGGTCGACATCGGGGGGCAGCTGTTCCAGGTCGGTCGGGGTGAGGTCGCCCGAGCACTCGATCCGTGGGCGGCCGCCCAGCTCGGCGATGAACTCCAGGTGCTCGCGGGACTTGGCGATCAGGCGCAGGTTGTTGATGACATAGTCGAGGTGGGCGATCACCTCCTCGCCGTACAAGCGGGTCTCGAAGCGGTCCCAGGCGGCGGTCAGCTGGCCGCGGACGGAGATGGACGGGTGGTCGGCGTACCGCCGCAGCAGCGGGACGGCCTGGCTGGTGGCGATGGCGGTGGCGGTGACCACGACGGCGTGGGCGGTGGCGTCGTCCAGGCCCTCGGGGCCGGGGAGCAGGTCGAGGACGAGCGGGCCGACCGCGGCCAGGTTCTTCGCGGCCTCCTCGTCGCGGGGCGGGATCACGGCGGTGGTGCCGTCGAGGACGGACTGACGGACCGCGGGGTCGAGCTCGGTGGCGTGCTCCAGGCAGGTGGCGGCGAGCAGCCGCTGCCGGTCGCTGTCCAGGGCCAGCAGACCGCGCAGCAGCCTGGCGCGTTCACGGGGGCGGCCGTGGCCCACTGCCATCCGGATGACGTCGTGCCACTGGTCGTCGTGGGCGTTGGCGACCAGCAGGCCGAAGTCCTCGTCCTCGACGGCGGCCTTGGCGGCCAGGTAGTCCTGGAAGGTGCGGTGCACAAAGCAGACGGTCTCGGCGGTGGGCAGCTGCAGCAGCCCGCTGCGGACCAGGAGATGGTGCAGCACCTGCTCGGCGTCTGCGGTGATGGCTGGCATGGCCGGCAGGACCTCCTCCAGCTTGCGGACCGCCAGGTCGCGTTCGATCTCCACCGCGCCGTTCCTGGCCAGCCAGTACGCGAGCCGCTGGAGCAGCTGGATCTGCTGGTCGACCGTCAGCTGGAGCCCGTCCTGGCCGAGGATGCCGCGCTCGCGGTCGCGGCGGACCAGCAGCATCTCCAGGGCGGCGGCGTAGAGCTCCATCCGGCCCTCGGGGAGGTAGCCGTTGCGGTCCCGGTTGAGGGCGCAGATCAGGGCGCACATCAGCGGGCTGGTGGCGAGGCGGCCCAGGTCCTGCTTGGCGACCACGGCGGTGCGCAGCTTCTCGCGCCACACCGGCAGCCGGGGGTCGTCCCCGGCGGCGGTGTGCCATTTGCCGATGAAGGCGGAGACGTCGCTGCGGCTCATCGGCAGCAGTTCCAGCTCGGTGAAGCCCGCCGGGGTCAGCCAGCCCTCGCGGACGGCGGTGGGGCGGGTGGTGACGACGTAGCGGCAGTCGGGGTAGGCGTCCAGCAGGTCCAGCAGCCAGCGGCGGGTCCGGGCCCGGTCGGCCTCCGGGACCTCGTCCACTCCGTCGACCAGCAGCAGGACGCGGCCCGCCGCCATCTGTGCGGTGACCCAGCCGGCCGCCCCCGGGCTGCCGGTGAGCGGCTTGGCGATGGTGGCCAGGAACTCCTCCGGGCTGGGGAGTTCGGCGCGCTGGGCCACCGAGCGCAGTCGGATCAGCAGCGGGACGCTGTCGCCCAGCTCGGCCAGTGCGGGCGGCAGGTCCCGGCGGGCGGTGGCGGTGGCGAGCCACTGCAGCAGGGTGGTCTTCCCCGAGCCGGCCGATCCCCGGACCAGCACCCGGCGGTGACCGGCGAGGGCCTGCTCGGCGCGCTGGGCGACCGGCCCCTGCTCGTCGGCCTCGCGGGCGGGGGAGCCGCCGACCAGTTCCAGGCTGAGGTAGCTGGTGTCCAGCGGCCAGAACTCCTCCTCGTCGCCGCCCCGGCTCAGGCCGATGATGTGCAGGGTGCTGGACTGCTTGACCACGAAGGCGCGCAGCCGCTCCTCGAAGTCGTCGACGGGGGTCCGGATGTCCTTCCAGGCGAGGACCAGGTTGTGCTGGTCGCAGGTGGCCTTGAACGAGGGGGACTCGAGGATCGACGCGGCCGGGGTGAGCTCCAGGCGTCCGTGCTGCCACTGGGTCGGGTCGGCGCGGACGACGCCGACCAGGCGGTTCTCCGTGAACACGGCCGCTCCGGAGAAACCGGACCAGGGTGAGCCGCCGTCAGGCCGCGCGGCGGGCGCTCCGTGCAGGCTGTCCAGGACGTGCCGGTGCCGCAGCAGGCCCGATCCCGGCTTGAGCGTGCCGACGAGCTGCTCCCCGTCCAGCTCGCCGTCGGCGTCGCGCTGCATGTGCGGGTAGCCGACGGCGTGCGCCCCGGGGCGCGGGGTCAGGTCCTTGACCCGGCCCCAGACCAGGGTGCTGAACTCGCGGAAGCCCTCCGGCAGGACCAGCTCGTGCGCGGCGACCAGCAGGGCGGCGTCGCACTCCTCGTCGTACCGGCTCCACACGACGGTGCAGGGCTGTGGACCGGTGCCGTCGGGGACGACCACCGTGGCCGGGGCCTTCTCGTCGACCAGGTGAGCCGCCGTCAGGACCAGCCAGGGGGTGAGCAGATACCCGCTTCCCTGGCTCGTCCCCCGGACCGCCGCTATGCGTTGCCGCTGGGGGTGCGCCGACATCTCAGCGACCGGCCCCGAAGCGCGAGGTGCCGCCCGCTTCCGGCTCGCCGACCTCGACCGGGCCGCCGGTCGCGGCGTCCTTGGGCGTCAGGGTGAAGGAGACCCGGTGCGTGGTCGCACGCGAGGCCCTGGCCTCGGCCTCGGCGCTGAGCACCCAGGCCTTCACCCCGCCCTTGGCGCCGGCCTCCCGGCGGAGCTCCACGGCGAAGTCCATCTGGATCGGGCCGACCTCGAAGCGGATCGGGGCGCCGGTCCCGTCCAGGGCAGCCTGGACCAGCTGTTCGCGGATGGCGCGGACTGCGGTGGAGAGTTCGATCTCGCTGAAGTCGGACACGGATCCCCCGGATGCGGCGTGAGCTGGAGATCCGACGGTACGACAGGTCCGTGCCCGCCGTCAGCGGTTCCGGCTGCTCACCGGTTCCGGCAGACTCAGCGGCTGCGTCTCCGCCACGGGGCTTCGGCGGCGCAGCCACCAGGTCTCGGCGCCGACGGCCAGCAGCAGCAGGACCGCGGTGGCGATGCTGACGGCCGTGCCGAGGGTGGCGTGCGGCGGGGCCAGCCGCAGCGTGACGGTGTGCTGCCCGGTCGGCACTGCCACGGTGACCAGGCCCTGGTCGGCGGGGAGCAGCGGCGTGGACCTGCCGTCGACGGTGGCGACCCAGCCGGACTGGTCGGCGTCGGCGACCACCAGGTAGCCGGCGCCCTTGGCGTCGACCTGGGCGGTGACGGTGTCGGTGCCGTCGTCGCTGACGTCCACGGTCGCGGACTGCCCGGAGGCGGCCGGGCCGGGGGAGTTGAGCACGACCTGGTCGGCGCCGACCTTACCGGAGGAGAGCAGCGCGAGCCGAGCCGCCTGGTCGGGAACCACCGTGGCGGTGGAGGCCCAGCGGATCCTGGGCTGGGCGTTGAGCCGGAGGTAGATCGCGGAGGTGTCGACATGGACCAGCCGCAGCCCGTCGTCCTCGCCCTCGACCGTGGAGAGCGCGAGCGCCCCCTGGTCGGCGGCGAGGGTGAGCGCGGCGGGCCCGTGCACGGTGAGGCTCGCGGTCAGCCTGGTCCCGGCGGCCACGGTGTCGGCGGTGACCGGGACGGTGAACTCGGCGCCCCTGGCCATGGTGTTGGTGCGCCGACTGGTGGTGGAGACCACCTTGCCGGAGGCGTCCTTGATCACCACGTCGAGGGTGGAGCCGGAGTCGGTCTTCGGCCTCGTGGTCGCGGTCACGCCCACCGCCCGCAGCGGACCGGTCCGCGGGACCGGGACGGTGACCGTGACGCCGGGCCGCAGCGTGGTGGTGGTCGCGTCCTTGGACGCCGTCACCGTGGTGCCGAACACCGGGTCGGTCGGGGCCGTCACGAAGTACTTGGTGCCGAGCAGGTCCAGCACCGGGCTGACGGCCTCGTCGTGGTCGGGATTGAAGTCGATGTAGGTCTCGAAGTAGATGGGGTTGCCCGGGATCTGCTTGACCAGCGGGGCGAAGGCGGCGTTGATGAAGGTGTGTCCGTTCACCGAACGCAGGTCGTAGGCGGCGCTGGTGCCGAACACCATGCCGGTGTAGGAGGAGGCGAAGCGCTGGCCGCCCAGATTGGCGGCCAGATACGTGTGGGTGTCCGTCTTCGGGTAGAAGGCGCTGGTGCTGGACTTCGCGTAGTACGCCGACATGTAGGCCCCGCCCTGGACGGCCACCAGCAGCGGCAGCGTGGCCGCGGCGGCGAAGCGCAGGGCGCGCAGCGCCCGGTTGTCGCCCGAGGCCGGGTCGGGGCGGCGCACCAGGCGCAGGACCAGGGCGCAGGCGCCGGCGGCGGCCAGCAGCAGCGCGCCGATCAGCAGATGGTGCCTGAACGCCTGGATCGACGCCTTCTTGCCGGTGGCGACCACGGCGTGGTGGCCGTCCACCACCAGCACGGCGCCCAGCGCGAGCACGCCGGCGCCCAGCACGACGGGCCAGAACCGCAGCAGCGCCAGACGGCCCGTCAGCCGGCCGAGCTCGGCGCGGCGTCGTAGCAGCAGGTCGAAGCCGACGGCGGCGAGGACGGCGAGCAGGAAGTCGAGGATGCTGCGGCTGCGGCCGATGTAGTTGGCGGCGAACAGGGCCCGCGCCACCGGCAGTCTCTGCAGCAGCTCCAGCGGTGCGCCGCCGACATAGATCAGCAGGGCCCAGCCGGCGGCGAGGGCGAACAGCAGGATCCACGCGCTCCGCGGCAGCAGCGCCCGGCCCCGGCGCGGCATCGCGAGCGCGACCAGCACCAGCACCACGGCGGCGGCGCTGATGTACGACATGGCTTCGACGAGGTTGGGCCCGAGGATGAACAGCGGCAGCTGGGTGACGTTGGCGGTGCCGAACACCCAGGGGCTGAACGACTCCAGCAGATTGATCGCGGCCAGGTGCATCTGCGGGGTCTGCGCGCGTCCCTCGACCAGCCAGGTCGGGTAGAAGTAGAGGAAGCCCACCAGCTGGAACATCGCGAGCCCGGCGCCCGCCGCCGTCCCGCCGAGCGCGCCCAGCGCGACCAGGGCCAGCCGCTTCGGGGCCCCCCGGGCAGGGCCTTCTCTGTACGTGGCGAGCAGCCGGACCACGGTGTAGATGCCGGCCGTCAGCATGGTGTAGGCCGTCACCGAGGGGAAGCCGCCCAGCAGCAGCGACGCGACGGGTACCGCGACCAGGGCCGCGTCACGCACCCGGCGTTCCTGGATCAGCCGCTCCAGGGTCCAGAACAGCACCGGGATGAAGGCCGCGACGCGGGTCTGCGGGAAACCCACCCAGGACACCATGAAGGCACTGCCGGCGAAGATCAGGCCACCGGTGACCGCGGCGGCGGGGGAGATCCGGAGCCTGCGCAGGAAGAGGAAGCTGCCCGCGACGGCGCAGACGATCTCCAGCAGCCGCCCGTAGGCGGGGGCGATCCAGGTCGGCAGCAGGTAGTACGGGATGCTCAACGGCGACAGCAGGGCCTGGTTGGGGACGTTGCCGAGGTTGGTGCCGCCGGCCTCGTAGGGGTTCCAGCCGGTCCCCTCGCCCTTCTGCAGCTCCTGCTTGAACAGGATGGTCGAGGGCAGTTCGGAGGTGTAGGTGTCGTCCAGCAGCCAGTTGTGGGTGCGCGGCCCGCTGAGCCCGGCGTCCGACCAGGGACTCTGACTGACCATCTCGTCGGTGGCGGTCAGGGTCGAGTGGCCGACCAGCTGGCCGCCGATGCCCCAGAGCGCGAACAGCACGGCGGCGAGGACTGCCAGCACGCTCAGCGGGCGGGGCAGGGTGCGGCGTCGGAGCATCGTTGTTGTCCCAGGCAGGTGCGTCGCGGCGAGGAGGATGCCGGCGGTGCCGGCTCCGGACAGTCAGTGTGAGCGTAGGGGAGGTGCGTGCGGGTCGCCCGGGAGGGGTGCTGTTCGGCGAAGCCGCACGGATTGCGGCTCCCAGGTTCCTGCGAACATCCTGGGAGCCCCGCGTTCCGTCCCCGGACGTCCCGGGGCCGATCATCCCGGGAAAATGAGAGGATAGCCAAAACCCTGTGCCCCTGGATAACGTATGGGCTGCTGTGCGGGGGGATGACAGCACTTCAAGATTCGCCTCCGAGCGTTACCCGGCCGGGGGCTCCCGAGAGGAATACCCAGCGTGATGCTCACCGATCCCGCCCGGCCGCTCAAGGAAGCCGACGCCGCGGCGGCCGCGGCCGATCAGGCCGACACACCGCATGTCTCCATCGTCCTCCCCTGCTACAACGAGGAGGACCATCTTCTTCTGGAGCTGCAGCGGATCACCAAGGCCATGGACGAGTCGGGCTACAGCTACGAGCTGCTGGCCGTCGACGACGCCTCCACGGACGGCACTCTCAAGGTCATCCAGGAAGCTGAGCTGGAGTTTCCGCATCTGCGCGCGATCGCCTTCCGCCGCAACGGCGGGGCCGGCACCGTGCGCAGGATCGGCTCGCAGATGGCCCGGGGCGAGATCGTGGTCTGGACCGACGCGGACATGACCTACCCCAACGAGCGGATCCCGGAGCTGGTCCGGCTGCTCGACGAGGACCGCAGCATCGACCAGGTCGTCGGCGCCCGCACCACCGAGGAGGGCTCGCACAAAATCCTCCGGGTTCCCGCCAAATGGGTTGTCAGGAAGATCGCAGAGAAACTGGCGGGCCAACGTATCCCGGACCTGAACTCCGGGTTGCGGGCAATGCGACGGGACATTGCGCTTCCGTATCTTCGGCTGCTTCCGCCGGGATTCTCCTGCGTCACCACGATCACCCTCGCTTTCCTGTCGAATCAGCACGACATCAGCTACTTGCCGATCGACTACGCCAAAAGGGCGGGTAAGTCCAAGTTTCGGTTCGTCAAGGATGCCTACCGGTACATCCTTCAGGTCCTGCGCATGGTCATGTACTTCAACCCGCTCAAGGTGCTCATGCCGCTCGCCCTGTGGCTGATCGGCATCGGCATCGCCAAGGGCGTCTTCGACATGGTGACGCACCCGGTGCGGTTCGCCGTGAACACCGTGCTGATCTTCATCACGGGCCTGCTGATCGCCTCGCTGGCGCTGCTGGCCGACCTGATCGTGCGGTCCCGGCAGGACTGACCGACCGGTCGACCTGACTGGTCGACCGAAGGCTTCTCCTTCAGCCCCTGGTGAGCAGGCTCACCAGGGGCTGAACCACTTCCGCGGGACCGAAGCGGTCCTCCGCCGCCGCGCGGGCCGCCTGCTTCATCCGGTCGAGCTCGCCCCGGTCCTCGGCGAGTTTCCGCAGCGCCGCGGCCAGCGCCTCCGGGTCGCCGGGCGGTACCAGTACCGCCGCGTCGCCCAGCTCGCGCCGCTGCGGCCCGGTGTCGGAGGTGATCAGGGCACAGCCCGCGGCAGCCCCCTGGAAGACCTTGTTGGGGACCACCCGCAGGGCCTTGGGCCCGGTGCCGAAGATGCCCAGGCAGACGTCGTGACCGGCCACCACGGCGGGGAGCTCGGCCGCGGGCACCCAGTCCAGCCAGCGGACGGACCCGTCGGTCGGGGCTGCGCTCCTGGCCGCCTCCGAATCCTGGCCCCGTCCGATCATCGTCAGCTCGACGGCCACGCCGTCCAGGGCGGCCATCGCCGCGGTGATGACGGGCGCGCCCTGCAGCGGGGTGAACAGACCGTAGAAGACCACGCTCAGCGGGGCCGAAACGGCGTCTGCGGAGGTGCGGGCCGCCGCAGCCGCGGCGCCGGCCTCGAACCAGTGGTCGGGTGCGCCGACCGGGACCACGACCGCGCGCTCCCTGGCCGACTCCGGCAGCGCCGCGCGGTGCTCCTCGGTGTCCACCACGACCACCGAGGCGGCCCGCAGCGCACCCGCGTCGATCGCCCGCAGCAGCATCTGCTTGACGCCGCCGGAGGACAGCCTGCGGTCCCTGGCCGTGTCGCTGGCGCTGATCAGGTGGTCCAGCACGATCGGCGTCCGCCGGAACAGCAGCCGGGCCAGCCGCACGTCGAAGTGGCCGAGGTAGCCGACCAGGACCACGTCGGGCCGCGGCATCCGCCGGGCCGCCCGGGCCAGCTGCCACCAGCGCCCGGCCAGGCGCAGCAGCAGCAGCGGCACCCGCCACGGCTGGGCCAGCATGGCCACCCGCCCCGCGGTGTCCAGCCCCAGCGGGACGTTGCATTCCCGGACGTCCATCCCGTGGGCGCGCAGCCCGTCGGCGATGATGCCGACCCGGGGGTGAGCGGACGTGTCGTAGGTGCCGAAGACCAGTACGCGCATGGGACGAACAGTAGGGCACCGCGCCGTGCCGGCCGCGAGGAGCCCGAGAAGTTCGGCGAACATCCGGTGAACACACAGAAAGCGGATCTCGTTGCGGTGAAGGCAAACCAGCTAAAGTAACCGCCGTCATAGTGAAAATGCATGTCATCGCACTTAGGGGTACCTATGGACGCCAGGATGACGGACCATGCCGGTTCGGCGCCGGTCATGGACGCGGTGGCACCGCTGATGCCGAATACCTGGCTGAGGTTCGACGCCATCTCCCGACTGCTGCCCGACGGGGTGACCGACGTCCTGGAGATCGGCTGCGGGCAGGGAGCCGTGGGAGCGCGGCTGGCACTGCGCTACGACGACTACCTCGGCATCGAGCCGGATGAGACCTCGTACAGCGTGGCCAGCGGCCGCGTGGCCGCGGTCGGCCGGGGCGAGGTGAAGAACGTGATGGCCAAGGAGCTGGGCGACCGGCGGTTCGACCTGGTGTGCGCCTTCGAGGTGCTGGAGCACCTGGAGGACGACCGGGCCGCACTGGCGGAGTTCGCCGCGAAGGTGAAGCCAGGAGGCTGGCTGCTGCTGTCGGTGCCCGCCTACCAGAGCCGGTTCGGCCCGTGGGACGAGCTGGTAGGGCACTTCCGCCGCTACGACCCGCAGGGCCTGACGGAACTGCTGCACGACGCCGGCTTCGAGGATGTCGAGGTCCTGCACTGCGGCGCCGGTCTGGGCTTCGTCCTGGAGGGCGTACGGAACGCGATCGGGCGGCGTCGGCTGGCGCGCAGCGCGGCGGACACATCGATCGAGGAGCGCACGGCCGGCTCCGGCCGGCTGTTCCAGCCGAGCGGTCGGCTGCGCGGCGCCGCCATTCGGCTGGGCACCGACCCGTTCCGGCTGCTGCAACGGGCGTTCCCCGACAAGGGCACTGGATTGGTCGTACGGGCCCGGCTCGGCGACGGCGCGGGCGCTGACGCCTGACCGGGGACAAGCGGGTGTCCGCCGGGTGAACGGGGGCGGCGCGGGCATGGGCGGCTTGGCCTGGTTCCGCCCGAGGGGCTTATGCTCCCCGCATGCCCGACCCCGCAGTCAACCAAGCCGAGCAGGATGTTCCTCAGCAGCCTCCAGCCCCGGCGCCCCAGGCCGGGCCGACCCGGATCGGCCGCCTGCGCGGCCTCATGAGCAAGGGGCCGCTGGGCCGGGTCGTGCGGGTGGTCTTCGTGCTGGCCGCGGTCGGGCTCGGGTGCTACGCGCTGGTCTCCCAGTGGAGCCAGGTCAGGTCCGGGCTCTGGGATCTGGGCTGGGCGGGCGTGGCCGGGGCCCTGGTCGCCTTGCTGCTGGCGGCGCTGACCTCCATGCAGGCATGGAGGGTACTGCTGGCCGGCTTCGGCTCCAGGCCGCCGCTGCGCGGAGCCGCGCAGGTGTTCTTCGTCGGGCAGCTCGGCAAGTACCTCCCGGGTTCGGTGTGGTCCGTGGTGGCGCAGATGGACCTGGGCCGGGCGTACCGGATCCCGCCGCGCCGCTCGGCGAGCGCTGCCGCGCTCGCGATGCTGGTCGCGCTGGTCAGCGGGCTGCTCTGCACGGTCTGTGCGCTCCCCTTTCTGCAGGGCGGTGCGATCGGCCGCTACGGCTGGGCGTTCCTCGCGGTCCCGGTGATCCTCGCGGTGCTGCACCCCCGGCTGCTCAACCCGCTGCTGGAGCGGCTGCTCAGGCTGGCCCGTCGGCCGGCCCTGGAACACCGGGTCTCCGGCCGTGCGATCGGCCTCTCGCTGGCCTGGTCCCTGCTGTACTGGGCGTTGGTCGGGCTGCAGATCTGGATCCTGGCGGTGAGCATGGGCGCCCCCGCCCTGAAGGCGCTCGCCCCCTCCATCGGCGGCTTCGCCTTCGCCTGGAGCGTCGGCTTCCTGATCGTGATCGACCCGGCCGGGGCCGGGGTGCGCGAGTTCATCCTGATCGCAATGCTGTCGCCGGTCATGGACGAGGGTCGGGCCACGGCGGTGGCCCTGGTGTCCAGGGTGCTGACGATCGTGGCTGATCTGCTGACCGCTGCGCTGGCAGGCTGGTTCGGTCGGGGTATGGCCGCGGCGGCGGCAGCCGCGGCTCAGGACGCTCAGCAAGGCCCGGAGGCTCCGGAGGGCCAGGGCCAGGGCCAGGGCCTCGGCTGAGCCGTAGCTCGTCCAGCGCCGACCGCACCAGTGCGGCCGCGCCCCCCGGTTCGGCGACGTCGGCCCAGGTGAAGCGGAGCAGCGGCTGGCCGTTGCGGTGCGAGCGGGCCGGGCCCTCGCGTCGGCCGCAGGTCTCGCCCAGCAGTGGGCGGCGCAGGCCGCGGTGCCAGCAGAAGGCCGAGCGCGCCACCTGGAGCTGGTCCGGGGCGACCCCGCCGCGGACGCAGTCCAGCCGGACGGCGGACTCCAGCGGGTCCGCAGCCCGTCCGTCCGCGAGGGGCAGCAGAGACCGGGCCGGATCGGCCCGGGGCCGGTAGCGCAGGGCGCGGTCGACGGCGCTGAGGTCGACCAGCAGGCCCTGGTGCAGGGCCGAGTCCAGCAGGCTGAGCCCCTGGTCCTCCGGTAGCCGCAGCAGCAGGTCGGCCACGGTGCGCGCGACCGAGGTCAGCGGCAGGCCGCGGCGGCGGACCACCTCGCCCGGCCCCAGCGCCGCCAGGTGCAGCCGCAGCCGCAGATCGGGCCTGGGATGACGGCCGCGCGGCAGATAGACGTCGACATGGGGCGGTTCAGTCGCGAGCCCGCGCAGCCGCAGCAGTCGGGCCGCCGTGCCGAGGCCGATCACGCTGCTGGGACCGCAGCGCAGATGGGCCGCCCAGGCCCGGGCCAGCAGCGGTGGTCGGCCGCCCGGGCCGCGCGCCGTGGGCGGGGTGGTCAGGTACACCCCGTGGTGCATCGCGGCCCAGCGGCCCTGGCGGACCAGGACGCGGATCTGGTCGCGCGGCAGCCCGGCCTCCAGGGCCTGGCGCGCCAGCACGACGCCGCCCTGACGGCGGGCGAGGACCTCGACGGTGCGGTGTGCGGATACTGCTGCGGAATGGGTCATGGCCCGAGCCTGCCGTGCCCGGGCCGACTCCGCACATCTGCCCTGTGGATAACTCCGTTCCGGTCTGATGATCAGTCAGGAGGCGCTGGCGGCGCCCTCGACGGCGCCTTCGGCGATGGCCTCCTCGACCTCCGCCACCCGGGCCGCCTCCTCGGCGGCGAACCGCTCGGCGTCCAGCTGCTCCGCTATCTCCTCGTCCTGACGCATCAGCAGGTCGAGGTTGGAGTCGCCCAGTTCGAGGACGCCCATGTCGACGTACGCCTGCTGCAGCTTCGGCCCCCACAGCCCGATGTCCTTGACGCAGGGCACGATCCGGGAGAACAGCAGCTTGCGGAAGAACTGCAGGTACTCGCTCTGCTCGCTGATCTCCTCGGCGTCCTTCAGCGGGATGCCGAAGTTGGTCAGCACCTCCACCCCGCGCAGCCGGTCCCGCATCAGGTAGCAGCCCTCGATCACGAACTCCTCGCGCTCGGCGAGCTCCGCGGCGGAGAGGCCGGCGTAGTAGTCGCGCAGTGCCATCCGCCCGAACGCCACGTGCCGGGCCTCGTCCTGCATCACATAGGCCAGCAGCTGCTTGGGCAGCGGCTTGGTGGTGGTGTCCCGCAGCAGCCCGAACGCGGCCAGCGCCAGGCCCTCGATCAGCACCTGCATGCCGAGGTAGGGCATGTCCCAGCGGGAGTCGCGCAGGGTGTCGCCCAGCAGCGCCTGCAGGTTGTCGTTGATCGGGTAGAGCATCCCCATCTTCTCGTGCAGGAACCGGGAGTACAGCTCCGCATGGCGGGCCTCGTCCATGGTCTGGGTCGCCGAGTAGAACTTGGCGTCCAGGTCCGGGACGGACTCGACTATGCGCGCAGCACACACCATGGCGCCCTGCTCACCGTGCAGGAACTGGCTGAACTGCCAGGAGGCGTAGTGCCGGCGCAGGTCGGCGCGCTCCTTGGAGCTGAACTTGGCCCAGTACGGGGTGCCGTGGATGGCCATGGCCTCGTCCGGCAGCCCCAGCGGGTCGTAGGGGTCCACCTCCAGGGACCAGTCGATGCGCTTGACCGCGTCCCACTGCTTGTCCTTGCCCTTCTGGTAGAGCGCCAGCAGCCGCTCCCGGCCGTCGTCGTACTCCCAGTTGAAGCGGGCCGATCCGGTGGCCGGGACGGTCCAGGTTCCTTCGGTGACCGGGACCGTGTAGAGGGGGTGGGTCGACATCGAGGCGCTCCTCGTCGTGTGCGTTGCGCGGGTGGTGCAGGGCACATGAAGGAGCGTCACACGAAGTTACCGGCGGGTCAACGGTCCGAGTGAACCGGCTGGGTCAAAGAACCGGACGGGGGTCAGCGGGTCGGGTAGAGGGAGTAGCCCGGGAAGTTTCCGTAGAGCTTCTCGTCCTCGCCCTCGGGGCCGTGGCTGACCGCCTGGACCAGCAGGTCCCCGCCGACGAAGGCACCCTTCCAGGACGCGCCCAGGCCGCCGAAGACCTCCTCGCGGTCCCCGCGCGAGCGGGGCTGGTTGATGCCGACCTTGAAGGCCAGCAGGTCCGGCGCGATCCTGGCGGCGAAGTCGGGGTCGTCGGTGGCGATGCTGGCCACCAGCGAGCCGTTGCCCGCGTTCATGGCGGCGAGCAGTTCCGACTCGGTGTCCACCAGGACCACCGAGTCCAGCGGCCCGAACGGCTCGGAGTGGTGCAGCGCCCAGTTGGGCGGCGGGTCCAGCACGCTGGCCGGGGCGATGTAGGCGCCGGTGTCCTGGCCGGGCAGGAAGCTGCCGTCGGCGAGGGTGCCCCGGTGCAGCGGGACGGCGCGGGCGATCACCGCGTCGTCGAAGTGCCGGACCAGCTCGGCGGCCTTGGCGGCGTGGATCACCGGGCCGAAGTCCAGCTCCGGCAGCGGCGCCTCGGGATCGGCGACGGCCAGCGGGTGCCCGAAGCGCAGATTGCCGAGGACGGCCAGATAGGTCTCCAGGAACGCCGGGAAGAGCCGGCGCTGCACCACGTAGCGCGGATAGGCGGTGCAGCGCTGCTTGGCGTACTCGAAGCCCTTGCGCAGATGCGCGGCCAGCGTCGGCCAGTCGCTGTAGTCCCAGACGCCCCAGGTGTTGAGGCCCTCCTGCTCCAGGAAGTGACGGCGGTTCAGATCAGCGAGCGAGGTCGCGGCCCGGCGTCCGTTGGCCCGTCCGCCGACGAAGGCGAGTGCGCCCAGGCCGGGGGAGCGGATCAGCGAGTCGGCGATCTGCGAGCCCATGCCGGAGAGCAGGGTGACCGGAAGCCCGGCGCGGCGCATCAGCGCGTGCGCCAGCGTGAGGCAGTGGAAGCCGCCCTGCGACGGGGTCTTGGCGATCACCGCGTTGCCGGCCAGCAACTGCACCAGTTCGGCGTGCACCTGGACGCTCATCGGGTAGTTCCAGCTGGCGATGTTGGAGACCGGCCCTGGCAGCGCGGTCCGCGAGCCGAGCTGGCGGTCGATGTTCTCCAGGTACCAGCGCACCCCGTCCAGGGCGCGGTCCACATCGGCGCAGGCCAGCCGCCAGGGCTTGCCGATCTCCCAGACCAGCAGCATGGCCAGCAGGTCCCGTTGGCCGGCCAGGGCCTCGACGGCGGCCAGGACCCGGGCCTTGCGCTCGTCCAGGGGCGTCGCCGACCAGCCGCGGTGCTCGGTGACGGCGAAGTCGACGGCGGCCGCCGCCTCCTCGGCGCCGATCCTCGGCGGCCCGGGGATCGGGGTGCCGTCCAGCGGCGTGCTGTGCTCGCCAGGACTGCCGGTGGCGTGCCAGTCGCCGCGGACCAGGTTCAGCAGCCGGTCGGGGGTGAACGCCTCGGGCGCGGCGGCCAGGCAGCGGGCGTAGGTGTCGTCCCAGGAAGTCCCGGGCTTGAGCTGGAGGGTCACGGTGTCGCTCCTGTTCGAGGGGAGGGAGCAGGTGCACGGTGCCGGATCAGGGCACCGAGACTGGCACAGCCCGGGTACGGGCGATACGGGGCCCCGGGGGTCTGTGGTCCTTCTCACGGTGGCCGCCGGGTGGCCCGGCATGGAGCAGTGGCCGCAGACGTATCGGGGCACACGCGGCATCAACGGCATCAGTGGCGATTCACAGTTTTACGGCCATAGTCCCCTAATCTCCTACTGAAGCAGCCCGAGAGCAGGACGAGGTCGAACCCCTGATGTACAGCGCCCATGCTAGGCACGGCTGTCGCCGACGGCATGCCCACCGTCGTACGGCCCTGATGGCACTGGCTGCGACCGGAGCGCTGGCCTTCGCCACGATCGGCCTGCCGGCGATGGCGGCCGCGACGGGCAGCCCGGAGGTCGCCCCGGTGGTGTCGGGCGGCAGCGCGGACGCCGCACAACAGGCGCCCGCGCCGGCTGTGCAAGCCGCAGCCGCTGCCAGGCGGGCCACTGTCCCCACGCGGGCCCAGTGGTCGGCCCCCGTCCCGGGCGCGCCGATGAGCGAGGCGTACGGCGTGGTGAACAGCGAGTACGCCGCCGGCTACCACACCGGCACCGACTTCGCCGTCGACGCCGGCACCGACGTGCTCGCGGTCGGCGACGGCACCGTGGTCTCGGCGGAGCGGCAGACCTGCTACGGCAACACCGTGGTCGTCGAGCTCCCCGACGGCCGCTACGCCCTCTACGCGCACCTGTCGGCCTTCGATGTGACGGCAGGTCAGCAGGTGCGGGCCGGCCAGCGGGTGGCCCGGTCCGGCGACACCGGCAACTCCACCGGACCGCATCTGCACTTCGAGATCCGTACCGCCGACCACTACGGCGCGGACATCGATCCGCTGGCCTACCTGCGGGGCAAGGGCGTCACCGACTTCTGAGCAGCGCTCAGCGCGGGCCGGGCCCGCCGATCCCCTCGGCGATGTCCAGGGCCACCCGCAGGGCGACCTCCCGTCGGCCCTCCGCGTCCGGCAGCCCGACCGACGCCTCGGGGTCACTGACGCAGGCCTCGCCGATGAACTGGGCGACGTTGACGGTCATCAGCGAGATCGAGGCGCGCACCCGGTCCTCGAAGGTCGGGTCGGGGCCGAGCATCAGCTTGGTGAGCGCGAACATCAGGTCCTTGAAGCGGCCCCCCACCTTCAGCTCGCGGATGGTGGGCTGGTTCTCGTGGAAGAACCGCAGCAGCGGCTGCCGCGACTGCATGCCCTCGGCGAAGCGGCGCACGATCTCGTCCCGCAGGGCCGGGCTGTACGGCTGCTCCCGGCCCCAGGCGATGGCCTCCTCGATGGGCGCGCTCATGGTGTCCACGATCCCGGCGAGGATGTCCTCCTTGGTCCGGAAGTGGTAGTACAGCGCTGCCTTGGTGACGCCCAGGCGGTCGGCGATCTCGCGCAGGGAGGTCTTGTCGTACCCGTGCTCGGCGAACAGTTCCAGGGCGATGTCGAGGATGCGCGCCCGGGTGTCCCCGCGAGGTGTCTGGGTGGTCATCGCTCCGCCTGATTGCCTGTCCGGTGAGAGGGGTGCCGCACACTTCTGCGCGTAGGTTAGCGGCCGTTCGCGCAGGTCCCGCCAGGGATGGCGAAAAGTGGGTTGACGGCCCCCACCAAGTGAGCTTACCGTGCCGCTGTCGAGGGTACTAGCCGGTCGGCAGGTAAGTCCGTGTACGGGGAGGCAGAGGGATGGCCCAGGACCAGATTCCGCAGCAGGGGGAGGCGGCCGACGGCGGCGCGGCCCCCGATCCGGACGCGCAGATCATCCGCTCCCCGCGGGAGATCCGGATCGTGCTCAGCGGACTGCTGATCGCGATGCTGCTGGCGATGCTCGACAACATGATCGTCGGCACCGCGATGCCGACCATCGTCGGCGACCTCGGCGGCGTCAACCACCTCTCCTGGGTGGTCACCTCCTACATCCTGGCGACCACGGCCTCCACCCCCATCTGGGGCAAGCTCGGCGACCTCTACGGCCGCAAGGGCATCTTCATGGCCTCGATCGTGATCTTCCTGGCCGGGTCCGCGCTGTCCGGGCTCTCCCAGAACATGAACGAACTGATCATCTTCCGGGCGCTGCAGGGCCTGGGCGCCGGCGGCCTGATCGTCGGGGTCATGTCGATCATGGGCGCGCTGGTGCCGCCCCGCGAACGCGGCAAGTACCAGGGCATGTTCGCGGCCGTGATGGCCGTCGCGATGATCGGCGGACCCCTGGTCGGCGGCACCATCACCGACCACCTCAGCTGGCACTGGATCTTCTACATCAACCTGCCGCTGGGCGCCCTCGCCCTGATCGTCATCGCGGTCACCCTGCACCTGCCGCAGGTCCGCTCGACCGCCCGGATCGACTACCTGGGCGCGGGGCTGCTGACGGTGGGCATCGTGGCGTTGGTCCTGGTCACCACCTGGGGCGGCCAGAGCTACGCCTGGGGCTCCTGGCAGGTCGCCGGGATGCTGGCGCTGGCGGCGGTCTCGCTCGCCGGATTCGTACGGGTCGAGCAGCGGGTGGCGCAGCGCGGCGAGGAGCCGGTGCTGCCGCTGCACCTGTTCCGCAGCCGCAACTTCAGCCTGATCTGCGGTCTGGGCTTCGTGGTCGGCTTCGTCATGTTCGGTGCGATCACCTTCCTGCCGCTCTACCAGCAGAGCGTGCAGGGCGCCTCGGCCACCAACTCCGGGCTGCTGCTGATGCCGATGATGCTGGGGGTGCTGGTCGTCTCCCTGGTCGTCGGACAGGCCGTCACCCGCACCGGGCGGTACAAGATCTACCCGGTGGTCGGATCCCTGGTGATGACCGCCGGGATGCTGCTGCTGTCCCTGCTGGACACCGGCACCAGTCGGTTCACCTCCGGCCTGTTCATGGTGGTGCTGGGCGCCGGGCTGGGCTTCCTCATGCAGCTCACCATGCTGGTGGCGCAGAACAGCGTGGCGCTGCGGGACATCGGCGTCGCGTCCAGCAGCTCCACCTTCTTCCGCACCATCGGCGGCTCCTTCGGCGTCTCCCTGTTCGGCGCGCTGTTCAGCTCACGGGTCACCCACACCATGACCGAGCGGCTCGGCGCGAGCGGCGGCAAGGCGATCGCGGGCCACGCCCAGCTCACCCCGGGGATGCTGACCCACCTGCCGACCCCGGTGCGGGAGGCGTACGACCACGCGGTCGCGAACGGGGTGCACAGCATCTTCCTGTGGGGCGCGCTCATCAGCGCGGCGGGCATCGCCATCGCGTTCTTCCTGAAGGAGGTCCCGTTGAGGGCCACGCCCAAACCTTCGGAGGCTGAACCCCAGGTCGCGGTTGAGGTCTGAGGCAGGTTCTTTGGCTGCGGACCGTAGGTGGCTTGTCGCGCAGTTCCCCGCGCCCCCAGCGGGTTGCAACTGAGTCAGTTGCAGATGCTCAGGGGCGCGGGGAACTGCGCGACAAGCCACCCGCAAAGGCAGGGCGCTCAACCAGGCAGCCGATACACCCCCGGTGCGACCGGCTCCACCAACCCGTCAGCCACCAGCCCGTCAAGTGCCCGCCCCCGCTGCACAGAATCCCCCCAGACGGCGTCCAACGCGTCCTGCGGGACCTCCCCATGGGCCTCCCGCAGCACCGCGAGCAGCTTGCCCCGCACCTGACGGTCGGTCCCCGCGTACGTCTGCCCCTTCCGTGGCGGCCCGTCGTGCGCGGGGTATCCCGCCCCGCGCCACGCGCACTCCCGTGCCACCGGGCACCCCCCGCACGAGGGCGTCCGCGCGGTGCACACCAGCGCGCCCAGCTCCATCACCGCGACCGCCCAGGTCGCCGCGGTCTCCGGGTCCTCCGGCAGCAGCTCCGTCGCGATGCGCCGCTCCGCGGCCGTCGTCGCCGTCGGCGGGTACTCGCGGCCGTCCACCAGCCGCGCGAACACCCGGCGGACATTGGTGTCCAGCACCGCGTGCCGCTGCCGGTGGGCGAACGAGGCCACCGCTGCGGCGGTGTACTCGCCGACGCCGGGCAGGGCCAGCAGCGCCGCGTGGTCGACCGGGACCTCCCCGCCGTGCTGCTCGGTGATCGCGGTCGCCGCCGCATGCAGCCGCAGCGCCCGGCGCGGGTAGCCGAGGCGTCCCCAGGCCCGTACCGCCTCTCCGGCGGGCGCCGCGGCGAGGTCGGCCGGGGTCGGCCAACGCTCCATCCAGGCCTGGTACATGGGCAGCACCCGCTTCACCGGGGTCTGCTGCAGCATGAACTCACTGACCATCACCGCCCAGGGCCCGGCGGACGGCTCCCGCCAGGGGAGCTCGCGGGCATGCTCGGCGTACCAGCCGAGGACGGCTTCGTGGAGGACGGCACGGTGGAGGTCAAGAGTCTCTGTCATAGCGCCGTCGATCCTCGCACACACCGGGTCACCGGGAAGTAACCGGAACGGTGGTGCGAAACCATCCGAACGGACCATCAGGACGATGATGTGAAAGAAGGGGCCCCAGGTACGGCGGTGTTGCTCTGAGCGGGGGTTGATCTCTCGTAAGGTTTGCTCGTGCCCTCTCTGCGCAATCCCGTCGGACCGCTGCCGTCCTCCATCTACTGGCGACGGCGCCTGATCGTGCTCCTCGTCGCCCTGGGGGTACTGGTACTCCTGCTGTGGCTGTTGCTGCCCGGCGGGGGCGGGAAGAAACCCGCGGCGGCCGGGACGGCCTCCTCGCATCCCGTGACGTCGATCACACCCGGGCCGACCGGGACCGGCGGCTCCAACGACGGGACCGCCTCGGGCGGCGGCACCAGCTCCGGCAGCGGCGGGAGCAAGAGCCCCAACCCGTCCGGCAGCGCGTCGTCGAGCGCCCCGGCCGGGACCAACGGCGGGACGGTGGTGACCGTCACCGGCGGCGCCTCGGGCGGCAGCAGCACCACGAGCGGGAGCAGCGGCTCCGGCAGCGGCTCGACGGGTGGCAGCAGCACCACCGGCACCAGCGGGAGCACCACCCCGCCGAACTCCGGCGGCACGATGAACCTGCCGGTGTGCGCCGCGGCCGACGTGGAGCTGTCGCTGACCAGCACCGAGCAGTCCTACAACTCCTCGCAGTGGCCGACCTTCCAGCTCGCCATCAGCAACACCAGCGGCGCGGCCTGCCGGGTCGACCTCGGCGCCAAGTCGGCCGTGCTCACCGTCAGCAGCGCCGGCAACAGCCACGTCTGGTCCTCGGGCGACTGCCCCCGCGACGCCTCGTCCCAGTGGTACGCCGTGCCGGCCTCGACCACCCCGGTCGACGCGGAGTTCCAGTGGTCCAGGATCACCTCGACCCCGGGCTGCACCCCGGGCGGCGGCGGTGGCGCCGTGGGCGCGGGGACGTACGTCGCCCGGGTCGGGATCGCGGGCGTGACGGTGCAGCCCTCGCACCAGTTCAAGCTGGCTCCGTTCGGCAGCTGACGGACCCGGCGCGGCCGGACCGGTCGCCGGATCCGTCAGACGTAGCGCTCCAGGATCGAGGACTCGGCGAGCCGGGACAGCCCCTCGCGCACCGAGCGGGCCCGCGACTCGCCGACCCCCTCGACGGTCTGCAGGTCGTCGATGCTGGCGGCGAGCAGCTTCTGCAGCCCGCCGAAGTGCTCCACCAGGCGCTCGATGACCGTGTTGGGCAGCCGCGGCACCTTCGCCAGCAGCCGGTAGCCGCGCGGGCTGACGGCGGCGTCCAGGGCCTCCGGGGTGCCCGGGTACCCGAGCGCCTTGGCGACCGTCTGCAGGTCCAGCAGATCGCCGTGGGTCAGCCCCTCCAGGTCGGTCAGGACGTCCTGGACGGTGCGGCCGCGCTTGGCCGCGCGCTCCGGGAAGTAGTCGCGGGCGACCAGTTCGCGCTCCGGCTCGACCCCGGCGATCAGCTCGTCCAGCTGGAGCGACAGCAGTCGGCCGTCGGTGCCCAGCTCGATCACATAGCCGGCGATCTCACGGTTGATCAGGCGGACCATCTCCAGCCGCTGTGCGACCGCGGTCACATCACGGACCGTCACCAGGTCCTCGATCTCCAGCGCGGAGAGGGTGCCGGCGACCTCGTCCAGGCGCAGCTTGTAGCGCTCCAGGGTGGCCAGGGCCTGGTTGGCGCGGGAGAGGATCGCGGCGGAGTCCTCGATGACCCGGCGCACGCCGTTCACATAGAGCGCGATCAGCCGCATCGACTGGCTGACCGAGACCACCGGATAACCGGTCTGCTTGTTGACCCGCTCGGCGGTGCGGTGCCGGGTGCCGGTCTCCTCGGTGGGGATGTTGGCGTCCGGGACGAGCTGTACTCCGGCCCGGACGATCCTGGTGATGTCCTTGTCCAGGACGACGGCGCCGTCGAGCTTGCAGAGCTCGCGCAGCCGGGTCGCCGAGAACTCCACGTCGAGGACGAATCCGCCGGTGCTGAGGGCCTCGACGGTCTTGTCGAAGCCGACGACGATCAACCCGCCCGTACGGCCGCGCAGTACGCGCTCCAGGCCGTCGCGCAGGGGCGTGCCTGGTGCTACGGCGCTCAGTGAGGCCCGCAGAAGGGCCTCCTCGCGGGAGGAGCGATCCGCCCGGTCGTTGGCTGCCACGGGACGACTCCTCCGGTGGGGTGCGGTGTGCGCTCATGAGTTTACCGTCGGCCACGGGCGGCGGTGCCGGGTTATTGACGTGGGGCCTCGGTGAGCGGTAGTCGCGGGCCTGCAGGGGCTCTACCTCGGGGGTGGCTTGTCGCGCAGTTCCCCGCGCCCCCAAGCGGCTGCAACTGGCCCAGTTGCACATGCTCAGGGGCGCGGGAACTGCGCGAACGGCAACCGGCTACTGCGTAGCGGCCTCCGCGGGACGTGCAACTTTACGGCGGCCGGGAATCGCGGCCAAAGCTTCACCAATGGTCGCGACCTCGGTGACCCGCATGCCCTTGGGGACCTTCCCCGGGTCCGGCGGAACCAGCGCGTGCGTGAACCCCAGTCGGGCCGCTTCGGTGAGGCGGCGTTCGACGCCGGTCACCCGCCGCACCTCCCCGGCCAGGCCGACCTCGCCGATGGCGACCAGGTTGGCCGGCAGCGGGGTGTCCGCCGCCGAGCTGGCCACCGAGAGCGCGATGGCCAGGTCCGCCGCCGGTTCGGTGAGCTTCACCCCGCCCACCGTCGCCGTGTAGATGTCGAGTTTGCCCAGCCGTACCCCGCCGTGCCGTTCGACCACGGCCAGCACCATGGCGATCCGCGGGGACTCGAGCCCGGAGGTGGTCCGCCGGGGGGAGGGGATCTGCGAGTCCACCATCAGCGCCTGCACCTCGGCGACCAGCGGGCGGCGGCCCTCCAGGGTGACGGTCAGACAGGTCCCGGGCACCGGCTTGTCCCGCTTGGTCAGGAACAGCCCGGACGGGTCGGCCACGCCGGAGATCCCGGCGTCGTGCAGTTCGAAGCAGCCGACCTCGTCGGTCGCGCCGTAGCGGTTCTTGACGCCGCGGATGATCCGCAGCCGGGCATGGCGGTCGCCCTCGAAGTGCAGCACCACGTCCACCAGGTGCTCCAGCAGCCGGGGTCCGGCGATCGAGCCGTCCTTGGTGACATGGCCGACCAGCAGGGTGGACATGGCACGGGCCTTGGACACCCGGATCAGGGCGGCGGTGACCTCGCGGATCTGCGCGGGTCCGCCCGGGGCGCTCTCCAGCTGGGCCGAGGCGACGGTCTGCACCGAGTCCAGGATCAGCAGCGAGGGCTGGACCTGTTCGATATGGCCGAGGACGGCCGCGAGGTCGGTCTCGGCGGCGAGGTAGAGGTGCGGGGAGAGCGCGCCGATCCGGTCGGCGCGCAGCCGGACCTGGCTGGTCGACTCCTCGGCGGTGATGTAGAGGGTGCGGTGCGCGTCACTGGCCGCCTTGGCGGCGACGTCCAGCAGCAGCGTGGACTTGCCGACGCCGGGTTCTCCCGCGAGCAGCGCGACCGCGCCCGGGACCAGGCCGCCGCCGAGCACCCGGTCCAGCTCGGCGATGCCGGTGGCTCGGGAGGCGGCCACCGTGGCGTCCACCTGCCCGATCGGGCGCGCGGCCGTGCTCACCGGGCCCGCGGCGGTGGTGCGGACGGCGGGGGCGCCGTACTCCTCGATGGTCCCCCAGGCATTGCACTCGGTGCAGCGGCCGGTCCATTTGGGCGGGGTGTTGCCGCATTCGGTACAGCGGTACGAGGAGCGCGGGGCCTTCGTTGAGGTGGTTCGGGCTGCCATGCCGTGAACGCTACAGCGCGCTACCGACAATCCGGCCGGGGCCCGGTCATCGCGCCTCGTTCACGCGGGAGAGCGACGGTCACCCGAAAGGGCTATCTCGGAGTCATCCGCCCACCGACTGTGCGGGTGCGGCCTACCGTCGGTGGAGTGACCACCGACTCGCAGGCCAGAGCCGTACCGCGGTCCCGTGTCCGATCGGCGGAGGCGGGAGCGCGGGCGACCGGCGCCCGCGCCCTGGAGGAGGGGTGGGAGGAGTTCGGCGACGCGCTGTTCACCTACTGCCTGTCGGTGCTCTGCGATCAGGAGGAGGCGGTCGCGGCCGTGCGCGAGCTGCGGCAGCTCTCCGCGCGGCACCGGCGCCGGCTGCGCCGCCCGGAGGAGCTGCGCGCCTGGCTCTACGCGCTGGCCCGGCACGTCTGCCTGGTGCGGATGGAGGCCGAGCCGATCCGGGCTCTGACGCGCCGTCCGCTGGGGCGGCACAGCGCCGAGCACGCCCGGCTCGAACTGCTGGCCTGGCCGGAGGCGGCCGGGGTGGCGCCGGCCCAGCGGGAGGCGCTGGAGCTGGTCGGGCGGCACGGCCTGGACACCGCCGAGCTCGCGGCCGTCCTCGACCTGCGCGCCGACCAGGCGGGGGTGCTGCTGGCGCAGGCGGTCTGCGAGCTGGAGCGCACGGCGGCGGCGCTGGCCGTGCTGGCGGCGGCGGACTGCCCGGAGCTGTCGGTGCTGGGCCGGGGGCGCGGCGCGGTGCTGAGCGCGGCCCTGCGCGGCGAGCTGGTGAACCATGTGGACGAATGTCCGACCTGCCGGGGTACGGCCGAGCGGGCTGCCGCGGCCGGGCCCTGGCCGGGGACGTTCCGCGCACCGGGCGCGCTGGCGCTGGTGGAGGCGCCGCGGGAGGCCCGCAAGGCGTCCGCCGGCGATCGCTTCTTCGCCTCACTGGGTCTGGGCGTCGGCGTCGGCGCCGGCGCCGCGACCGGGGCGGCCGGCGCCGGCGCGCCTCCCGACCGGCGTGAGCTGCGCTTCGACCGGCGCGGTTTCCCGATCCACCGCAGCGCCGCGGCCGAGCGGGCCGGGATGCTGCGGCAGCGCACGGTGGCCGGATCGGTGATCGCCCTGGTGGTCGCCGCCCCGGTGGTGGCGCTGTGGGCGACGCATCAGGGGGCGAACCTGCCGGAGGACCCGGTCTCCTCGGTACGGGTGGATCCGGCTGCGGTCGCGGCCGACGGTCCGTCAGCAGCGACGTCGGCGTCGACCGGCGCCGCGGTGGGCTCGTCGGCGCTGCCGCAGGCGCGGCAGGCCAGCCTGTCGGTCGCGGTCGCCGACAGCGCGCTGCCCGCACCGCCCGGATTCCCCGCGGTCGTGTCGCCCCAGGGGGGCGGCCCGCTGGCGCCGCCACCGGTGCGGCTGGAGGTCAGCGCAGGCGAGTTGGGCGGCCGTACCGTCGTCACCCTGGTCAACAGCGGTGGTACGCCGGTGGCCTGGCAGGCGTCCACCGTGGCGACGTGGCTGCGACTGAGCCGGGACAGCGGGACGCTCCAGCCGGGGGAGCGGCTCACCCTGGTGATCACAGTGGACCGGTCCGCGCTGCCGGAGGGCCCGTGGACGGCGTTCGTCTGGATCACGCCCTCCGGCTCGGTGGTGACCCTGCACGGTCCGGGCGCCGGACCCTCCGGCGGCGGTCGCCGGGGCATGCCGCCGCCGACGGCCGGGAGCAGCGCCGGCCCGCCCCCCGGCGGTGCGCCGACCCCGGCGCCGCCCACCTCGCCGGCCGGCCCGCCACGGACCACGCCGCCCGCGAGCTCCGCGTCGCCCAGTTCGGCGCCGCCCAGCGACCCACCGACGGCCTCGGCCTCGCCGTCCGCGACCGCGTCACCGTCCGCGAGCACCTCCCCCTCGGCGTCCGCCTCGGGCACCGCCTCGCCCTCGCCGAGCGGCTGACGTCGGGTCAGCCCTGGGGCGCGTCCGCCGGGTGCGGCGCGACCGGGTCGCCGGGCGCGGCCAGGCGGCGTTCGCACAGCTCTGCCAGGACGGCGTAGCCGCCCGCGCCCATCAGCTCGATCAGTTCGGGCCGGTAGCTGACATAGACGGGATCGGCGCCGACATGGGCGTCCGGGCTGCCGGTGCACCACCACTGGAGGTCGTGGCCGCCGGGACCCCAGCCCCTGCGGTCGTACTCGCCGATGGTGACTTGGAGGTAGCGGGTGTCGTCCGGCCGGTCGATCCAGTCGTAGGTGCGGCGCACCGGGAGCTGCCAGCAGACGTCGGGCTTGGTCTCCAGCGGCTCCTTGCCCTCGCTGAGCGCCAGGGTGTGCAGCGAGCAGCCCTCGCCGCCGGGGAAGCCGGGGCGGTTGAGGAAGATGCAGGCGCCGTCCACCCGGCGGGTGCGCAGGTCGCCGTCCTCGTCGGGCTCGCTGATGCCCTTGGGGCCGGTGCCCTTGCCGTGGAACTGCCAGGTCTCGGGGGTGAGCCGGGCCGCGTGTCCGAGGACCCGCTTCCGGTCGTCGTCGTCGGACCAGTGCGCCCCGAGGGTGCAGCAGCCGTCACTGGCCCGACCGGGCCGGATGCCGTGGCAGCCCCGGCCGAAGATGCAGGTCCACCGGGAGGTCAGCCAGGTCAGGTCGCAGCGGAAGACCTGCTCGGCGTCCTCGGGGTCGGCGAACTCGACCCAGGCGCGGGCGAAGTCCAGCGGGACCTCGCGCTTGCGCGCCGCTGCCGCGGCCTTCTTCGCAGCCTTCTCGACTGCCTTGCGATCGGTGATTGTCACGTCTACGGCTGGCACCCGGCCACCCTACGGCTTCGGTGCTGCTCCAGCCGCTACGGCCTGCGGCCGGGCGGGTGAGCGCGGCCCCTGTCGCTCCCCGGCCTGCTACTCCACCCTGGTCGAGAACAGGCCGCCGGTGGCGCCCTGCTTGTCCCCGCCCTGGGCCTTCCGCAGCGCGTTGGCCAGGCCCTCCAGCGTCATCGACTGCAGGATCACCTTCCCGTTGCCCTCCAGGGTGGCCAGCGACAGCCCCTCGCCGCCGAACATCGCGTTCATGACGCCCTGTCGGTTCATCCGGCCCACCCGCTCCACCCCGTAGCGCACACCCTCCTCGAAGGCGACGATGCAGCCCGTGTCGACCTGCAGCTTGCCGCCGAAGTCGGACAGGTCCAGGTCGATGAAGTTGCCGGCGCCGGCGATGATCACGGTGCCCTGGCCGGTGAACTTCTCCAGGATGAAGCCCTCGCCGCCGGACATCCCGGTGCGCAGCCCGGAGAAGGCGATGCCGAAGTTCACTCCCGACTCGGCGGCGACGAAGGCGTCCTTCTCGGCCAGCCAGGACCGCCCCGGGGTGATCTCCAGCGCCCGCATCTCGCCGGGCAGCGTCCCGGCGAAGCCCAGCGTGCCCTCGCCGCCCTGGGCGGTGAAGTACTGGAACGCGATGCTCTCGCCCGCCAGCATCCGCTGGCCGGCCTGCATCGCGGTGCCCATGGCCTGGCGCAGCATGCCGCCCATGCCGCCGCCCCCGCCCTGGCCGCCGCCCTGCTGGTTGCCGTTCGGGGCGGAGATCCGGGTGTCCATGCTCACGTTCACGGTCTTGAACAGGAACTTCCCGGCTTCGCAGTAGACCGTCTGCCCCGGCTGGAGCTGGACGACGGCCATCTGCATGGCGTTGCCGACGATCTGGAGTTGCAGGGCCACAGCGGATCTCCTCGGGGGACGGACCGGTCCACCGGTGAACGTACCGGGCAGCCCGGCCGTTCCTGGCCGGAGCCGGTGGCCGCCGCCTGCTCCGGGACGGCAGACCGCCCCGGGATGATGGGCCTCCCGCGGTCGCGTACCGTGGCGCTTTATGCGACTCGGCGTACTCGACGTGGGATCAAACACCGTCCACTTCCTGGTGGTGGACGCGCACCCCGGTGCTGCTCCGCTGCCCGCCTACTCGCACAAGATCGAACTCCGGCTCGCCGAGCTGCTCGACGCCGACGGCGCGATCGGCGAGCTGGGCGTCGAGCGGTTGGTGGAGATGGTCGCCTCCTCGATGCGGGTCGCCGAGGACAAGGGCGTCGAGGAGGTCCTGCCGTTCGCCACCTCCGCCGTCCGCGAGGCCGTCAACGGCGAGGAGGTGCTCAAGCGGGTCCAGCGGGAGACCGGCGTCGAACTGCAGGTGCTGTCCGGCGGCGACGAGGCCCGGCTGACTTTCCTGGCCGCCCGCCGCTGGTACGGCTGGTCGGCGGGACGGCTGCTGCTGCTGGACATCGGCGGCGGCTCGCTGGAAATCGCCTGCGGCCTGGACCAGCAGCCGGACGCGGCCGTCTCGCTGCCGCTCGGCGCGGGCCGGCTCACCGCCGGGTGGCTGCCCGGGGACCCGCCGGAGGCCGAGGACGTACGGAAGCTGCGCCGCCATGTGCGCGCCGAGATCGCCAGGACGGTGGCCGAGGTGGTTCGGCTGGGCGCGCCGGACCGCTTCGTGGGGACCTCCAAGACCTTCAAGCAGCTGGCCAGGATCACCGGCGCGGCCCGCGAGGCCGACGGCCCCTACCTGCCGCGCAAGCTCACCCGGGGCTCGCTGTCCGCCTGGGTGCCGCGGCTGGCGGCGATGACCGCGGGGCAGCGGGCGCTGCTCCCCGGCGTCTCCGAGGGTCGGGCCCGGCAGCTGCTGGCCGGGGCGCTGGTGGCGGACGGTGCGATGGACCTGTTCGGGGTGGACGAACTGGACATCTGCCCCTGGGCGCTGCGCGAGGGGCTGATCCTGCGGAGGCTGGACCAGATGTCCGGCGAGCAGTAACGACCGGCGGACGGGGGTGCCGACAGGCCCGGCCCGCGCGGATGCTTCGTACACCTGTCCGGAACATGTCGCGAGTGGTGAGGCGCTGTCCCCTCCGGCGGCGGACGCGCATACTCTGTCTCCCGTGGCGGAACCAACGGACGACACCCCGACGCCGGAACAGCCCGCAGCGGCCAAGGCCACCAGGGCGAAGCAGGCCGGCGCCGTGAAGCAGCCCGGAACCGTGAAAAAGGCCGGCGCCGTGAAGAAGGCCGTGGCGGTCAAGCGGGCCGCCGTGAAACAGGCCGCGGGCGCCGGGAAGAAGGCCGTCGCCAAGAAGGCGGCCGCCAAGTCCGCGAAGGCCACCAAGTCCGCCAAGGCCGCGACGTCAGCGACGTCAGCGACGTCCGCGCCGGGGCTGACGGTCACCCCCCGCGCCCTCGCCGTGCCCCCGTCCGCCCGTGCTCTCGGTGCCCCGATAGTGGTCCCGGACGCCAAGGTCGCGCTGTCCACCGCGTCCGTCTACCCAGAGAACACCGCCGCCGCCTTCGAGATCGCCGGGCGGCTCGGCTACGACGGCGTCGAGGTGATGGTGTGGACCGATCCGGTCAGCCAGGACATCGAGGCGCTGCGCCGACTCTCCGACTACCACGCCGTCCCGATCCTGGCCGTGCACGCGCCCTGCCTGCTGATCACCCAGCGGGTCTGGGGCACCGACCCGTGGGCCAAGCTGGTCCGGGCCAGGGCGGCGGCCGAGAAGCTCGGGGCGTCCACGGTCGTGGTGCACCCGCCGTTCCGCTGGCAGCGGCAGTACGCCCGGGACTTCGTGCAGGGGGTCTGGCGGATGGCGGACGAGACCGACGTCCGTTTCGCGGTGGAGAACATGTATCCCTGGCGCTACCGGGACCGCGAGGTCGCCGCCTACGCGCCGGACTGGGACCCCACCACCGAGGACTACCGCCACTTCACCGTCGACCTCTCCCATGTCGCCACCTCCCGCACCGACGCCCTGGCGATGGTCGGCCGGATGGGCGACCGCCTCGCCCATGTCCACCTCGCCGACGGCTCCGGCTCCGCCAAGGACGAGCACCTGATCCCCGGGCGCGGCACCCAGCCCTGCGCGGAACTCCTGGAGGGACTCGCCCGCCGGGGCTTCGACGGACATGTGGTCCTGGAGGTCAACACCCGCCGCTCGCCCGGCCCGGTCGAACGCGAGGCCGACCTGGCCGAGGCCCTGGCCTTCACCCGGCTCCACCTGGCCGCGGCCAGGGCGGTACGGCACTGACCCGGGGGCTTCGCGGTGCGCTCCCGGCTCCATGTGGCGTACCGCATTCCGGACAGCGTGTCCGAGGCGCGGGCAGCAAGCGTAGGCTCGTTTGTCACAACGACGGATGCAGGAGATGAGCACAGTGCCCGAGCTGAGGTCTCGTACGGTTACCCACGGTCGCAACATGGCCGGCGCCCGCGCCCTCCTCCGGGCCGCCGGGGTAGCCCGCGAGGACTTCGGCAAGCCGATCATCGCGGTGGCGAACAGCTTCACCGAGTTCGTGCCCGGGCACACCCACCTCCAGCCGGTCGGGCGGATCGTCTCCGAGGCGATCAAGCAGGCCGGCGGGATCCCCCGCGAGTTCAACACGATCGCCGTGGACGACGGCATCGCGATGGGCCACGCCGGGATGCTGTACTCGCTGCCCTCCCGCGACCTGATCGCCGACTCGGTCGAGTACATGGTCGAGGCGCACTGCGCCGACGCGCTGATCTGCATCTCCAACTGCGACAAGATCACCCCGGGCATGCTGATGGCCGCGCTGCGGCTGAACATCCCGGTGGTGTTCGTCTCCGGCGGCCCGATGGAGGCCGGCAAGGCGACCCTGGTCGACGGCACCGTCCGCAAGCTGGACCTGGTCAACGCCATCTCGGACGCGGTCAACGAGAACGTCTCGGACGAGGACATCGCCCGGATCGAGGAGAACGCCTGTCCGACCTGCGGGTCGTGCTCGGGGATGTTCACCGCCAACTCGATGAACTGCCTGGCCGAGGCGATCGGCCTGGCCCTGCCCGGCAACGGCTCCGTCCTGGCCACCCACACGGCCCGCAAGGCGCTGTACGAGGACGCCGGCCGGACGGTCGTCGAGATCACCAACCGCTACTACCACCAGAACGACGACTCGGTGCTGCCGCGCAGCGTGGCCTCCCGGGCCGCGTTCGAGAACGCGGTCGCCCTGGACATCGCCATGGGCGGGTCCACCAACACGATCCTGCACCTGCTGGCCGCGGCCCAGGAGGCCGGCCTGGACTTCGACATGGCCGACATCGACGCGCTGTCGCGCCGGCTGCCCTGCCTGTCCAAGGTCGCGCCCAACGGCTCGTACTACATGGAGGACGTGCACCGCGCGGGCGGCATCCCGGCCATCCTCGGCGAGCTGTACCGGGGCGGACTGCTGAACGAGGACGTGCACACCGTGCACAGCGCCTCGATGGCGGACTGGCTGAAGCAGTGGGACATCCGCGGCGGCTCGCCCTCCCCGGAGGCCGTGGAGCTGTTCCACGCCGCGCCCGGGTGCGTGCGCTCCGCCAGCGCCTTCTCGCAGTCCGAGCGCTGGGACACGCTGGACACCGACGCGGCCGGCGGCTGCATCCGCGACATCGAGCACGCCTACTCCACCGAGGGCGGCCTGGCCATCCTCTACGGCAATCTGGCCGTGGACGGCTGCGTGGTGAAGACCGCCGGTGTCGACGAGTCGATCTGGCGCTTCTCCGGCCCGGCCGTGGTGGTCGAGTCGCAGGAGGACGCGGTGGACGCGATCCTCACCAAGCGGGTCAAGGAGGGCGACGTCGTCGTCATCCGCTACGAGGGGCCCAAGGGCGGCCCCGGTATGCAGGAGATGCTCTACCCGACCTCCTTCCTCAAGGGGCGCGGGCTGGGCAAGGCCTGCGCGCTGATCACCGACGGGCGCTTCTCCGGCGGCACCTCGGGCCTGTCGATCGGCCATGTCTCGCCCGAGGCGGCCTCCGGCGGGACCATCGCGCTGGTCGAGGACGGCGATCTGATCACCATCGACATCCCGGCGCGCTCGATCAAGCTGGAGGTGTCGGAGCAGGACCTGGCCGAGCGCCGCAGCGCGTTGGAGGCCGGGACCGGCTACCGGCCGAGGAACCGCGAGCGCAAGATCTCGGCGGCGCTGCGGGCCTACGCGGCGATGGCGACCAGCGCGGACAAGGGCGCGGTCCGGGACGTCTCCCGGCTGGGTTGAGCGCTGCCGCATAATCGGTGCTGTGTCAGAGAAAGCAGAACGCCCCGCCCCCCAGCCTGAGCCGATCCGTTTCTTCGGCACAGGCTGGGTCACCCACGACGCCGCGTACTGGCTGCGGCGCGTCGGTGTGAGCATCGGCGCGCTCCTGGCCGCGGGCGCCGGCGCGGTGCTGATGCGCCTCGGGGTGCAGGGCGTGTTCGTCTCCGCCGCCGGATCCCTGGTGAACACCCTGCTGGTGGTCGCCGTGGCGATCTCCACCTGCGTCGCCGCGATCCGTACCTGGACCCTGCTGAGCAAGGGCCGTGCCTCGCTCGGCGGCTGGATGGCCGACGAGAAGTCCGTCGGCCCGATGCTGCTGATCGGCTTCGTCGGCATGCTGCTCGCGTACTTCCTGCGCAGCCTGATCGAGGCCCCGGGCGAGGCCGAGAAGCGTTCCCGCTACGAACTCGCCCTGGCCGCCCACGCCCGCCGCCGCACCCCCGCCGCGGCGGGCGGCGGCAGCAAGCGCAAGCGGCGCTGAGGGGACGTCAGTTCCTGGACGCGAGGCCGCAGCTGACCTTGTGGTTGATGTCGCCGATGCCCGCGTAAGGGTCGTAGGCCGGTCCGCTGGGGGTACCGCTCGCGCTCGGGGCGGCCGAGGTGTCGGAACGCAGGGTGTCGAAGGAGGGGTTGAGATACCCGTTGTACACCCCGCACATGGAATTGCTGCTGCGGCCTTCGCTGCTGGCGATGGACAGGCTCCCGGCCTTCACGTCGTACCGGGCAGGATCGTAGAAGTCAAAGTCGAGGACATGATGGGCGATGGTGCGCTCGACCCGCGAGTTCCCGGTCACACCGGTCGCACCGGCCGGTCGGAGCGCGTACACGAAGATGAAGTCCGCGTGCACCAGCAGCCCGTTGTGTCCGTCGCCCTTGAAGGTCAGCATGCCCTTGGTCCGCACCGCATCGGTGGCCGGCACGGCGTAGTCGGGTTTGAAGCGGCTCACCCAGGCGACAGGGTCGTTCTGCTTTGACGGCTTGGCGACGGCGGAGCGGAACCAGGTCGCCTGGTCGTGCTGGAGCAGTGCCGCCACCGGCTCGGTCGGGCCACCGGCAAGGATCTTCGGGTCGAGGAAGGCGGTGGTGAGGAAGGTCCGCGTGGTCGCCAGATCGGTGGCCACCTCGGCCGAGGAGAACGCCCCCACCCCGTGGGTGGACGGCAGCACGATGCCCGCGACGCCGGTCGGCCAGCTCTCGGCCGGGGAGTCGGCGAAGGGGTGCGCCACCGTGGGGATCGCCGGGTCGGCGACGATCGCGGGCGCCGTGCTCGTCGAGGGCTGTGCGTCGGCTGCCGCCGCGGAGCCGCCGGCCTTGCCGCCGAGGTGCTTGCTGAACCAGTCGGCGACGGCGCCGGAGTTCATGCCCACCAGCACCAGGGCCACGGCCAGCAGCACGAAGAGCGGCATCTGCCAGTTCCCGGCCAGCTTCAGCTTCAGCCGGCGTCTGCGCCGGGGCGTGGGGGCGGGACGGAAGCCGGTGTCGGTCGGCGGGTGCTTCTTCCACTTGTCGGCCAGCATCCGGGCCCGGGCGGAGCCCTCCTTGTGCTGGGCGCCCTTGATGAAGTCCGCGTCCAGCACCAGCCCCTCGAAGGGGTCGGCGTCGTCGGGGGCGGCATCCTGTGGATCTTCAAGCGTCGGCACGCGATCAGTATGGCGATGCTCAAACGTGCATACGGAAAGAGTCGGGTGTGAAGATCCCGACCCTGTCCGTGCTTTCCGCCGTTATGCGGCGGATGATGCGGTGTGCGTCAGTAGCTGCTTCCGCCACTGCTGCGACGGGCTCCTGCGACCGCGCCGACGACGCCGACGATCGCGCCCAGGATGGCCGCGTGCCACAGCGCGGTGAAGATGCTCATGAAGACGCCGTCGCTGCTCAGGATGTACTGGGTGATGGTGTTGGTGACGAAGAGGCCGACGGCCGGGACGGCAGCGGTCTGCCAGGGGTGCTCCGCCGCCCAGCGGCGCAGCCTGCGGTCGCCGCCCTTGCTCAGCATCGAGCCGGCGCCGCCGATCAGGAAGAACAGGAACAGGGTGACGCTGGCCGGCCAGGCGAGCATGCCCAGCGACCAGTGCAGGCTGATCAGCTCCAGGCCGAGGGTGGCGCCGCCGCCGACCACGCCGACGGCACCCGCGGCGCGCCAGGGGCCGTGCGTGGCCGAGGCGACGGCGAGCTGGCTCGATTCGCGGGATGAGACATCACTGCTAGTCATGCCTCCACGGTGCGCTTCTGCGGAGCCGAACGCCATAGGGGACAACCCTGAGTTTCCCCCCACCGATCCCCGCCCTGCCGTTCCCCTGCTCCCCGCCCGGCCTGACCTACGCTGAGGGGATGCTCACTCGTCAGTTACTGCTGGCCGCGGCCCGCAGTCCGGCCGCCCGCCGGGCCGTGGTGACCGCCCCGCTGAGCAGGTCGCTGGTGCGGCGCTTCATCGCGGGGGAGGACCGCGAGGCCGTGCTCCGGGCCGTCGACCGGCTGATCGTGCGCGGGCTGCACGTCAGCGTCGACCACCTCGGCGAGGACACCGCGGACCGGGCCGGTGCCGATGCCGTGCGGGACGAGTACCGCGCGCTGCTGGCCCGGCTCGGCGAGGCCGGGACCGGGAGCAGGGCCGAGGTCTCGGTGAAGCTCTCGGCGCTGGGCTCGGCCCTCGGGGCGGGAGGCCCGGGAGCCGCGCTGGAGCGGGCCAGGGCGGTGTGCGAGGCGGCAGCGGCGGCCGGCACCACGGTGACCCTGGACATGGAGGGCCACAGCACCACCGACGACACCCTGGCCGCAGCGGCCGAGCTGCGCGCCGACTTCCCGCGGACCGGAGTGGTGCTGCAGTCCTGTCTGCGCCGCACCGAGGGCGACCTCCGGGAGCTGCTGCACGCGGGCTCCCGGGTGCGACTGGTCAAGGGCGCCTACGCGGAGCCGGCCGGAGTCGCCTTCCAGGACAGGGCCGAGGTGGACCGCGCCTATGTGCGCTGCCTGCGGCTGCTGATGGAGGGTCACGGCTACCCCATGGTCGCCACCCACGACCCCCGGCTGATCGCGATCGCGGGCGCGCTGGCGGTACGGGCCGGACGGCCGCAGGGCAGCTACGAGTTCCAGATGCTCTACGGGATCCGCTTCGAGGAGCAGCGCCGGCTGGCCGCCGCCGGGGAGACAGTGCGGGTGTACGTCCCCTACGGCGACGAGTGGTACGGCTACTTCATGCGGCGGCTGGCGGAGCGGCCGGCGAACCTGGCGTTCTTCCTCCGCTCGCTGGGGCACCGCTGACGGCGCCGCTGACGGCACCGTTGACCGCCTGCCGGACGGTTCCGGCCCGGTGTCGGTGCCTGGTGCGAGGATGTGCGCAGCACCGTCGGCACGTTCCGCAGGAGGTCCCCCATGACGCAGCGAGTCGCTGTTCTCGGCACCGGCAAGATCGGTGAGGCCCTGGTCTCCGGGCTGCTGCGGGCCGGCAAGCCCGCAGCGGACGTGCTGGTCACCGCCCGCCGTCCGGAGCGCGCCGCGGAGCTGCAGGAGCGCTACGGCGTGGAGGCGGTCAGCAACGCGGAGGCGGCGAAGGCGGCCGACACGCTGATCCTGACCGTGAAGCCGCAGGACATGGGCGCGCTGCTGGAGGAGCTGGCGCCGCATGTCGCCGCCGACCGGCTGGTGATCTCGGGTGCGGCCGGGGTGCCGACCGCCTGGTTCGAGGAGCGGCTGGCCCCGGGGACGCCGGTGGTCCGGGTGATGACCAACACCCCGGTGCTGGTCGACGAGGCGATGAGCGTCATCTCGGCGGGCTCGCACGCGGGGGAGGAGCATCTGCTCCGCACCGAGGAGATCTTCAAACCGGTCGGCAAGACCCTGCGGGTGCCCGAGTCGCAGCAGGACGCGGCCACCGCGCTCTCCGGCTCCGGGCCCGCGTACTTCTACTTCCTGGTCGAGGCGATGACCGACGCCGGCATCCTGCTGGGCCTGCCGCGCGCGGTCGCCGCCGACATGATCGTCCAGGCCGCGGTGGGCGCCTCGGTGATGCTGCGGGACTCCGGCGAGCATCCGGTGAAGCTGCGCGAGGCCGTCACCTCCCCGGCGGGGACCACCATCGCGGCCATCCGCGAGCTGGAGAACCACGGGGTTCGGGCAGCCCTGCTCTCCGCGCTGGAGGCGGCCCGCAACCGCTCCCAGGAGCTGGCCTCCGGCGGGAAGTAGCGCCTGCCGGACGATCCCCGTTCGCCGGTCGGTCCTAGGGTGGGCGGATGCGCTACGACCTGGTGATCTTCGACAACGACGGCGTGCTGGTGGACAGTGAGCCGATCTCCAACCGGCTGCTCGCGGAGTACCTCACCGAGCTGGGCTTCCCGACCTCGGTCGAGGACTCCTACCGTGACTTCATGGGCGCCGCCGCCCACACCGTCCACGACGTGATCGCCGAGCGCTACGACGGCGCCCGGCTGCACGCCGGCTTCGACGAGGACTTCCACGGGCGGGTCTTCGCGGCGTTCCAGGACAAGTTGACGCCGGTGCCGGGCGCGGCGGACCTGTTGAAGCGGGTGCGGGAGTCCGGGGTGCGCTACTGCGTCGCCTCCTCGGCGCACCACGCCTGGATCCGCACGGCGCTGACCAAGGCCGGGCTGTCCGGCTTCTTCACCGAGGAACAGCTGTTCAGCGCCCAGGACGTGGGCCGGGGCAAGCCCGCCCCCGACCTCTTCCTGCACGCCGCCGCGACCATGGGCGTCGCCCCGGAGCGCTGCGTGGTGCTGGAGGACAGCCCGCTGGGCGTCGCCGCGGCGCGGGCCGCGGGCATGGACGTCTACGGCTACACCGCGCTGACGCCCGAGGCGCGGCTGGCCGGGGCGACCGGGCTGTACCGGGACGCGGGCGAGGTCGCGGAGCTGCTCGGGCTGTAGCGGCAGCGGCCCCGGCGGACCGTCGGTCCGCGATTCAGTCCGCGATTCTGAAGCGGCGGCCGCGCAGCGGGAGGCCCCGCAGTTCGGTGAGCCGGAACGGCAGGCCGGCGCCGCTGCCCGGGGTGGGGTGCGAGGTACGGGTCTCCGCGCGCAGGTGCAGCGAGGGCTCGGCGCCGTCGCCGGAGTTGCCGACGGCGGCGACGACCGTGCCGGCGGTGAGGTGCTGGCCGCGCCGCACCCGGATGCTGTCCTGGCGCAGCCAGGAGAGCACGACCAGGGCCCGGCCCGTGTCGATGGCGATGTGGTTGCCCTCGGGGTGGTCCACGGCGAGGACCTGGGGCGGGTGGTCCGGCAGGCCGTCCACCGCGGTCACCACCACGCCGTCGCAGGGGCTGAGCACCGGGTGGCCGAAGATCGCGTAGCGCTCGTTTCCGGCCGGGGCCAGACCGAGGGCGCGCCGGCCGCGCCACTGCGGCCCGTCGCCGAGTTGCACCAGGTCGACGGCGTGGCGGCGGTGCCGCCCGGACCCGGTGGCCAGGGACTCCTGGGCGTACCTGTTGACGGCGGGGCCGCCGCCCTCGACGACGGTGAAGCAGCCGCCGCGCAGCGGCGAACCGAGGGTCAGCGGGTGGGCGCTGGGGGAGGGGTGGATCGGGCGGCTGCGGTACCGGGTCCATCCGGCCAGGCCGAACACGGCGGCGAAGATCAGCAGTTCGGGGAGGCCCGGAACGCTCCAGGGCAGGCCGGGGCCGAAGACCGGCAGCGCGCGGAGCCCGGCCAGCACGGCGAGGCCGACGGCGACGACGGGGAGCGCGCGGAACCACGGCGGGAGCGCGTGGGTGGGGCCGGTGCGCAGGGCGTACCAGGCGAGGGCCGGAGTGGCGGCGGTGAGCAGCAGCCAGCCGGTGGCCGTGGCACTGACGAAGGGGAGGATCGCTGCCGCGAGCGCCGCGGCCAGGTAGGCCATGACCAGGCGGGTCAGGGCGGTCGCCTGCGGCGTGCGGGGGGCGGTGGGGGTGGTGGGGGCTTGCTGGGGGGTTTCGGGTGCGGCGGCTGCCTGGCTGGGCGCGCAGTTCCCCGCGCCCCTGGGGAGTGCAGGGCTCGGCTCAGCGGATACCAGGCGGGTCTGGGAGGGGACGCCGCCTCGGGCTGTCAGGGCGCCGGGGCCGGTGACCAGGGAGGTGAGGCGGCCGTCCGGCAGGCTTTCGGCCCAGACCGGCTCGGCGCCCTGGGCGAACTGGACCAGGTAGAGCTCGCGGCGGCGCCGTACGCCCCGTACCGCGCCGTGGCGCTCCCGCAGGGCGTCGACCGTCGCCTGGAGCCGGTCCAGCGGCACCCGCTGCAGCAGTTCGGGGCTGAACAGGTCCGGGTCCAGCTGTTCCGCGGTGAAGGCGGTGACCAGGGCCTGGGGCACCGGATCCGCCGGTACGGTGCGGCGGAGCTGGGCCAGCAGCGGTGAGAGGAGTCGGTCGCGGGTGCTCAAGTGATCCTCTTTCTACGGTCGTGCTCTCACCGTAGGTAACGAGTGCCGTACCGAGCGGGAGCGACGCTGGTTGCGGCTTGCGATCTTTTGACGGGAAGGGGTTCCGCAACACAGGGGGAGTCCGTACGCTCACGCCAATCGTCCGGATACCAGTGAGTAGTAAGAGGTGCGACACATGTCGTCAGCAGGGACAACGGAGGCGCCGACGGGGCTGAGCCGCGCGCGGATCGCCCTGCTGGTGAGCTACTTCGCCCAGGGGACGGTGTTCGCGCTCCTGGTCACCCGCATCCCCTCGATCCAGACGCAGTACAAGATCAGCGACGGCATGCTGCCGGTGTTCCTCGCGGCGGTGCCGATCCTGGCCGGGGTCGGCTCCATCTCCATGGAGTGGGTGGTCAAGAAGACCTCGCCGCGGGCGGTGCTGCGGATCGTCCAGCCGCTGGTCTGCCTGACCCTGCTGGGTGTCGGCGCGGGCGACAACCTGGCCGAGGCCGCGGTGGCTCTGGCGGCGTTCGGCCTGATGGTGGGCGGTCTGGACGCCAGCCAGGCGATGTCGGCGGTGGCGCTGCAGCACCGCTACGGCCGCAGCATCATGCAGGGCTTCTACGCCTCCTACAGCCTGGGCGGCATCGTCGGCGCGCTGCTGGCCGCGACCAGGTTCAGTCTGTTCTCGATCTTCGGTACGACGGCCGCGGTGGCGATCGCGGTCGTGGTGGTGGCGAGCGTCTGGTACGCGGGGCCGCACGAGTTGGGCCACGCGGTGGAGGAGGCGGTGGCCGCCGCTGCCCGCTCCATCCCCTGGAAGCCGCTGCTGCCGCTCTGCCTGGCGATGTGCATGGCCTACATCGCCGACTCCACGGTCTCCAACTGGGCCGCCAAGTACATGCAGGACCAGCTGCACACCAGCAGCCACCACTACTCCTACCCCTATGCCGCCTACATGGTGGTCATGCTGCTCGGCCGGCTCTTCGGCGACGGCCGGGTGCAGCGCTGGGGCAGCGCCCGTACGGTCAGCCTCGGCGCGATCGTCTGCGCCGTGGGCTTCGGTCTGGTCGCCGTCGCGCCCGAGGAGTGGACCGCCGTGGCGGCCTTCGCCGTCGTCGGCCTGGGGGTCAGCGTGGTGGTGCCGCAGGTCTTCGCGGCCGGTGGCCGGCTGTTCCCGGGTGCCTCCGACGCGGCCGTGGCGCGCCTCAACATCTTCAACTACGTCGGCTTCCTGGTCGGCTCCCCGCTGGTCGGCGGCATCGCGGTCGGAGTGAACTACCGCTGGGCGATGCTGGTGCCGATGGTGCTGGTGCTGCTGATCCTGCTGGTCGCCAAGTCGTTCGGGGCACCGGCCGTGCAGCTCGCGGAGGCCGATACCGTGGCTGCATGACATCGCACCAGCGCCACCTGGACCTCTTCTGGGACGACGACGTCACCCGCTACGACTTCGGTCCGGGGCACCCGATGGACCCGGTGCGGCTGGCGCTGACGATGTCGCTGGTGCGGGCGTTCGGGCTGGACCGGCTGCCGAACGTCACCGTGCGCTCGGCCCCGGCCGCCGGGGACTCCACGCTCGGGCTGGTGCACGACCCGGACTATGTCGCCGCGGTCCGCGAGGTCGCCCGGACCGGGGAGCCGGACCCGTCGCGCGGGCTCGGCACCGAGGACAACCCGGCGTTCGCCGCCGTGCACGAGGCCTCCGCGCTGATCGCCGGCCTGTCGGTGGCGGGCGCCGAGGCGGTCTGGCGAACCCACGCACGGGCCGTCAACTTCGCCGGGGGGCTGCACCACGCCATGCCGGGCAGCGCCTCGGGCTTCTGCATCTACAACGACGCCGCCCTCGCCGTCGCCCGGCTGCTGGAGCTGGGCGCCGAGCGGGTCGCCTACGTGGACGTCGACGTGCACCACGGCGACGGTGTGCAGCAGGCGTTCTGGGACGATCCGCGGGTCCTGACGATCTCGCTGCACGAGCATCCGCGCACCCTGTTCCCGCAGACCGGCTGGGCCGAGGAGACCGGCGGCCCGGCGGCCGAGGGCACGGCCGTCAACCTCCCGCTGCCGGCCGGCACCGGGGACTCCGGCTGGCTGCGCGCCTTCCACGCGGTGGTGCCGGAACTGCTCGCCGCCTTCCGGCCGCAGGCCCTGGTCACCCAGCACGGCGCGGACACCCATGTCGAGGACCCGCTGGCGCACCTGGCCGTCAGTCTGGACGCCCAGCGGGTGGTGGCGGCCGCCCTGGCCGGGCTCGCGGACGAGCACGCCGGGGGACGCTGGCTGGCGCTGGGCGGCGGCGGTTACGCGGTGGCGGACGTGGTCCCCCGGTCCTGGACCCACCTGGTGGCCATCGCCGCCGGACGTCCCATCGAGCCGGAGCAGGAGACCCCCGAGGAGTGGCGCGCCGACGTCATGCGGCGCACCCGGCAGCACGCCCCGCTGCGGATGACCGACGGTATGCCGGCCACCTGGAAGGACTTCGACGGCGGATACGATCCGGCGGACCGGCTCGACCAGGCCGTGCTGGCGACCCGCAGGGCGGTCTTCCCGCACCACGGGCTGCTGCCCTGAGGGTCCCTGAGGGGTCCTGAGGGGTCTTGAGGGTCTGTCACCGGCCGCCGCCCGCTGGAACACTGGTGCCGTGATCAAAGCCGAGGAGCTCTACGCCCACCTGCTGGACAGCCGTATCGCCGGGCAGGTCGCCACCCCCCGCGAGAACAACCTCAGCAAGTACGCCCACTTCGCCCGCCGCGACCCGTGGGTGCTGCTCGGCCTGGACCCCGAGGGCGAGTGGACCCAGGACGACGTGCTCGAACTGATGGCGCGTCGGGCGGGAGTCTCGCCCGACCGCAACCACCGGCAGGGCCAGGACACCATCGACCCGCAGCTGACCATCGACGCCCTGGACGCCGTCGCCGGCGTGGTGGCCCGCACCGCCGATCGCGGCGGCTCCGTGATGATGGGCACCGGGCACCCCGGGCAGCTCATCGGTTTCCACTCGGCGCTCGGGGATGCGCTGGAGGCCGCCGGATGCGCTGTTCTCACTCCGGCGCACGGGAGTGACTTCCTGATGCACTCGGTTCACGGCGCGCGCTCCTGCTCGCTCGACTACGTGCAGCGGGTGGGAGTCGTGAGGGTGTATGAAGGAGCACCCCCGAGTGGAGTGTCGCCCTCCGCACCAGTGCCCGCGGAAGGCGGCCCGGCCGCCCGGGGCGAGCTCTCCGACCCCGTCCACACCCACTCCCCGCAGCCGGTCCGGATCGCCCTGGCAGCACTCGCCGAGGCTGGTCAGCCCCGTCCTGACCTGCTCATCGGGGACCACGGCTGGGCCTGCGGAGCCGGCCGGCTCGGGGTCACCTCGATCGGCCTGGCGGACTCCAACGACCCGGGGGTGTTCGTCGCCGAGGCGGAGGGCATGGTCGCGGCGGCCGTTCCGCTCGACGACGGTGTGCGACCCGAGTGCTACGAACTACTGAGTGCCTACGTACTGCAACAGGCTGGTATGTCTCGGTAATCTCGGGCCCCTCCCCCCTCTTCCCACTGGTACCACCCGCACCTACTCTGGGTATACGCGTGTGCTGGCTGGAGTCACCGGAGGGGAAGCCGGTGCCCGTCACACGGATAAGGGTCGGTGTTGTCATGGCGTCTGGAGAGCGGCCTCTGAACGAGGTCAACTTCCTCACCGTGGCGGAAGTCGCCTCGGTGATGCGAGTGTCGAAGATGACCGTGTACCGCCTGGTGCACAGCAGTGAGCTGCCTGCGATCCGCGTAGGCCGCTCCTTCCGGGTTCCGGAGCAGGCGGTCCACGACTACCTTCGCGAGTCCTACGTGGGACGGGAGACCGCGTAGGAGCGAGTCGGCCATCCGGTCGGAGCGCCAGAAGCATGCGAGCCAGAAGCATGCGATACAGAAGCACGGTGCAGCGCCAACGACGGTCCGGCCAGGGGTTCCTGCCCCTGGCCGGTCCGCTGCCCGGGAGCCGGATTACGTCCTGAGGCGAGGTTTCGGTACGCTGGTGGCTTACGTCAGTCGTTTGGACCCAGGTCCCGCTCCGCGGGCATGTCCAGCCCGCTTCGGTGGGTTTTGTCCAGTGAGTGAGGGTTTCTATGGGCTCCGTTATCAAGAAGCGTCGCAAGCGTATGGCGAAGAAGAAGCACCGCAAGCTTCTCAAGCGCACCCGCGTTCAGCGCCGCAACAAGAAGTAGGCCCGCAGGGGTTGCCCCGGGTTCCGCCGCTGCCCGTTCCGACATCCGTCGGGGCGGGCAGCGGCGTTGTTGCGCGAGGTGTCGACATTGCCAGGTAACAGGCGACCGGTAGTCTCCACAGGGAGAGGTCGGGGGACCTCCGCGCCGAAGGCGGGAAGGGACTGTCCGTTGGGTAAGGTCGTGCTCGTCACCGGAGTGGCTCGCCACCTGGGGAGCCGCTACGTCCAGGCGATCCGTCGGCAGCCGGGCGTGGACCTGGTCGTCGGCGTCGATCTGCAGCCCTCCGCGCACGACCTCGACGGGACCAGCGATCCGGACGGCCTCGCCGCCCTGGCCGAGTACCTCTTCGTCCGGGCCGACATCCGCCGCCCGACGGTGGCCGGGGTGATCGCCCAGCACGGGGTGGACACCGTGGTGCACCTCAACGTCAGCACCACCGCCCTGGGTTCGACCAGCCGGTCGACGGTCAAGGAGACCAACGTCATCGGCACCATGCAGCTGCTCGCCGCGGCCCAGAAGGCGGCCGGCGTGCAGCGGCTCGTGGTCAAGTCCACGACCAGCGTCTACGGCTCAGCGCCGCGCGACCCGGCGGTGTTCAGCGAGCAGATGCAGCCCAAGGTGCTGCCCAGCGGCGGCTTCGCCAAGGACGCCGTCGAGGTCGAGGGTTACGTCCGCGGCTTCGCCCGGCGCCGTCCCGACGTCGCGGTGTGCGTGCTGCGCTTCGCCAATATCGTCGGCCCGCACGCCGACACCCCGCTCGCCGACTACTTCGCGCTGCCGGTGCTGCCGACCGTGCTCGGCTACGACCCCAGACTGCAGTTCATCCACGAGGACGACGCCGTGGAGGTGCTGCGACTCGCCTCGGTGGAACCGCGGCGCGGCACCACCAATGTGGGCACCTTCAATGTCGCCGGCGAGGGCGTGATGGTGCTGTCCCAGGCGGCGCGGCGGCTCGGCCGGCCCACCGTGCCGATGCTGCTGCCGGCGGTCAGCTGGATGGCCGGGCTGGCCCGGCAGACCAGGCTGCTGGACTTCTCGCCGGAGCAGATGCGGATGCTCACGCACGGGCGGGTGGTCGACACCACCCAGCTCCGCGAGACCTTCGGCTACCACCCCTGCTACACCACCGAGCAGGCGCTGGCCGATCTGGCCCGGAGCGGCAGGCCCGGGCTGCTGCGCCCGGAGCAGCTGGCCGGTTGGACGTCGAAGGTGGCCGCGCAGTTGCGGGTCGCCGCGCTGCCGCAAGGCGGAGGGAAGAAGCGATGAGCTCGGCAAGGGAGCAGGCCGGAACGGCGGGCGGGTCCGCGGAGGACGGCGAGGCACGGGCCAAGGTCATCCCCATCGGCACCGGGCGCGGAGCGCGGTCGGCGCGGGACGGTCGCGGTGCCCGCGGCGGTCGCGGCGCGCAGCGGCGTACCGAGGAGTTGGCGGACCCGACGGTCCTGCCGGAGCCCGCGGTCGAGGCTGAGCCCGCTGTGCCGGCGGAGCCCGGGGCAGGACCGGAGCCCGCCCCCGATGCGGCGACGGAGCGGCCGCCCGGGCGCGGGGTCGCGGACTCGGTGGCCGACGCGGTCGGCCATGCGCTGGCCGGGCCGCTGGGCGGCCTCGCCGGGCGGCTGCTCGGCAGGGGCTGGGAGGAGCGGGCCGCCGGCGGCCTCGGCTTCCTGCGGCGCAGGCTCACCGGGGAGTACGAGGTCGACGAGTTCGGCTTCGACCCGGAGCTCACCGAGAAGGTGCTGCTCAGCGCGGTGCGCCCGCTGGCGGAGAAGTACTTCAGGCTGGAGGTGCGCGGCGCCGAGAACCTTCCGGAGAAGGGCGGCGCGCTGGTCGTCGCCAACCACTCCGGGGTGCTGCCCCTGGACGCGCTGATGACCCAGGTCGCCATCCACGACCACACCCCGACGCAGCGTCATCTGCGGATGCTGGCCGCCGACCTGGTGTTCGTGCTGCCGGGCGTCAACGAGCTGGCCCGCAAGGCCGGCCACACCCTGGCCTGCAACGAGGACGCGCAGCGGCTGCTGGAGCTGGGCGAGATCGTGGGCGTCTGGCCGGAGGGCTTCAAGGGGATCGGCAAGCCCTTCGCCGACCGCTACAAGCTGCAGCGCTTCGGGCGCGGGGGCTTCGTCTCCTCGGCGCTGCGGGCCGGGGTCCCGATCGTGCCCTGTTCGATCGTGGGCGCGGAGGAGATCTATCCGATGATCGGCAACGCCAGGACGCTGGCCCGGCTGCTCGGGCTGCCCTACGTCCCGATCACGCCCACCTTCCCCTGGCTGGGCCCGCTGGGCGCGGTGCCGCTGCCGACGAAGTGGACCATCCAGTTCGGCGAGCCGATCCCGACCGACAGCTACCCGCCGGAGGCGGCGGACGACCCGATGCTGCTCTTCAACCTCACCGACGAGGTCCGCGAGACGGTGCAGCACACCCTCTACAAGCTGCTGGTGCAACGGCGTTCGGTGTTCTTCTAGCGTGTGACGGCTGGAGGCCCGCAGTCAGGACGACTGCGGGCCTCCACCCATTCTCACGCCGCTCAGCCGCCGGTGAGGCCGATGCCGATGCTCGGCAGCAGGCCCGGGATCAGCGGGGGCACGGTCACGCCGTTGCCGGCCGGGCTGGCCGAGGCGCTGCTCGCCGAGGTGGGCGAACTCGCCGCGGTGGGGGTGGCGGAGGGCGTGCTGCCGCCGAGCAGACCGCCCGTCAGGTTCTGCACCAGGCCGCCGCTGCTGCCGGTGCCGGAGGTGGTGCTGCCCTTCGGGGCGGCACTGCTGCCGCTGGTCGTGGTGCCGGTGCCGGAGGTGGTGGCACCGCTCGGAGCGGTGCTGCTGCCGGGGGAGCCGCTGTCGCCGGCCGACGGGGTCGCCCCCGCACCCGTGCCGCCGCTGGGCAGCGTCGAGGTGCCGCCGGCGCCCGGGACCGGCAGGAGCTGCTGCAGCGGGGCGATGTCCCGGCTTATCCCGTCGAGCAGACTCTGCACCTGACCGGTGTAGGGGGCGAGTTGGCCGTCGAGCCGGGGCTCGATCGCATGCAGGCGCTGCTGCTGCGAGTCGGCGAACGAGGCCAACTGCTGCAGCGGGGCCATGGTGTGGTCCTGCCGGTAGACGGCCTTGAGCAGCTCGCGGCCCTGGCTGCCCTCGCTGTTCATGTCGGTGAGGGCCCGGGAGACCTCGTCGGCGAGATGCGGGCTGAGGGTCTCGCCCGCGCTCTGGTGCGCCATCAGCTGCTGCGCCTCGGACATCCGGTTGGACGCCTGGTCCAGCAGCAGCCGCCCGCGGGCGGCGTCGGAGCCGGCGAAGTCCAGCTGCCAGTTCTCCAGACCGCGCTTCATCCCGTAGAGGGACTCGCCGGGCAGGGCCGAGGAACTCGCCGCGGCGACCCCGCCGAGCGCGCCCACCGCGACGCCGGCCGCCAGGCCGCCGTAGGCCAGCCGACGGCCCCAGCGCGGCCCCGGACGGAACCTGCGGGCGGCCTCGGTGGCCCGGTGCGCACCGCCCCTGCGCTGACCGGGGACGGCCGCGCCGCCGCCGGCGGCGAAGGCCCGTTCGAACTCGGCCATCAGCAGGGCGCGCTGAGTCGTCTTCACGGTCGGGTCGAGAACCGGCGGGGGAAGGGCGCCCAGTGCGTCCACGGCCGCCAGTAGTTCGGTGAACTGACCCTCGCCGGCGGGCTCCTGGTGCGGGGCCCGGGTGGGAACCGCGGTGCCGGGGCGGTCCTCCACAGCGTCGGCGAAGGCTCTCGCCCTGCGGTGCTCAAGCACATTGGCTGTCATGGGCAGCACCTCCTCTCGTCGTTGTCGACAACTCGGCCGACCGGACGGTTGCGCAGTCGTGCCTGGGACCACCCCAAAGGGTGACGCAGGGATCCGGGGGCCCCGGAGGACTCCGCCGGGTGACCTGAAGGTCCTTGCACCGTGCGCAACGAGCGGAGGGGACGCTCGGTTACGCTTCCGCGATCATGCCTTGCGGCGAATAAGTGACGACTCATCAGTTTCTGGTGGCTATCTCGCGTCGCTGGGCAGCAGCCGGGCCAGGGTACGCACGGCGCGGTACTGGAGAGTCTTGATCGCGCCCTCGTTCTTGCCCATGATGCGCGCGGTCTCCGCCACCGACAGGCCCTGCAGGAAGCGCAGCCGCACGCACTCCCGCTGCTGCGGATTGAGCCGGTGCACGGCGTCCAGCAGCGCGGCGTTGGACAGCGACTCCAGGACCGAGTCCTCCGGGCTGCGCTCGCACTCGTTGGAGTCGAGCATCTCCCCGGTGGTCACCTCCAGCCGGAAGCGGCTGGACTTGAAGTGGTCGGCGACCAGGTTGCGGGCGATGGTGACCAGCCAGGCGCCGAAGTCCCGGCCCTGCCAGGTGAAGGTGCCGATGCGGCGCAGCGCGCGGAGGAAGGTCTCGCTGGTGAGGTCCTCGGCGGTGGCCTTGCTGCCGACCCGGTAGTAGATGTAGCGGTAGACCGTGTCGGAGTAGTGGTCGTACAGCTGTCCGAAGGAGTCGCTGTCGCCGTCCTGGGCCTTCTCCACCAGTCGCATGATCGGGTTGTCGGCGCTGGAGGGCGTGTCCTCCCGGTCCCAGTTGGCGTTCCTGGTGCGGGAGGAGGACGGCGAGGTGCGGGTGCGCAGCGCGACCGAGGTGCGCGCCGGCGGGGTCTGGCGGTAGGGCGGGCCGTCGGCACCGCCGACGTCGGCGACGGAGAGGGCGGTCAGCGTCAGCGGTGCGAGGGCGGTGACGGGATTGAGGTGGGACAGCTGCTCGCGTACCAGGGCACGCAGCTGCTCCAGGCCGCTGACCGGGGTCAGGGAGGATGCAGGCGCGTCGTTCCGGACGTGTGGGTACACGGGACTCCCAGAGGCAGAACTGTTGCAGAACCAGGTGGTGCAAAGCGGCAGTGCGGGCGCGCTCGCCCAGCGTGGGACACATGGGCTCCGGCGTGCGTTTGACGAGGATAACGCTTCGTGCAGCAACGGCTACAACGTGTTGCCGAAATTGCCGCTTGAGTCACATCAGTTACACCTTGATGACACAATGTGATCGACAGTGTCGAGCGAACTCCCTCGACTTTTGTCCGATTTTGATCGGATGTCAGCGCAGGGCGAACGTAAGACGCTCGTTTCCCTGGGTGGGCGTCAACCAACCCATGAATTTTCGAGTGAGTTGGCCGATCAGAAGTGCTCAGCGCTGCCGGTTGCGGTGCATCGCCACCGCGGCGACCGTCCCACCTGCGGCTGCGCCGATCCCGACCGCGGCCGGGATGCCGATCCTGGCCGCCTTCCGCCCGGTGCGGAAGTCCCGCACCCGCCAGCCCTGTTCGCGGGCGTGCCGGCGCAGCTCGGCGTCCGGGTTGATCACATAGGGGTGGCCGACCAGCGACAGCATCGGGATGTCGTTGGCGGAGTCGCTGTACGCCGCGCAGCGCGCCAGGTCCAGGCCCTCGCGCGCGGCCAGCGCCTTCACCGCCTCGGCCTTGGCCGGGCCGTGCAGGGTCTCGCCGACCAGCCGTCCGGTGTAGACGCCGCCCAGGGCCTCGGCGACGGTGCCCAGCGCCCCGGTCATCCCCAGCCTGGCCGCGATCACCCGGGCCGCCTCCTGCGGCGCGGCGGTCACCAGCCACACCCGCTGGCCCGCCTCCAGGTGCATCCGCACCAGCGCGCGGGTTCCCGGCCAGATCTTCTCGGCGATGTACTCCTCGAAGATCTCCTCACAGATCTGCTCCAGGTCCTCGACCCGGTGGCCCTGCACGATCGACAGCGCGCTCTCCTTGGCGTCCGCCATGTGTCCGGCGTGCTCCGCCCCGTGCAGCCGGAAGTAGGCCTGCTGCCAGGCGAAGCGCAGCAGCTCGCGGTGGCTGAAGAACTTGCGCTTGTACAGGCCGCGGCCCAGGTAGAAGATCGCCGCGCCCTGGACGATGGTGTTGTCGCAGTCGAAGAAGGCGGCGCCGTGCGGATCCTCGGCCGGCACGGGACTCCCAGGCGCCCCGGGTGCGGCGGAGGCTGTGGTCGTACCAGCCGCGTCGGACGCGACGGCGGCCTCGGCCGCCTCCGCGGCGGCGGTACCCGCCAGCACGGTGGAGGAACGCTTCTCCTGTGGGAGCTTTCGCAGCCTGGGCATGTGGCGAGCATAGCCAGCGGAGCGTTGCGGGCCGGTATCGACAGGGAGGCAGAATGGTGGGTGTGAGCCCTCTGCTGCGTCGCGAGCCCCGGAAGAGCCCCGCCGATCACCTGATCACCCTGATCGGCAAACCCGACTGCCATCTCTGCGAGGAGGCACGGGCGGTGGTGCACCGGCTCGCGGGAGAGCTGGGCTTCTCCTGGGAGGAGCTGGACATCAACCAGGACGCCGAGCTGTACCGGAAGTACGCGGAGCAGATCCCGGTGACCCTGATCGACGGCCGCCAGCACGACTTCTGGAAGGTGGACGAGACCAGGCTGCGGCGGGCGCTCGGCGGATAGCCGCCCGGCGGCTTCCCGGCCGCCGCTTGGGGGATTCGAGGTCCGTGTGCTTACCATCTAGCGGTTTGCGCCGGGGGGCGGAGGACGCCGCAGGGCGCGGTTCCCGGATCCCGAGGAGGTGGCAGCGCGGTGTGCGTGATGCGCGTCACTCACCGGGGACAAAACGGACACTATCTTTGTGCACACGTTCACAAACGCATAGCCTGTCGTTCGCAGCCCAGCTGCACCCAGCTTCTCCGCGCAGTCGCCGTTCGTCCTGTGCTCGCCACCGGTGCCACCCCACCGTGTAGCGGCCGAGGGGGTACGGGGGGTCGCTCCCCGGAGAATTGGAGTACCCACAGGAGCACCGTGGCAACTGGACGTCCCACCCCAGCCACTCCGTCCTCAGGAGGCGCCCCCCGGCGCACGCGTGGACGGGGCATTCCCGATGCGACGGTCGCGCGGCTGCCGCTCTATCTGCGTGCCCTCACCGCGCTCTCCGAGCGCTCGGTGCCGACCGTCTCCTCCGAGGAGCTCGCCGCCGCGGCCGGGGTCAACTCGGCCAAGCTGCGCAAGGACTTCTCCTACCTCGGCTCCTACGGCACCCGCGGCGTCGGCTACGACGTCGAGTACCTCGTCTACCAGATCTCCCGCGAGCTGGGCCTGACCCAGGACTGGCCGGTCGTCATCGTCGGCATCGGGAACCTGGGCCACGCGCTGGCCAACTACGGCGGGTTCGCCTCCCGCGGCTTCCGGGTCGCTGCGCTGCTGGACGCCGATCCGGCGCTGGCCGGGCAGATCGCCGCCGGCCTGCCGGTGCGGCACATGGACGAGCTTGAGGAGATCATCCGGGCGGAGCACGTCTCCATCGGAGTGATCACCACCCCGCCCGGCGCGGCCCAGCAGGTCTGCGACCGGCTGGTCGCGGCCGGGGTCACCAGCATCCTCAACTTCGCCCCCACGGTGCTCTCGGTGCCGGCCGGGGTGGATGTGCGCAAGGTCGATCTGTCGATAGAGCTCCAGATCCTTGCCTTCCACGAGCAGCGGAAGTCCGGTGAGGAGCACCTCACGGACGAGCCGCCCGCAGTAGTGTCACGTGCTGGGGCCGGAGCGACCGGAGGGGCCAAGGCCGTCGCGGCGGCCGCAGCCCGTGCCGTCTCCCGCCGGACCCGGGGGAAGGCCACCCCGACCGCCTCCGCCCCGTCCGACGCTCCGGCGGCGGACCGCGGCGAGGACGGCGAGCTGCCGGCGGTGATGCCGGCGTGAGCAGCGTCGATTCGAGCTGTGCCTGTTCGAGCTGTGCTTATTCAAGAGGGGAGGCAGTGGTATGAGCCTTCTGGTACTGGGTCTCAGCCATCGCACGGCCCCGGTCGGGCTGCTGGAGCGGGCCTCCCTCACCGGGGACGCCCCGCAGCGGCTGCTGCACGCCGCCGCCGCGGCCGCGCCGGTCGGCGAGGCCGCGCTGGTGGCGACCTGCAACCGGATCGAGCTCTACGCGGACGTGGACAAGTTCCACGCCGGCGTCGCCGACCTCTCCGTACTGCTGGCCGAGCACAGCGGGGTCGACCTGGAGGAGCTCACCACGCACCTCTACGTCCACTACGAGGACCGCGCCGTGCACCATCTGTTCTCGGTGGCGTGCGGGCTGGAGTCGATGGTGGTCGGCGAGGGGCAGATCCTCGGCCAGCTGCGCGACGCGCTGTCGCTGGCGCAGGAGCAGCACACCGCCGGCCGCGGCCTCAACGAGCTGTTCCAGCAGGCGCTGCGGGTCGGCAAGCGGGCGCACAGCGAGACCGACATCGACAAGGCCGGCCAGTCCCTGGTCACCTTCGGCCTGGAGCGGATCGCCGAGGTGTCGGGCCCGGTCGCGGGCCTGCGCGCCCTGGTTGTCGGCGCCGGGTCGATGAGCTCGCTGGCGGCGGCGACGCTGGCCCGCGCCGGTGTCACCGAACTGGTCATCGCCAACCGCACACCCGAACGGGCCGAGCGGCTGGCGGCGACGCTGGGTGCCCGCACCGTCCCGTTCGGTGAGGTCCCGGCCGCGATGGCCGAGGCCGACCTGGTCATCTCCTGTACCGGGGCGGCCGGAATCGTCCTCGGCGCCGAGGAGATCAGCGCCGCCGTCGCCAAGCGCGCCGGAAGCACGCCGCTGGCACTGCTGGACCTGGCGTTGCCGCGAGACGTCGCCGGCGAGGCGCACCACCTCGACGGCGTCCACCTGGTGGACTTGGAGACGATGGCCGAGGCCGCGCAGAACAGCGCGGCCGGCGCCCTGGACGTGGACGCGGTCCGCCGCATCGTCGGCGCCGAGGTCGACGCCTTCGGCGCGGCCCAGCGCGCGGCGGCGATCACCCCCACCGTGGTGGCGCTCCGGGCGATGGCCTCCGAGGTGGTCGGCTCCGAACTGGAGCGGCTCGACGGCCGACTGCCCGAACTCGACGGCAGGGCGCGGGCCGAGATCGCCCAGACCGTGCGCCGCGTCGTCGACAAGCTGCTGCACTCGCCCACCGTGCGGGTCAAGCAGCTCGCCGGGGAGCCCGGCGGCGCCTCCTACGCCGAGGCGCTGCGCGAGCTGTTCGACCTCGACCCGGCCGCGGTCCAGGCCGTCGCGGGCGCACCCACCACATCCGTCCGGCCCGCAACCGTCCGGCTGCCGCTGCAGGCGACCGTGGGTGGTGAATCGGCATGACGGAGCGTCAGGAACAAGGCGGCGCACGGCCGTCGGCCGCAGGGAAGAGCACGTCCGGGGTCCTGCCCAGCACGCTAGCAGTGACCTCGGAGCACACCACCGGCGGGGGTACCGCCGGAAGCCATCGCAACGAGCACGACCGGGACGACCATGTCATGACTGTCCAACCCAGTACCGCAACCGCCGCCGCTGCGGCAGCCGAGGCCGAAGGGCCGCCGCTGCGGCTCGGCACCCGCCGCAGCGCGCTGGCCACGGCCCAGTCGGGCATGATCGCCGAAGCGGTCACCCGCGCCACCGGACGCCGGGTCGAGCTGGTGGAGATCACCACCTACGGCGACACCTCGCGCGAGCAGCTGGCACAGATCGGCGGAACCGGCGTGTTCGTCTCCGCGCTGCGCGACGCACTGCTCGGCGGCGACATCGACTTCGCTGTCCACTCGCTCAAGGACCTGCCCACCGCCGCCCCCGAGGACCTGGCGCTGGCCGCCGTGCCGCCGCGCGAGGACCCCAGGGACGCGCTGATCGCCAGGGACGGGCTCAGCCTGGACGAGCTGGCCGCCAAGTGCGTCGACGCCCCCGCCAGGATCGGCACCGGATCGCCGCGCCGCACCGCCCAGCTCAACGCCTGGGCGGCGGAGGTCGGCGCACGGATCGAGACCGTACCGATCCGCGGCAATGTCGACACCCGGATCGGCTACGTCCACTCCGGGGAGCTCGACGCCGTCGTCCTCGCCGCCGCCGGCCTCAGCCGGCTGGGGCGGCTCGGCGAGGCCACCGAGATCCTCGACAGCGCGCTGATGCTGCCGGCGCCCGGACAGGGGGCGCTGGCCATCGAGTGCCGCGCCGACCGCCCGGACCTGGTCGCCCAGCTGGCCGTACTGGACGACGTGCCCACCCGGGCCGCGGTCGCGGCCGAGCGCGCGCTGCTGGCCGCACTGGAGGCGGGCTGCTCCGCCCCGGTCGGAGCCCTGGCCCAGATGCAGCACGGCACCGCCGGTGCGGCCGGAGCCGAATCCGCCGACGAACTGCTCCTTCGGGCGCTCGTCGGCACAGTTGACGGTTCGTCCGTCGTGCAGTTGTCCGTTACCGGCGCCTTCGGGCCCGCGGTGGCGTCCGAGCAGGCAGCGGCGGCCCTGGGCCGCGAGCTGGCGGCCCGGATGCTCGCCGCGGGCGCGGCCGGCCTGATGGGGGAGCGAGCCCTGTGAGCCCCACTCCGAATGCAGCAGACCAGGCGGGTCGGCGCCCGGCCGGCCAGATCACCTTCCTCGGCGCCGGTCCCGGCGACCCGGGCCTGCTGACGCTGCGCGCCGTCGAGGTACTGGCGGCGGCCGACGTCCTGGTCGCCGACCCGCTCACCGCCGCGGCGGTACGGGCGCACTGCCGGGACGGGGTGGAACTGCACGACGCCCTCCCCACGGCGGACGGCCTGGAGGTCCCCGAGGGCCGGCCGCTGGCGCGGCAGTTCCCGGCCGTGAAGGCCGGCAAGCACGTGGTGCGCACCGTGGACGGCGACCCGGGCCTGGACGGCCGCGCCGCCGAGGAGATGCTGGCTTGTGCGCAGGCGGGCATCCCGTTCCAGGTGGTGCCCGGAGTGGCCCAGTCGGTGGGCGTCCCCGCCTACGCGGGCGTGCCGCTGCGCGGCGGCGCCGCCGGCGCCGACGTCCGCTTCGTGGACGCCTCGCACTGCCTGCCCGAGGCCTACGACTGGTCCAACCTCGGCGGCTGCGACGCCACCCTGGTCGTCCGCACCCGGCTGAACGCGCTGCCGGGCTCCGCCAGCGCCCTGGTCGCCTCGGGCCGCAAGCCCGACACCCCGGTCTCGGTCACCCTGGAGGGCACCACCACCCGGCAGCGGACCTACATCGCCACGCTGGCCACGGTGGCCGCCGAGCTGAAGGCGGCCCGGGTGCTGCCCTCGCCGGTCTCGGCCCCGGTCGACCCGGTCAGCAGCGTCATAGCCGTCGTGGGCGAGCAGGTGAACCGCCGGGCCACGCTGTCCTGGTTCGAGACCAAGCCGCTGTTCGGCTGGAACGTGCTCGTCCCGCGCACCAAGGACCAGGCCGGGGCGCTGTCCGAGCAACTGCGCTCCTACGGCGCGGTGCCGTCGGAGGTGCCGACCATCGCGGTCGAGCCGCCGCGCACCCCGCAGCAGATGGAACGCGCCATCAAGGGCCTGGTGACCGGGCGTTACGAGTGGATCGCCTTCACCTCGGTGAACGCGGTCAAGGCGGTCCGGGAGAAGTTCGAGGAGTACGGGCTCGATGCCCGTGCCTTCGCCGGGATCAAGGTCGCCGCGGTCGGCGAGACCACCTCGCAGGCCCTGGTCGACTTCGGCGTCAAGCCGGACCTGGTGCCCAGCGGGGAGCAGTCCGCGGCCGGACTGCTGGAGGACTGGCCGGTCTACGACCCGGTGTTCGACCCGATCGACCGGGTGCTGCTGCCGCGTGCCGACATCGCCACCGAGACCCTGGTCGCCGGCCTGGTCGAACTCGGCTGGGAGGTGGACGATGTGACGGCCTATCGGACGGTACGGGCCTCGCCCCCGCCGGCCGAGACCCGCGAGGCCATCAAGGGCGGCGGGTTCGACGCGGTGATCTTCACCTCGTCCTCGACCGTGCGCAACCTGGTCGGCATCGCGGGCAAGCCGCACAACGTGACCGTGATCGCCTGCATCGGCCCGGCCACGGCGAAGACCGCGGAGGAGCACGGGCTCCGCGTGGACGTGCTGGCGCCGGCCCCGTCGGTCGCCGCACTCGCCGAAGCCCTGGCGGACTTCGGCGCGGCCCGCCGTGACGCGGCGATGCAAGCCGGGGAGCAGGTCTACCGGCCGAGCGAGCGTCGGCCCGGCTCCCGTCGGAAGGCGCGCTAGCGTTGTTTTTGTCTTCAGGGGCGCGGGGCTCTGCTTGATTAACTGCATGCGCGACCAGCCCTCTACGAGGTGCACGGTTGCGCGCGCACGCAGTTCAATGAGCACAGCCCCGCGCCCCCAGGTGGTTGCAGCTACTTCTAGGAGTATGTGATGGGCGTTCAGATTCCGGTGGTCAGGCCTCGCCGCCTGCGGACGACTCCCGCCGTACGGCGCTTGGTCGCTGAGACGCGACTGCACCCCGCGGAGCTGATCCTGCCGTTGTTCGTCCGGGAGGGCGTCCCCGCGCCGGTGCCGATCAGTGCGATGCCCGGCGTGGTCCAGCACACCAGGGACACCCTGCGGAAGGCCGCCGTGGAGGCCGCCGAGGCCGGCGTCGGCGGGCTGATGCTGTTCGGGGTGCCGGCCGTGCAGGACGCGATCGGGTCCGAGGGCACCAACCCGGACGGAATCCTGCAGCAGGCCATCCGGGACGTCGTCGCGGAGGTCGGCGACCAGGTCGTGATCATGTCCGACCTGTGCCTGGACGAGTACACCGACCACGGCCACTGCGGGGTGCTCGCCGCGGACGGCTCCGTCGACAACGACGCGACCCTGGAGCGCTACGCCGAGATGGCCGTGGTGCAGGCCGACGCGGGCGTCCACATGGTCGGCCCCTCCGGGATGATGGACGGTCAGATCGCGGTCGTGCGTGCGGCGCTGGACCAGGCAGGGCACCAGGACGTGTCCGTGCTGGCCTACACCGCCAAGTACGCCTCGGCCTTCTACGGCCCGTTCCGGGAGGCTGTCGGGTCCTCCCTGAAGGGGGACCGCAAGAGCTACCAGCAGGACCCGTCCAATGCCCGGGAGGCCCTGCGCGAGCTGGAGCTTGACCTGGCCGAGGGCGCGGACCTGGTGATGGTCAAGCCCGCCATGTCGTACCTGGACATCCTGCGGCAGGTCGCCGAGGTGAGCCCGGTGCCGGTGGCCGCCTACCAGGTGTCCGGCGAGTACTCGATGGTCGAGGCCGCGGCCGCGAACGGCTGGATCGACCGGGAGCGGGCGATCATGGAGACGCTGACCTCGATCCGCAGGGCCGGGGCCAACCAGGTGCTCACCTACTGGGCCGTCGAGGCGGCCCGGTTGCTGCACGGCTGACTCTCCTGGGACGGTACGGAGAACAGAAGGCGGCCGGGGCGGCGGATGATTTCGCCTGCCCCGGCCGACTTGGACCCCTACGCCTGGCCTTCGGTGGCCGACCTCAGCCGATCAGGTGCGAGAGCGGGGCGTCGCCGTCGCTCTGGGTGGCCTGGCCGACGTTGCAGGTCTGGTGACCCTGCTGGTTCAGGACCGGCACGTCGACCTGGACCGGGATGAGCCCGACCGCCACGTGGTGGACCTCGGGCAGGCAGATGTTCGGGTTGTCCAGGGTGTGGAAGTTGGGGCTGTGGTCGCCCCAGGTGCCGGTGACGTTGGTGCCGCCGGCGCCCTGCATCGCGGTGGCGGAGCCGTCGCTGTTGCCCAGAGCCGCGGCCGGGGACATCGCCATGGCGGTTGCGGAGAGAACGAGACCCGCGGTCGCGAAAGTCTTCTTCAGCACGGTGTTGCTCCTTCGGATGGGTGAGGGATGGGGGTGGGGCAGGTCAGCCGATCAGGTGGGAGAGCGGGGCGTCGCCGTGGCTCTGGGCCGCCTGGCCGATGTTGCAGGTCTGGTGGGCCTGCTGGTTCAGGACCGGGACGTCGACCTGGACCGGGATGAGGCCGACCACGACGTGGTGGACCTCGGGCAGGCAGATGTTCGGGTTGTCCAGGGTGTGGAAGTTGGGGCTGTGGTTGCCCCAGGTGCCGGTGACATTGGTGCCGCCGTCGCCCTGAGCTGCCTTCGCGGAGCCGTCCGAGTCACCGATGGCGGCGGCGGAGCCGGTGGCCATCGCCAGGGCGGCCACGACGAAGCCGGCGGTGCCGAGGGTCTTCTTGAGCATGGTGGATCTCCTGAGTACGAGGGTTGCCTGGGGGCGGGTCAGCCGATCAGGTGCGAGGCGGGGCCGTCGCCGACGCTCTGGGTGCCCTGGCCGATGTTGCAGGTCTGGTGCGACTGCTGGTTGGCGACCGGGACGTCGACCTGGACCGGGATGAGGCCGACCGCGATGTGGTGGACCTCGGGCAGGCAGATGTTCGGGTTGTCCAGGAAGTGGAAGTTGGGGCTGTGGTCGCCCCAGGTGCCGGTGACGTTGGTGCCGCCGGCGCCCTGCATCGCGGTGGCGGAGCCGTCCGAGTCACCGATGGCGGAGGCGGGGCCGGCGGTCGCGGCGATGGCGGCGGCGGCGATACCCGCGGCGGCGAGGGCCTTCTTCAGCATGAGCGATTCCTTCGGTCGTTGAGTCTGAGTACGAACATGAGCCTGCGCGGTCAACCTGATGCGAACGGCTTCAGTCGCATGGACGGTGCGCGAGAACGAGAGCGAAATCCAACCCGGAGCCAGGGTTCGGACCGCTGAACCGGCGCTGGCCGACACTGCGCATGCCCCGCTGAGCACGGGCTCACCAGGGCTAACGAAACTGTTGCGAAGTGGTTACCTAATACTTTGCCCGGTTGCTGTATTCACCCGTTCCGCGTATTCGCCGGAGGTTTCACTGCGGCATACAGGTGACACAGGGGTTTGTCTTGTTACCTCGCTCGTTGGGTCAGGGTGCGGAACGGTCCGGGAGTAAGAGGAAGCGAGAATAAGAATGAAATTCAGCCCACGTGTGTCGGTGGTCGCCCTGCTGGCGTGTGCCGGGGTGGCCGGCGGCGCTCAGGTCGCCACGGCAGCCGCCATGACGCCGGATCAGGCCGGTGCGGCGGAGGCGGCGGCAGCGGGAACCCGGGTCCCCTTCGACATTCCGCTCGGCAAGGGTCTGGCCCCGCTGACGGGTGCGACCACGTCCACCGCGGTCCAGGGTTCGCTGCCCGGCCTGCCCGTCCAGGGCCCCGCGCAGGGTGGGGCACGGGACGAGCACGCGCTGCTGCCGCAGCCGCTGGTGCCCGCGCTGCAGGCTGCTGACGAGACCCCGGACCTGCATCTGCTGGCCCCTGCCGCGGCGGGTGACGGAAGCGTCAAGCCGAACGGCGTCGACCTGTCGCTGCCGAAGGCGCCGATCAAGGCGGTCGGATCGGCGGCCTCGCTGGGTAAGCCGCTGACCTGGTCCGGCACCGTGCCGCGGCCCGGCGCCGCGCAGGCCGGCGCCCCCGCGCAGGAGACGCTCGACCTGACCAAGCTGCAGCCGCAGTTGACCAGCCCCCAGTTGGTGAGCGACCCGACGGCGCTGCTGACCATGGACCAGCGATCCACCCAGCGCCCGGTGGGCCGCACTCTCGGCGACTTCATCGCCACCGCCGACGCGACAGCGCAGGAGCTCTCGAACTGAGCCGGTGACCGCACCGGAGAGGGGCCCGAGATCCCGGTACGGGATGTCGGGCCCCTCTCGGCTGTGTCCGTGAGCGTCCGTCAGCCGGGGAGCAGGGCTGCGGCCTTGCCGACCACCGGCAGGCTGCCCAGGCCGCCGCCCTGACTGAGCGACTGGGTGAGCAGGGCGGTGGAGAGCGGCTTGTCCTTGGGACCGTCGGGCTGCAGCGCGACCGCGTTCGACAGCGGGTCGGCGGAGGACGCCGCCATCGGGTCCAGGCGCAGGTCCTTGACCGGGCCGACGGTGTGGCCGGTCGCCCCGGTCAGGCCGCCCAGTGCGGGGACCACCTGCGGCTCCTGGAGTGCCATCGTGGGGCCGGCGGCGCCCAGGTCGGCCGCCGAGCAGATGGTGGGCTGGACGGCCATGGCTCCGAGGACCAGGGTGGTCCCGGTCGCCAGGGCGAGGATCCGTGCTACTGCCATGGGAAAGGCTCCGATTCCGTGGGTCCGGTTCCGTGCGGCGCAGGCAGCGGTGCCCCCCCGAGGCGTTCCGTTCGGGGGGGCACCGTCAACTGCCTCGGGGAGGTCTCAGCAGTTGTCGGGCTCGTTGACGCAGGTGTTGCCGAACGCCGGGTTCAGCGCACCGATCACGTTGACGCTGTCACCGCAGATGTTGACCGGGATGTGCACCGGAACCTGGACCAGGTTGCCGGAGAGCACGCCCGGGGAGTGGCTGGCGCTACCGGTGGCGGTGGCGTCGGCCGAGGCCACGGAGGCGCCGGCGAGCACGGTTCCGAAAGCGGCGACCGCGAGCACGGCGGCCTTCTTGAAGTTCTGCATGTTCTTCTCTCTTGGTGAGGTGGGCACGGGAGGTCTGCGGCCGTCGGCCGCAGACCTCCGGAGTGGCTCAGCGACGAGTCAGCTGTTGACGCACTTGTTGCCGAACGCCGGGTTCAGCAGGCCGATCACGTTGACGGTGTCGCCGCAGATGTTGACCGGGATGTGCACCGGAACCTGGATCAGGTTGCCGGAGAGGAACCCGGGGGAGTTGGAGGCCGTTCCCGTCGCCGTGGAGTCGGCGGCCGCAACACCGGCGCCGGACAGGGCCAGGCCGACAGCGGCGGCGGAGAGGGCCACGGTCTTCATCACGTTGCGCATCGATAGTCCTTTGTGTTCTGCCGTCCTCTGCGGATCGGACAACGTGCGAACGACGGGGGAAGCGTTGTGGATGCGCTGAGTGCGACACAACCACTCTTGTAGCGGAGTGGTCGGCTGTGGCGGTGACTGCTACGTCCGGGTGAATTACGCCTCGGCGCCGAAACTGTTGTGAGCGGCCGTACGTTCCGCCGTACGTTCCGTTTTCTGTGCGGCCCGGCCGATGCAGACTGATTAATGGAGTAGTAATGAAGAATGCTGTCAAGGGTGCCCTGGTCACCGTTGCTGCCGCCGGTGTCATCACCGGTGGCGCCGGCGCGGCTTTCGCCAGCTCGCACGCGGTCGGCGACGCCTCCTGCTCTCCGGGTGTCGGCTCCGGCAACAATGTTCAGGTCCCGGTTCACGTCCCGGTCAACATCGTGGGGGACACCGCCAATCTGATCGGCGTGCTCAACCCGGCCTTCGGCAACTCGGGGACCAACGCGGGCTGACTCCCGGCTCCCGTACTGCTCTTTCTTCGGGCAGGCGGCCGTCCGCTCCAGGAGCGGACGGCCGCCTCCTGCGTCGTGGTGTCGTTCAGCAGCGGGAGGCCCTGAGGACGGTACGGAGGCGGTGCCGGAGCTCCTTGGCCCGGAGCCGCCAACCGGTGTCCAGCTCGCCGACGTAGCTGCGCGGGATCGACCAGCGATCGCTGTCGGCGATGTGCTCCACGCCGGTGGCGTACCCGTAGCCGGAGTCCCTGACCGCAGCCATCGCGGCGCGATCGTACCGGCCGTACGGATAGCAGAAGCCGTGGACCGGTCGCTGGATCACCTGCTCCAGGGCCTCCCGGCTGCGGACCACCTCGAAGTCCAGAGTCCGTTCGGTGAGACCGACAAGTCGGCGATGGGTCGAGCCGTGGCAGCCGATCTCCATTCCGGATTCGGCGAGTTCGCCGACCTGCTGCCGGCTCAGCAGCTCCTTGCGGGGCGCGTCGCCGTCCCAGCTGTTGTGGCCGCCGAACTGACCGGTGACGACGAAGACTGTGGCGGTGAAACCGAACGCCTCCAGCACCGGCCGCGCCACCAGGTCGAAGTCGGCGTAGCCGTCGTCGAAGGTCAGCCCGACCAGGTCATCGCCGCGCCCGTGCCGCCAGGCCTCCAGCAGGCGGAGTATCGACACGCCCCGCCTCCCGCTGTCGCGGATCCACCGCATCTGCTCGGCGAACCGGCGCGGGCTGACGGTCAGTCGGTAGGGGTCCGCGGTGTCCGCGGTACAGGAGTCGACCGAGTGGTACATGAACGCCAGCGGTGTGCCTCTGGAATCGGGAGCCCGCACCGCGCGGGGTGGGGACAGGGCCTCGCTCGCCACCGTGTTCCTCCTTCTGCGTTTCGTCGAACCCTGCGTTTCGTCGAACCCTGTGTTTTATCGAACCCTGTGTTTTATCGAGCCCTGCGCTTTATCGAGCCCTGCGTTTCGTCGAACCGTCGAAAGCCCCCAGCGGGGTGACTGGGGGCTTTCAGTGAGCCGAACAGGTGTGGTGGGGCGTGGAAGGCGCTGTTCCCTCAGCTCACGAGGTCGTTGACGTCTGCCACGGCATCCTTTCCGGCGGTCACCGTTCCCTGGACGTCGTTGAGCTTCTGCCCCAACTTGTCCTCGACGGCGCTGAAGGCGAGGGGCATGGCCCTCAGTACGGCGGCTCCGGCGGCCTTTCCGGCGAGACCGGCGACTGCGGCCGGCGCGTTCGAGTCCATGGCCTGGGCGCCCGGGGCTGCCGCCGCCACGATCGACGCGGCTGCGGCGGTGATGAGGAGAAGTCGGTTCTTGGTCATGTTCTGCTTAACGCACGAAGCCCCTCGCGGTCACCCGGGATTACGCCGATTCGGTCTATTCGGTCGAATCAATGGCGATTCTCCGCCGTTGCCGAGTTCTCCTCCGCGATAGAGTGTCAGCGATATCCGGTGGAGTGGCCGAGTGGTTAGGCTGCGGCATGCAACGCCGTACAGACAGGTTCGACTCCTGTCTCCACCTCGACGGAAGAAACCGGGCCCGCCGCAGAAATGCGGCGGGCCCGGTCGAAGGCTGCTAGTCGCAGTCCTCGTCGCTCTCGTCGTCCTTCCAGAAGGAGTGGTGGCCCCAGTGGGTCGCGTGCCACTCGTTCTTCGACGTTCCGTGCTCGTCCTCGCCGTTGATGCAGGTGTTCCCGAACGCCGGGTTGCCCACTCCCAGGACATTGATCGAGTTTCCACAGATGTTGATCGGAATATCGACCGGAATCTGCACGACATTGCCGGACAGCACGCCCGGGGAGTCGTACGCGGCGCCGTAGGCGTTGGCGTCCGCGCTGGCCGCACCGGTGGCTCCGAACAGCAGGGCGCCGGTGGCGCCCACGAGCACTGCGGCCTTGCGAATCGAACCCATGCGGATCTCCTTCACTGTGACGGAACATCCGTGGTGGATTCTCTGCAGTGCCCACCCCGGAGTGTTCTCCTACAGGTGATACTTCGGCGCGGTCCGCGCGACCGGCGGGTGCGACACGGCGCATTCACACGTACGGCCCCATGGCGTGGGAATGGCGAGAGGCGGGCCTTTCCAGGAAAGGAAGGCCCGCCTCTCGCCCGTGCCCGGCCGGGTGCGATCCGTGAGGGCAGGGACCTCAGATCACCTGGCACCGCGGCCTGGTCGACCGATACTCAGATCAGCCGATGTTCTTGCAGTCGTTGCCGAAGGCCGGGTTCAGCGCGCCGATCACGTCGACAGTGATGCCGCAGGCGTTCACCGGCACGTGGACCGGCACGGCGACGTTGTTGCCCGAGAGCACGCCGGGGGAGTTGGTCGCAGCACCGGTGGCGGTGCTGCTGGCCGAGGCGGCACCGGCACCAGCGGCGATCATGCTGACTGCGGCGGCGGCGACGAACATGCTGCGCTTGGTGTTCATGGACGTGAGTCCTTTCTCGTAATGAGGGTGGCTGACACGAAGTCCTTGATAGAACGTCAGCCGGTCCAACGCCTCAGGCCACCCGACCGCAACGGTCTTGTCGGTCCTTCACCCGAACGCGTGCCTTTGCTGGGCCGGATGACCGAAACCGGCGTGGGCTTGGAGCCCGTTCCGGCACCAACCGTTTCCTGTTGTTTCCGGGTTCGTTGAACCCAACAGGTGACGGTGGGTGCTCCATGGCGCTGGGACTGTGCTATCGGCGGCGATTCCTCCTCGCTACCGGTACGGCAGTTTCCGGCCCCGGGCAGGAAGGCTGTTCGGCACCGGAATGCCCGGAGCCTCGTCCCACGCGGACCGGTCGGCATGTACTGCTGCCCGGTCCGCGCCCGGCCGATTATCAGAATGCAGCCGATTAGCAGAAGCAGGGAAAACTGATGAGCAAATCCCAGAAGGGGCGCAGGCACCGCACCGTCAACCGCAGGCCCCGTCCGGTCGGGTCCGCTGCCGGCCCGGTCCCGGTGCCGGTGCCGGTGACGAAGGTGGTGAAGGCGGAGGCGGCGGAGGCGGCCGTCGCGTCGGTGGAGGAGGGCGTCGGGCCGCTGTTCCAGACGGCGCTGCGGGACGGCGGACTCGGGCTCCCCGCGGCGCGCACCTGGCGGCATCTGCTGGAGTCGGACCGCAGCGGCGCCACGGTCGAGGAGATCAGCGCGACGGTCGGGTACCAGCCGCAGACCATCGGCAGGCACGTCAGCGGGCTGTTGAAGTACGGCATGGTCCGCGAGAGCGAGGGCCGCTGGTACCCGACCGGTAAGAGCCAGTGGAACGCGGCGGAGGAGCACGGCCTGCTCGCCGCCGCACCCGCCGGGGCACCCGTCGCCGCCCCCGCCGGGGCCCGCTGAGGGCTGCCCAGATCGGGGGACCATACTGACAGGATGCGATACCCACGGAGATCCCCCCGCAGCCTGCTGCTCGCGGTCGGCGCGCTGGCCGCCGTGCTGTCGGCGGGCCTGCTGGCCGGCTGCTCGGCCAACGGGTCGGACGGGGTCCAGCGGGCGGCGCCGGGGTCGGCGCAGACCACGCTGAGCAGCGGCCCGGACGGGGTGTCGTACAGCGTGCAGGCGCGGAACGTGGACCTGGCGCTGACCGGGGCCACGCTCCGGCTGGACCCGGCGTCGGGGAAGGCGAGCCTGCAGTTCACCGTGGACAACAAGGGCCCGGTCACCGAGCACCTCGGGCTGGTGACCGTGGACGGCGGTCAGGCGCAGCTGAACGGCGGGCCGGCTGGGGAGGGACTGCTGTCCACGGCGGGGATCCGGTTGGACTCCGGGACCAGCACCGCCTTCGGCGCCCCGACGGATGTGAAGGACCCCTCGATCGTGCTGCCGGCCGGCGCCGCCGCGGCGGTCAGGGCCGCGGGCCAGAAGGCCGGCGGCACCGTACCGGTGATGCTGATGTTCGGCATCGCCGGCACGGTGCAGCTGAACGTTCCGGTGCGGTCCTGACGGGCCGCTGTTGATCGACCGTTGCTAACTGACCGCTGCTATCTGACCGTTGTCAACTGACCGTCAGGTCGTCGGCGTAGACGTTGCCCTGGGCGTACCAGCCGTGGACGTAGACGGTGACGGTCCCGCTGGAGCCGGTGGTGAACGGCACCGTCAGCTTGGTCCAACCGGTGCCGCTGGCCCAGGTGCTGGCGGTGGCCCCGCCGCTGACGCCGAGGTAGGCATAGCTGCCCTGGACCCAACCGCTCAGTGTGTAGCTGTGGTTGGCCGCGAGCGTCAGCGTCTGGCCGCACTGGCCGGTCTGCGACGCGGTCGGCACGACCTGGAGCGCGTGGCTGCCGGAGTGGACCGGGGAGCTGACCACGGCGCCGCCGGACTGGCAGGTCCACGGGCTGAGGCTGCCGGTCTCGAAGGTCCCGTTCACCAGTGAGCCGGAACCGCCGCCCCCGCCCCCGCCGGTGCCGGTGACCGTGAGCGAGTAGGTCGCGGCGTGGCTGCCGGAGGCCGCGCTGCCGGTGACCGTGATCGGGTAGGTGCCCGCGGCGGCCGTGGCCGAGGCGGTCAGGGTGAGCGTGGCGGAGCCGCCCGCCGTGACCGAGGCCGGGCTGAGGCTGGCGGTGACGCCGGTCGGGGCCCCGCTGGTGCTGAGGCTGACCGACTGCGCGCTGCCGGAGGTGACCGCGGTGCTCACCGTCGCGGTGGTGGAGGCCCCTTCGGCGACCGTGCCCGAGCCGGGGGCGACGCCGACCGAGAAGTCATTGGTCGGGACGGTGCTGCCGCCACTGGTGAAGGGCTCCAGCGCATGGCTGAAGTCCCAGGCGCTCTGGGCGATTCCGGAGCAGGAGTCGGAGCCGCCGGTGCCGACGCAGCCGCCGTTGTCCCGCTGCAGCGCCCAGAAGGACAGACTGGCCAGACCCTTTCCGGCGGCCCAGCTCTCGACGTTCTTCGCATCGGCGACGGTGGTGGTCTCGGCCGCGCCGTAGTCGTCGATGCCGGGCATCAGGGTGATCCCGATCATGCCCCAGAGCTGGGCGGCGGTCTTGGTCGGGTAGAGGGTGGCGAGCTGGTTGTAGAGACCGGTGGCCGAGCTTTCGGCGTCATTGCCCATCTCGTGGGTGGCGCCGTCGTAGTAGTCGAAGGTCATGATGTTGGCGACGTCGACGCGGGCATTGTTCTGCACCGCGTTCTGGAGCACGGCGAGGCCGGTGGACGCCAGGCCACTGGTGGTCGTCGGCAGGGTGTAGGAGAACTGCACGGTCCGCCCGTTGCTCGCGGCCCAGGCGTCGACCAGGGCGATCGCCTTGTTGCGGCGGTCGATCCCGGCGGTGTTGGTGAGCGAGTTGTCCTCGGTGTCGAGGTCGATCCGGGTGACGTTGTAGGTGGTGATCACGCTCTCGTACGCCGCGGCGATCGCGTTGACGTCGGTGCAGCTGTCGGCGATCTCCGTCCCGGTGTGGTCGGCGGTGTAACCGCCGAACGAGGGGATCACGTCGCCGCCCTTGGCCTGGATGGCGCTGATGTCGCTGCCGAAGTTGGCGGCGGCGATGGGCGTGCTGCTGACGCCGTTCCAGTCGGCGGTGCAGGAGCCGGCGCTGGTGGTCTGGATGAAGGCCATGGAGAGGTAGTTGGCGCCGGACTGGCTCGACAGCGAGGTGAGGCTGCTGCCGTTGTACGCCTCGAAGTACGGCGCGAAGACATGCGCGGGAAGTGGGGTCCCGGTACCTGCCGCCTGCGCCGTCCCGACCCCGCCGACCATCGCACTCGCCGTCGCGGCGGCAATGGCGAGTGCGCTGGTGAGGAGGGAGCGTAGGGGGGTGGACGGTGATGTCGTACGTCTCATGCGGGCTCTCCTGTGGGGGTGTGACTGGTGGAGACCTGTGGCTGGACATTGACAATCTTTGGACTAGACCAATGAACTGTCAACACTCTTTCCAGTTGTGGGGGTCGGGGTCGGGGGAGGCGGGGCGGGTCGGCGGGGTTCGGGATGCCTCTTGCGGCCGAGCCCCCGTCTCGACCCCGTCTCCGACGTGCGCGCTCGCTCCCGCTGGCCGTCCGTCGCCTCCGTGGGGCACGTCGGTCGGTCCCGGGCTGGGGTGGCTCGCTCCGCTCGCGGCCAACTGCGCGGAGGGGAGGGGGTGGTGGGGCGTGCGTTGCCGGGTGGCGCGCCGGTGCCGGGGGTGCAGAAACGTTCCTCCGGTGTGTCTTTGGCTGAACCAGGGTCACTTTTGGTACGCCGGGGCTCTTTTGGTACGCGAGCATCGGGATGAATCGGGCATAAGGGCAAGATCAAGTGACACCTTGCCCCGAAAGTGACCCCGGTTCGAGTGATGCATCCGATTTTGGGGTCACTCGACCTACTTTGGGGTCACTCGTCCGACGAAATGTGACCGCTATGTCCGATATGACGTCAAGGCAGTGACCCCAAAGTAGGTCGAGTGACCCCAAAACGGTGAACTCGCCCAGCCCCGCGCCCCCGCCGCACGCTCCGCGCCGGACCCGGGCCGCCCCCAGCCCTTGTCGCGCATGGGGTATCCCCTGCACGAAGTGCTTGGGGAGGAAGCCGCGTCTGTCCGGGCGGAGCCCGGGAGACGGCGCCCAGCACGCCCCCCACACGCTGCCGTTGCACGCGTGGAGCGCCGCCCCCGCCCACCGCCAAGCGCTCCGCGCCAGAGCGGCCCCACCCCCGGCCCTTGTCGCGCGGCGGAGCCGCTTCTGTCCGGGCGTGAGCCCGGGAGACGGCGGGCCAGTCGCATCACCACACGCTGCCGTTGCAAGCGTGGGGCGTCCTCGCTGTCACCCCCTCACTCCAGCAACCGCTCCCGCAGCGCCGTTACCAATGCGGCGTCCACGCCCAGGCGGTCGGTGGCGTAGGTGTGGACGGAGCCGTGGGTGGCGGTCAGGTCGTTGAGGACGTGGCGCATGACCGTGGCTGGGGCGCGGCCGTAGCTGGGCCAGATGTGGTGGCGATCCGGGTGGGTGGCGCGGTAGTCGGCCAGGAGGCGGTCGGTGGCCAGTTCGGTGCGGGCGAAGTCGGCGAGGATGTCGTCCTCGCCTACGCCGAGGAGGGTGAGCACCAGGGCGGCGATCAGGCCGGTGCGGTCCTTGCCGGAGGCGCAGTGGAACACCAGCGGGCCGCTGTCGGGGCTGTCTGCGGCGGCGATCACGTGCAGGGCCTGGCGGATCTCCTGCACGCCGTCCTCGATGACTTCGGCGTAGCGGTCGGCGAGGTGGCGCCAGGGGTCGACGGTCGGGTCGATCGCGGCCTGGTCGTAGGGTCGGTGCTCGATGCTGAGGTTGTGGTAGTCGAGACCGGGTTGCTCGGGGACCCGGCCGGCGCGCTCGATTTCCCACGGGTAGCGGAGGTCGATGACCGTGCGGACGCCGAGGGCCAGAAAGCGGTCGTGGTCGGCGCTGCCCGGGGTGAGCTTGCCGAGCGAGTCGGAGCGGTAGAGCCGACCCCAGCGCACGGTACGGCCGTCTGCTGCGGCGTAGCCGCCCAGGTCACGGAAGTTGTGCAGGCGGTCGAAGGTGAGATGTCTGGTCGTCATCGGCCCAAGGTAGTGACCTTGCGGTGGCGGGCCACCAGCAGGGCCGACAGGGCGCAGGCCGCGGCCGGGATCAGTTCCGCCAAGGCCAGGGGGTGGGTGGAGGCGGAGGGAGCGGTGCCGGGGTGACCTACCGTCACAAAGGCGCCCATGGCCGCGACTCCGATGGTTGCTCCTACCTGGCGGATTGAGCTGAGGAGTCCGCCGGCTGCTCCGGCGGTGCCCTCGGGGGCTGTCGTCACCACTGCCGCGACCAGTGCGGGGAGGGCGAAGGAGACCCCGAAGCCGCAGCAGAGCAGGCCTACCGTCAGACCCGCGTACGGTGCGCCGACGAGGATGGCGGCGCCGAAGGCCAGGCTGCCGGCGGCCAGCAGGAGGAGTCCTCCCAGCACCGGTTTGGCGGGGCCGATCCGGGCCACGATTCTGCCGGTGAGGAGCGGGTTGACGGAGGGCGGGAGGGACATCGGGAGGAAGGCGAGGCCGGTCATCAGGGGGGTGAGTTGCCATTGCTGTTGCAGGAGGAGGGGCAGGACGAAGATCATGCCGGACATCGCGAAGTTGACCGCGGCTCCGGCGAGCAGCAGCCCGGGTATGCCCGGGGCTCGGAGCAGTGCGGCGGAGATCACCGGGGCGGTGCTGCGCCGTTCCAGTCGGACCAGTAGTACGGCGAGGGCCAGTGCTGCGGTGCCGGAGTAGGCGGCGTGGAGCGTTGAGCCCGAGCCGAGGGCTATCAGTGCGTCGGTCAGCAGTCCCAGTGTTGCGCAGGCGGCGAGTTGGGCCGGCCAGTCGATGGCGGTGCGGCCGCGCGGGGCCTGGATCAGGGTTCCGGTGGTGAGTGCGAGGGTGAGTGCTGCCAGGGGGACGTTGATCAGGAACACTGCCCGCCAGCCGTCCAGTTCGACCAGGAATCCGCCGAGCAGGGGGCCACAGGCCATTGCGCTGCCGCTGATGGCGGCCCAGGTGGCGACGGCTCTGGCCCGTTCGGCGGGTACCGGGTAGAGCCTGGTGATGATGGAGAGTGTGGCCGGGACGGCTGCTGCTGCGGCGGCTCCGAGGACTCCGCGCAGCAGCACCAGCGTCCAGAGGTTCGGGGCGAAGGCGCTGAGCAGCGAGCCGAGGCCGAAGACGGCGATGCCGGTGCGGAAGGCGCGGTGTGCGCCGAAGCGGTCGCTGATCGCGCCGCCGGAGAGCAGCAGGGCGGCGAAGACCACGGTGTAGCCGGTGAAGGCCCACTGCAGTCCGGCGGTCGAACTGCCCAGGGAGCGGGCCAGATCGGGTTCGGCGACGGACAGGACGGTGGTGTCGATGAGGACCATGAAGTAGGCGGTGGAGATGCCGAGCAGGGCTCGGCGGCGGCCCGGTGGGGGTGTCCTTGCGGGTGCCGGTTGGGCGAGTGGTGTGATCGATGAGGTCATGTCGCCACTGTCGCGCCGGTTTTCGGGGCACTCCACCGGCGCGGCCTGATGCTGCGTTCGGAATATCCGAATGTGGCGCCGGGTTGGCCCGGCCATGGAACTGCGGCATCTGCGCACCTTCGAGGCAGTCGTCAACCACCGTACGGTCACCGACGCGGCGGCGGCGTTGGGTATGGCGCCCTCGTCCGTTTCCGAGCAGATACGGACGCTGGAACGGTCGTTGGGGGTGGCGTTGTTCGACCGGGCGCCTCGGGGGATGGCGCTGACTCCGGCCGGTGACCGGATGCTGGTCTGGTCGCGGCGGCTGCTGGACCAGGCCGAGCTGGCTCGTGCCGAGGTCGTCGCCGCGCGGGCGCCGCTGCGGATCGGGGCGCTGGAGACCATCGCGGCCACCCATGTGCCGGGGATGCTGGCCCGGCTCGCGGACCGCTGTCCCGAACTGCGGGTCGACATCAGCTCGGACGCCTCCCGGGACGAACTGCTGACCGGGGTCGCCTCCGGTGTGCTGGACGCGGCGCTGCTGCTGGACACCGAGGGCCCGCTCGGTGAGCTGGGGTTCCGGTTGCCGCCGGTGGAGCTGGACTTCGTCGATCTGGAGCCGGTGCCGCTGGTGCTGGTCGCCGGTGCGGCGCATCCGCTGGCGGGGGTGGCCGGGCTGGCCAGGTCGGACCTGGTCGGGGAGCGGTTGTATGTGACCACGCCGGCCTGCTCGTTCTGGATGGCCGGGGAGCGGCTCCTCGGTGCGGACGTGGATCGGGTGCGCGCCGGGGGAGTGGCGCTGACCCGGGCCTGTGCGCAGCAGGGGCTGGGTATCGCGCTGCTGCCCGAGTTCGCGGTGCGGGCCGAGCTGGAGTCGGGCAGTCTGGTCCGGCTGGATCTGCCGGTGCATGCTCTGTCGATGCGGCTGGTGTGGCGGGCCGACCGTGAGGCCGTACCTGGGCTGCGGGACGTGCTCTACGCGGCGTCGGCCTGAACTCGGATGTGACAAGCGGCGGTTCAGCGGGAGCTGGTGTTGCGGCCGGGCTCGGGGGTGGTGCGCTGGATCTGGGTCAGGAACTCCGCGTTGCCGGCCGTGTTGCGCAGTCGTTCCAGCAGCAACTCGACGGCCTGCTGCGGTCCCTGGGCCTGCAGGGCACGGCGCAGTCGGCGCATCGCGTCCAGCTCTTCGGGGGTGGTGAGCAGTTCCTCGCGGCGGGTGCCGCTGGGGGCGGGGCTGATGGCGGGGAAGACGCGGTGCGAGGCGAGGGTGCGGTCGAGGCGGAGCTCCATGTTGCCGGTGCTCTTCAGCTCCTCGAAGTAGTAGTCGTCGGCCCGGGAGCCGGTCTCCACCAGGGCGGTGGCGATGATGGTCAGTGATCCGCCGCCCTCGATGCTGCGGGCCGCGCCGAAGAGCTTCTTGGGCGCCAGCAGGGCGCCGGCGTCCACGCCGCCACTGAGCGTGCGGCCGCTGCCGGTGGTGGCGGTGGTGTTGTGGGCCCGGCAGAGCCTGGTGAGTGAGTCGAGCAGCAGCACGACGTCCTCCCCGGCTTCGACCAGGCGCTTGGCCCGCTCGATGACCAGGTCGGCCAGGGCGGTGTGCTCCTGGGCGGGTTGGTCGAAGGTGGAGGCCAGCACCTCGCCGCGGACCGAGCGGCGCATGTCGGTGACCTCTTCGGGGCGCTCGTCCAGCAGCAGCACCATGAGTCGGCACTCGGGGTGGTTGCGGGCCACGGCGTCGGCGACGGCCTGCAGCACGGCCGTCTTCCCGGCCTTGGGCGGAGCGACGATCAGTCCGCGCTGGCCCTTGCCGATGGGTGCGAGCAGGTCGATCATCCGGGTGGTGAGTCCTGTGGGCCCGGTTTCGAGTCGCAGCCGCTGGTACGGGTGGACGGGGGTGAGGTCCGCGAAGTGCGGGCGCCTGAGCGCCAGTTCGGGCGCCCGGCCGTTGACGCGGACGATGCCGCCGCCGGCCGTTTCGACCAGGTCGCCGCGGCGCAGGCCGTAGCGGCGGATCTGCTGTGCGGTGATCCGCACGTCGCCGGGCCCGGGCAGGTAGCCGCTGGTGCGCAGGATGCCGCCGGTGGCGTTGCGGCCGGTGGCGAGGTCGAAGACCCCTGCGGTGACGGTGGTGACGGGTGTTTCGGGTGATGCGGATGTTTTGGTTGGGGGTTCAAGGAGGGTGGTCATGGTGTGGGTGTCCTCTCGCGGACAGGGCGAGGCAGGCGGCGGCAGGTGTCGGCGAACATCGCCCGGAACTGCGGCGCGGCCTGCGGTGCAGATGAAGGTGGTTGATGCGGACTGCGTCTGGAAGCCGGTCACAGAAGGACGGGCTGCGTCAGAGGACAGTCGGTGGTGCTCAGAAGTACGGGCGCCCAGAAGCGGCGAATCTCACGTACTGAGATCAGAGTAACAGCAGTGGACCGCTGAGGGAAGGGCAACAGTGGGCGAACCACTTGTGAGAGCGCTCCTAGGCTCACTGTCCCAGGGCCTTCTACTACTGTCCGGGATTCCACGAGATCCCGGTCGCCCGCTCACCTACCTCGGACGCTCGACGGACTGAACCGGGATTCCCGGGACTCAGTCGCTGAGCTCGCCTTCCAGCAGCCCCATCGTCAGCATGTCGTGCCACCGGCCGTCGCGCCGGAACACCTCCCGGAGCCTGCCCTCCTCGACGAACCCGACCTTTTTGTAGATGTGGTGCGCGGCATGGTTCTCGGGGACGACGGTCAGTGTGATCTTGTGCAGGCGCATCTTCTGGAAGCCGTAGCGGCAGATCGTGCGCATCGCGTCGGTGGCGTAGCCGCGTCCCCAGTAGTCCTTCTCGCCGAGGTAGATGTCGAGTTCGGCGCAACCGGTCTCCGGTTCGGCGCCGCTCAGGCGGACCAGGCCGATGAGCATCCCGTCCTGGAGCGTCTCGATCCCGTACAGCACGTTCTCGTACGAGTTGCGGGGGTGCTCCTCCTGCATCCGCTTCTGGACCTGGGCCAGCGGCTGGGCGTAGCCGTCCTGCATCCAGCGCATGACCTCGGGGTCGTGGTTCCACCGCCACAGCGCCTCGGCGTCCGACGGCTCCATCGGCCGCAGTTTGACCAGCTCTCCGAGCACCATGCGGGTCAGCCTTCCGGGTACGTGACGGGCAGTGGGTTCAAACGATGAGAGCTAACACGGGTCGAGGCGGACGTTCAAGCGGAATACCGGCGGCGGTGATCTTCCGCGCCGTTGTCAGACCCCCCTGCGAAGCTGGGGAAAGGATGGACCCAGTGGCGGGTGGCAGGAGCGGTGACATGGCTGAAGCGGACAGTGGATGGCGGCGTCCCGGACGGGACCTGTGCCTCAGACGACACGCGCTCACGCAGGTCGAGTGCGTGCTGGCCGACACGCACTACCCGGAGCCGCACCTGGCGCTCGACGGAACGCTGTGGCACGACGGGCTGTGCGGCGAGTGCCACGGCGACGGCGTGTCCGGCGGAGCGCTGTGCGGGACCTGCAAGGGCGTCGGCTTCGCCGTGGTCGACGCCGAGGACGCCTGAGCGGCGCCGCGCAGTGCCAAGCTGTACCCAGGACGGACGAGGGAGAACAGGTGAGTGTGCGTTTTCAGGAGCTCGACTGGCGCCGGACGGCCCTGGGTGAGCTCGCGCTGCGCCGCCGTCGCTACCCCGACGTGGGCGGCGTGGACCGGGACGTCTACGAGATCAAGCTCAACGACGAGTACCTGATGTCGAGCCTGTTCACCGTCGCCGAGCTGGAACTCGGACGCCTGGCCCTGGCCGAACTGGCGGACCCGGAGGGCCTTGCGGAGATGACCCTCGATGTGGTCGTCGGCGGCCTCGGCCTGGGCTGCACCGCCCAGGCTGTGCTGGAGAGCCCGGCGGTGCGCTCGCTGGTCGTGGTGGACGCGCTCGCCGAGGTGATCGAATGGCACCGGCGCGAGCTGATCCCCTCCGGACTCGCCTCCGACCCGCGCTGCCGACTGGTGCAGGGCGACTTCTTCGCGATGGTCCGGGACGGGACGGGCCTGGACCCGGCCGACCCCGACCGGCGCTTCCACGCCATCGTCGTCGACATCGACCACTCGCCGCGCCACCTCCTGCACCCCGGCAACGCCGACCTCTACCAACCGACGGGCCTGCGCCGCCTCGCCGAGGGGCTCCACCCCGGCGGCGTGTTCGCACTCTGGTCCAACGACCCGCCCGACCAGGAGTTCATGGCGGCGCTGGCCCAGGTCTTCGCCGAGGTGCGGGCGGAGATCGTCACCTTCGACAACCCCCTGCAGCAGCGCGAGGCGGCCAACACCGTCTACCTCGCGAAGGCAAGGTGAGTCAGCGGGGTCCCGGGCGGACGAAGCGCAGGGCGAAGCGGACCGCTGGGAGCAGCATCCAGCACAGCGAGGCCGAGTGGGTGACCAGGGCGACGGGTATCGACGCCGCGAACGTCAGGATCACTGCGGCGATCCAGGACAGGGTGTCGCTGATCACCAAGGGCGGGGTGTGCGCTCGCAGCAGCCCGGACCGCTGCAGTGCGGAGAAGGCCTGCCAGAGGAACAGACCCGCCAGAACCTGGACGGTCGCGTACGTGATGAACTGGACCTGGAACGCGTCGGCCTTGCTGGTCAGCAGCTTGGTTGCGAAAGGCATGATGACGATCATGAGCAGCCACAGCAGGTTCCATCGGACCGCGCCACCCGTCAGCCCCTTCGCGTAGCGGAACAGGCGCTGATGGAAGAGCCAGTGCATGGCGACTACCGTGAAGCTGATCAGGAACGCCAGATACTCGGTCAGGTGGTCGCGCATGAAGTGCAGGACGCCGCCGTTGCCGTGGACATTTTCGGCCGGGACCGGCAGCTCCAGCGCAAGCAGGGTGATGGCGATGGCGATCACGGCGTCCGAGAAGTAGATCAGCCGTTCCGGGCCGGCCGCCTCGACCTCGTCGGACTCGTCGTGCAGCTCATCCGTGGGTAACGCAGACGTCTCGGCCATCTCGCCGCAGTCCTCCAGTCAGGCTTCGCGATGTCGCCAGCATTCTGCCTGACGTGATCAACTCATGCGCGAGACTTGACGATGCTGGGGTTGCGACAGTTTGTGGCACGTGCCGACGCAGCAGGTCAGGGCCACATCAGGCAGTAGAGCTGGTGGCCGGCTACCGTGTGCCCTGGAAGTGCTCTGGGAGCGGGGACGGCGCTGCCGATGAGCTCTGTCAGCAGGTGTCCCCTGAGCCTGTTGCTTCGGGCCAGAGAAATCCGAGTGCCTCCGCGTGCGAAGCGCTCCCGCCACGGACCTCTGCGTAGGTCTTCGGGTCCTGCTCGACGAGTCGGCGCAGCATTGCGGCGGCTTGGATCTCGGGAGGTGTGCCGTCGTCGGGGACGCTCCAGATGAACTGCAGCCAGGGGCCCTGCTTGTCCTGCTGTCCAGCGGCGAGGCCCGGCCAGTAGGTGAAGGACACCGTGGTCGTATCCGTCTCGAGGAAGTCGGTGCCGATCCAGCCGACCCGGCTGTCCCATCGTGTGAGGAGATCCGGCTGGTCGCGGAGTCCTGCGGCGATCAGTCGGGCGGTAAGCCGTGCCGGCCAGGCCCAGGACCGGTCGTTCTCGGCCCGCTCGATCTCGGCGTCGTAGGTTACCGCTTCGAAGCGGTACTCGGAGAGCTCTGCGCGGGTGTGTCGCGTAGGCGGGCGGCGCCAGTCACGCCACACGACCTGGTCGCGTTCCCGGCAGATGGTCACGTAGAGCGCGCCGCAGCAGCCCTCGGTGCAGTATGCCTCCGCGAGTTGTACCTCCCGGGCTTCGGCTGTGGCTCGCAGACGGCCGCTGTCGAGAAGGTACTCGGGGGAGTTGGCCGGGCCCTTGCCGAATGCCTCGGGCACCAGGGGCCGGCCGTCGAGCAACAGGCGTACCTCGACCGTGTCCGGGTCCGCGGGGTCCCGCACGGTGGCCTCGACCCGGAGCCGTGAGGCCGTCGGGTGGTTGAAGGGTTGCTTCGCCGCGCGCCGCACCCAGTGGACACGGCGGCGTTCGCCGGGATCTTCGGGTTCGAGCTCCGGGACGGCTGCCCAGGACGGCGTACTCAGGATCCCTTCCAGAACGTCCAGAAGGGCTTTCCGCTGCTCCGGTTGCCAGTCGAGGAGCACGCTGGGGCCGCTGTGCAGGTCGAGGGCCAGGGACAGGAGGATGGCGTAATGGTCCAGCGTCGGGGGCAGATGGGTGGCGCGTGCGATGACGGCGCGGTAGGCGGTGGTGGCCTGCTGGTAGCTGAGGATCTCGGGCTGGTAGTCGCGCAGCCCTGTCATCCGAGCAAGGAGGCGCCCGGCCTGTGCCACTACCTGGGGGTCGACCTGCTCCTCGCTGAGCACGTCGGAGAGCTGGATGGCCTCGGCGATTCTGCGGGCGGTTGAGGGTCCGACGGCACCGGAGCCGAGGGGGGCGCTGAGCAGCCAGTTGCGTGCCTCGTCGTCGTTGCGTGAGGCGATGGCGTCGATCAGGTGGCGTAGCGCCGGGTGGCTTGCGCGGTCGGCCAACCAGACGAGGGCTGCTGTCGGGCAGTCGAGGGTGGTGAGAGCTTCCACCGCGGGGCGAGTGAGGACCCGCAGTAGGCCGAGGACCTTGAGGTAGGGCACGTCCTCCGGTTCCCCGAGTCGGCCAAGGAGGGCGATGCCGACGCTTACGGCCGGCGTGCTGGTACCGGTGCGCGCAAGACGACGACCAAGAGCACGGGCCGCAGCTGTGTCGTCCAGGGGTAGATCGGCCATTGCCCCATGAATGTGACGGTCCCCAACTCCCAGCTCATGAAGCTTGCTGTGGACCTCGTCGGCCGCGCGGGCCGTGTCCGGATCGGACAGCAGGGGAGTGAGAGCCACGCGCACACTGGCTTTGGCTTCGCGCCAACCCAGATTTCCGTGCTTCTGCGGGGGCTGCTCCGGCAAGGGGTAACCACGCTTGGGCAGTCGACCGTCGGGTTGCGATTCGTACAGGCCCAGCGCGTATGAATACAGGGAGGGCCAAGGGGCGGGGGTTTCATCCCCGGCCTGCGCGCTCATCGGGCGGGGTGGAGCTCGATTCCATAGGTCATGCTGCCGAGCCTGTCACTACTGGCCGTTGGCTGGCTATTGAGTTTAGCCGGCCAGCAACCTGACTGGATGATCTTTGACTGCGCCGCATTGTGCCCTAGCGGCTTGAAAGCCCGGACCCGGAAGCCCTCGTCGATGATGGTCTCGATCCCGTGCCGGCGGCGGCAGAGGGCCGGCCGCTACGTGGCGGACCGAGGCCCTTGCCCCTCTTCGAGCGAGGTGGCGACCCAGCCCGAGTGGAGCTTCTGCTCGAACTCGGCGAGGTCGATCAGTTCCCAGCAGTCGATCAGCCCGTCGACGTGCCGGAAGGTGGGGTGGTGGGCTGCCACACGTACGTTCGGCCTGAGCATTTCCGGCAGGCCGTCGGTGTCAGCGTGCAACGGAAGCGTCTCCGCTGATCCTGGATTCGGCGGTTCGGAAGAGCGGACTCGGAGGGGTGGGCCCACTCGTCTGAGTGAAGCTGACGAGGTTCAGTGGATCCGAGGCGAACATGTGGAAGCATTGCGTATGCTTCGTTTGTTGCGAATAATGCGAATAGGAGTCGAAGGAGGTACGCCATGGCTTCCGCAACGGAGGGCCGCAAGATCTCGCCTGGAGTCGTCGACAGCGGCGACGCCGCGCGGGCACTGCGTCGGATCAAGGACTACCTGGCGCATACCGGAGGATCCGGCGGCGACGTCACCATCCGCGGTGAGGTCGGGTCCGACGATCCGTTGGTGTTGCCCAGGCCGACTGTCGAGATGTTCGCGGCGATCCTGGCTGCCCTGGCGGCGGGGCAGGGTGTCCAGCTCATGCCGGTCAATGCAGAGGTCACGACACAGCAGGCGGCTGAGATGCTCAACGTCTCACGTCCGTTCCTCATCGGGCTGCTGGAACGCGGAGAGATCCCGTTCAGGCTTGTCGGCCGGCACCGCCGAATCCTTTTTGAGGACGTCATGGGCTACCTGCGCGAAGACGACAGCAGGCGCAAGGACGCCGCTGACGAACTCACGCGACTCGACCAGGAGTTGGGACTGGACTGACCGATGGCATTCGTAGTGGTCTACGACGCGTGTGTGCTCTACCCCAACACTCTTCGCGACCTGCTCATTCGGGTTGGCCAGGCCCGGATCATGCAAGCCAGGTGGACGGAGCAGATTCTTGATGAGGTTGACCGGGCCCTGGCCGCGCGGCCGATCGAGGAGAGCAGGCGGCGTGTGCTCCGCGAGCGCATGAACGCGGCGATCCGCGATTGCCTGATCACGGGCCATGAACCGCTCATTGAGGGCCTGAAGCTCCCGGATCCAGACGATCGGCATGTCCTTGCGGCGGCCATCAAGGCGGGAGCTCAGGTGATCGTCACTTCCAACCTGAAGGACTTCCCGTCGGCCTACCTGGCTGTGAGGTCGGCCCAGGGCGCCCTGCTGGCGTTGCCGCCAATGGGTTTCCCCGGACCGCCTCCCGCACCCGGCGTGCCTGTCTCCAGGCACCGGGC